>JALYTW010000187.1 GCA_030854075.1 Pseudomonadota bacterium
CGGCGTATCGCATTGGCGGCGCTCGATATGGTAGCGTCGGCCGAACGCGGTCGAGCGATTGGCGAGTCGCGAACATGGGAGGCATGTTGATGAACAAGGGAATGTGGGGCGCACTGCTCCTTGCGCCGGTGCTGCTGGCGGGCTGCGAGACCAATGATCGGGGCGGGATGTACGACGCGCCGCCGCCGCCGCCGCCGATGGAGCGCTATGCCGCGCCGATCGGGCCGGGCGCGATCGCAGGCACGGTCGCTGCCGATCGCAACGGCGACGGGATCGTCGACGGCTTCTATACCAGTGACGGTGCCTATCACGCGATCCAGGGACCGCATTGCCCGCCGCCGCCGCCCCCGCCACCGACCCGCCGCGGCGAGCGCGGCTGAGGTGACCCGCGCGCGGGGTTACGCCCGGCGTGCGGGCTGGCTCGCGGCGGTGGCGCTGGTGACATGGTCGCCGGTGGCGGCCAGTGCGGCGACGCAGCAGGCACCCGATTCGACTGCGGCAGCCGATGGCGCGGTCGCCGCGGCGATTCGCGCGTCAGCGCCCGCCGCGCTCGAACCGTTCTATCGCCAACGCGGCTTTTGGCCGCTGTGGAGCCGGAACGGGCTTCCCGCACCCCAGGCGGCGGCGCTGGTCGACCTGGTCGATACCGTCGCGGTCGATGGGCTCGACCCCGATCGCTACGATCCGTCTGGCTTGCGACGACAGCTAGCGGCGGCGCAAGCTGGCAACCCCGCGGCGATGGCACGCGCCGATATCGCGCTGTCCGCCGCGCTCGCCGCGCTCGTGTCCGACATGCGGCGTCCGCGAATCGACTTGCGCTATGTGGACCCGGGGCTGGAACCGGCCAAGCCCGATGCGATCGACGTGCTGCGCCGCGCCGCGCTCGTGCCGTCGCTCGCCGCCTATGTCCGCGGGCTCGAATGGATGAGCCCCTTTTACGTCGGCCTGCGCCGCGCGCTTGCCGGGCAGCCCGATCTCGCCGCGCCACGGATCGCGCCGCGCGTCGCGCTTCGGCAATATGAGCCGGCCACGCCGCCGCGGATCGAGCTCGATCGATCGGACCGGTCGATCTTCGGCGCGCCCTATCGCAGCATACCGCGCGCACGTGTGACCGAGGCCAAGCCGGTATCGGATGTCGGCGCGGAGCGGATCCGGCTGCTGCGGCTCAACCTGGAACGCGCACGGCTGCTGCCGGGGCCGTGGACTCCGCACATCGTCGTCGACACCGCGACCGCGCGGCTGTGGTACGTCGATGGCGGCGCGCAGCAGGGAACGATGAAGGTTATCGTCGGCACGCCCGCGACCCCGACCCCGACGATGGCGGGGATGGTCCGCTATGCGACGCTCAACCCCTATTGGAATGTCCCGACCAGCCTGGTCCGCAAGAACATCGCCCCCAAGGTCGTCGCAGGCGCGTCGCTGTCGTCGCTCGGGTACGAGCTGTTGTCGAATTGGAGCGCCGATGCGCGGGTGATCGATGCGCGGTCGGTCGATTGGCGCAAGGTCGCGGCGGGCGACGTCGAGGTACGGGTACGCGAGTTACCGGGGAACGGCAATTCGATGGGGACGGTGAAATACCAGTTCCCCAACGACGATGGCATCTACCTCCACGATACCCCCAACCGCGCGCTGTTCGCGAAGGACGATCGCCATTTCAGCAACGGCTGCGTCCGGTTGGAGGACGCGCCGCGACTGGGGCGCTGGCTGGTCGGCAAGACGCTCCACGCGCGCTCGTCGGACCCCGAACAGGTGCTCGCACTGCTGCGCCCGGTGCCGATCTATCTGCTGTATTTCACCGCGCTGCCCACCGACGACGGGGTCGCCTACGCCGCCGATCCGTATCGCCGCGATGACGCTTCGATGAAGCAGCTCGCCGCGCGCTAGAGCGCGATGATTTTACACGGGTCAGGTAAAGTCAGCGCGTTCTAGCGCTTGGTATCCTTCTCGCGGGTGCCGCGGCCGCGACGTTCGCCGCGACGTTCCTTGCGGATGCCCTTCGAATGCGCCTTGGCGCGTTGCTTGAGCTGGGTCTTGGAGGGCGGGGTCTTCTCGTCGAGCGTCAGCGCGTCGCCGAGCGCCTGATCGAAGCCCAGCTGGACGAGGCTTTCGGCGAAGTGCGTCGGCAGATCGGCGGTCTGGTCGATCGATCCGCCATCGGGATGATCGATGCGGATGCGGCGCGCATGGAGGTGCATCTTGCGGCTGATCCCGCCGGTCAGGAACGCCGCCGCGCCGCCGTATTTGCCGTCGCCGACAATGGGATGGCCGATCGCGGCCATGTGAACGCGCAATTGATGGGTGCGCCCGGTGAAGGGCTGCAATTCGACCCAGGCGGCGCGATTGCCCGCGCGCTCGATGACGCGATAGCGGGTGCGCGCGGGCGAGCCGTTCTCCTCGTCGACGTGCATCTTTTCCCCGCCGGTGCCGGGCTGTTTGCCGATCGGCAACTCGATCATGCCGTCGTCGATGCTCGGCACGTCGACGATCAACGCCCAATAGACTTTCCGCGCGGTGCGGCCCGAAAATGCCTTGGCGAAGAACGCGGCGGCGCGGCTGGTGCGCGCGACGAGCAGGGCGCCGCTGGTATCCTTGTCGAGCCGGTGGACGAGCTTGGGGCGACCCTCCGCTTCGTACTGGAGCGCGTCGAGCAGGCCGTCGACATGCTCGTGGGTCTTGGTCCCGCCCTGCGTCGCGAGGCCTGGGGGTTTGTTGAGGACGAGCGCCTGGAGATCCTTGTGGATCACCAGGTCGCGCGCGAACGCGATCTGGTCGTCGGCCAGCGGCGCGCGTTCGCGCTTGGGCTTCTCGTCGCTCCTGACGGCTTCGGGTGGGGGCACGCGGAGCATCTGACCAGCGACGATGCGGTCGCCCGGGGCCGCGCGCGAGCCATCGACCCGCAGCTGCCCGGTCCGCGCCCATTTGGCGACGGTGGTGAAGCTGGTCTCGGGCAGGTGCCGCTTGAACCAGCGGTCGAGCCGGATCCCGTCGTCGTCGAACCCGACGTTGAATTCGCGCACGCCCTTATCGGCGGGCATCTCCTTCGCGCTGTTGGGCTGCTCGCTCATGCCACCGCCCTCACCAGCGCCAGCCCCGCGAACAGCGCCAGGATGGAGCCTACGACCGAGACGAGGATGTAGCCGAGTGCCACCGCGATCGCGCCGCGCTCGTACAGATTGACCACGTCGAGCGAGAAGGACGAGAATGTGGTGAACCCACCGAGCACGCCGACCCCGGCGAACAACCGCCAGCCCTCAATGGCTCCCACGCGCGCGAAGACGCCGACGAGGAGGCCCATCGCGAGCCCGCCCAGAATGTTGACGGTCAGCGTGCCGTACGGAAATCCCACGCCCAGCCACACCAGCGTCGCGCGTCCGACGAGGTGACGCGCGCCAGCGCCCAGGGCGCCACCGGCCATGACGAGAATAAGAGGCATCGCGGTGCTGTAGGGCGCGCGGGCGCTAACGTCACGCGCGTTGTTGGGGGAGGGGCCGCGCCCTCAATTTCCCTGGTTGGTCACCAGATCGACGTCGCTGCCGCCACCATTGCGCGGCGACACATATATGACATAGGCAGCATCGCCGCGGGTGCCGCCCAGCACGTGCATCGTGCCGTCGCGCTGGTGCTCGGCAGCGTACCCCGCCTTACTCGTCTTGGTATAATACCAGTCGATTACGCGGGTCACCGGTGCCGCGGTCGCGAAACTCACCACCCGCAGCCCGCACTCCTGCGCCCCCGCCGCCTCGGCGACGCGCGCGTCGGGATAAAGCGGCACGTCGGCGGATAGTCGCGCCGCCCAGGTCGCCGAATAGCCGAGCCGCGCGGCGCAATCCGCCATCGACCTGTTCTGCTGCCGCTTCGCCAACTCGCCCAGCGTCAGCGCGCCCGCCGCGGCGCGACAATCGGGGCAGTCACGCGCGGCGGGCGCGGTCTTGAGCGTCGCGGGATCAACCTCATCGGGCTTCGCGCCGATCCCGTCGGGGGGGATCGCGCCGGGATCGGGGCGGCTTGGCGGGCGGATCGATTTGTCGTTCGAACTTTGCGTGAGCGCAGGGTCGACCATGATCTGGCCGCGCAGTGCCGCAGTCAGCGCGGGATCGCTCTGATTGGTGGACGTCAATTCTCGGTCGAGTTTGTCGAGGTCGGTCTGTTCCGCAGGTTGCTTCCCGCACGCGACGAGCGCGAGCGGAAGGGCGATAAGCAGCAATGCGCTGTCGAGCGGGGCGCGGGCAGAATAGGTCACGCCCGCACATGACCCTAAAACCATTAAGAAAGCCTGGTTAACCGCCAAAAAACGCGGCTGCCGACGAGCGGGTGTCTTGCCAGGGTGCTACAGCAAGCCCATGTCTGTCGCCATGAATGTCATTTCCATTCTCGTCGGCCTCGTCACCCTGGCGCTCGGCCTCATCGCGTTCGTGCCGTTGCTCGGCTGGATGAATTGGTTCGTGATTCCGATCGGGATCGTCGGCGCGGCGCTCGGCGCGTTGTCGACCGCTAAGTCGGGGCGTAACCTCAACCTAGTGCTGATCGTGATCTTCGCGATTCGTCTTAGCCTCGGTGGCGGTATCTTCTGATCCCGGCGAAAAAGGGACCCGGTGGTTTCCCACCGAGCCTCAAATCTCGCATCATCGGTGATTAGCGGCAGGTAACCTGGCCGCGATCGATCGACCGACCGAGTAGCGCGCCGCCGCCGCCGCCGATCAGCGTGCCCAGCAGTTGCGAACCGCCACCAGCAATGATGTTGCCCAGCACGCCGCCAGCGATCCCGCCGACGATCAGGCCGGTCGTACCGTCATTGCGGCGGCAGTAATAGCGACCGTTCTGCCCCCGATAGATACGGTCGTTACGGCTCAGGCGGCGCGTCTGGTAATAGCGACCGTCGCGATAATATTGGTCGGCGTAATAGCCGCGCTGGCCCTGCTGCGGGCGATTATAGTCGTAGTTGCGATACGAGCGATAATCGCGTGAAATTTCGCGGCGATCCTTGCGACGATCCTTCTGAGCGTCGCGCACCTCGTGACGATATTCCTTGCGGGCCTTGCGCAGATCCTTGCGAGAATCGGCGTTGCGCACGTCCTTGCGGTAATCCCGTTGGGCGTCGCGGACCTGGCCGCGATATTCCTGGTTCGCACCTCGATAGGTCGATTGCGCGGTGGCGGGGACGGCGGTGATGGTGACCGCGGCCAGCGCGGCGGTCAGAAAGGCGGTACGCATTGAACTCTCCTCTGGTTCGATAGGGGTAAAACGAACCGGGAGAGCGACGGGTTGCGTGAACCGAAAACTACGTCCGGTTCACGCCTCCGCAAGGTGACTAGCCGAAACTGATGTCGAGCGTGATCTCGGTGTCGAGCACCTTCGACACCGGGCAGTTCACCTTGGCATCGGCGGCGATGGTCTCGAATTCGGCGCGGTCCATGCCATCGACCTTGCCGGTCAGCGTCAACGCCGATTTGGTGATCGTGAAGCCGTCGCCATCCTTGTCGAGGCTGACCTTGACGTCGGTCTTCAGCGTGCCTTGCTCATGACCCGCCTTGGCGAGCGCGAAGCTCAGCGCCATCGTGAAACAGCCGGCGTGGGCAGCGGCGATCAGTTCCTCGGGATTGGTGCCAGGTTCGTTCTCGAATCGAGTGTTGAAGCCATATGGGCTGTTATCGAGCACCCCCGACTGGGTCGAGATATGCCCTTTGCCGTCCTTGCCGAGGCCGTCGTAGGTCGCCGAAGCGCTGCGGGTCACCATGATTTATTCTCCATATCGGGGATGCCGTTGTTGGTTCAACGAGTCCGCGGACGCGCCGTTGCATGCTCGACGAAAAAAGGGCGTCGTGACAGATGTCCCGACGCCCTTGTTCAGATCGGTACGGTGATCAGCGACAGCTTTTCTTGCCACTCTTCTCGATTGCACGGCCCGCTAGCGCACCCGCGACCGCGCCGCCCAGCGTCCCGATCGTGCGATCGCCGCGGGTGTCGATCGTCCGCCCGACCAGCGCGCCGGCGACGCCGCCGATGATCGTCCCGGTCGTGCCATCGGGCTTCTTGCAGCGCCAGTGGCCGTTGCTATCCTTGTATTCGCGATATTTGTAGCGCCGCTGCGCATCCGCCGACGATACCGGCAGCACCATCGAAGGGACGACCATCGCGGTACATCCCAGGGCTAGGATCAATTTACGCATATCAAACTCCCGTATTGTAAACCGTAATGGGTATTAACGTCGGTCGACTTGGCCGGTTTCATGAACCTGAAACAACCGCGCGTTCATGTCGCAAAAGAGGTCCACGTTATCCACGTTATCCACAGCCGGACCGCTCGAGTTTTCGATTTGCGCGACTCGGTTTCCATGACACCTTCGTTGCTACAGGGCGATGACGGCGCAGCGGGAAACCAATGTGAATTCAGCGCCTTGGACCCGGTTTCGGGCGGTGCCTTCGCAAGAGGGGACCAAGCGGAAACGGGGAGATGGGCCGACGTTGCGGCCAATGATCCCGGCGCGCTGTGCAAGCAGTCGCGACGGATCGGCGGAACGGGCGACGGACCATCGAAGGCATGATCGGCTGGAAGCCGCTTCGGCGGTGCTCGGACGGTGATGTCGGTCGATGATCGGCGCAGGCGCGCGGTCGGCTCGCAAGAGCGGACAAGCGGCGGGTGAGGGATGCGACCACCAGCGACATTGCTGCCGGTGTCTTCGGGCACGATGGCGGCGGACGAATGCCTTCGGGCAGGATGCCGACGCGATGGGCCTTCGGGCGCGACAGCAATCGAGCAGGCCGCCGGGGTGCATGACGGACGACGTCTTCGGGCGATGTCCCGATCGCCCCCGGGGACCGAAGGGCGAAGCCTGCGCCCTCGTGGAGCAGGGGGAGTCTGCCGCCGAAACCGGACGGCGCGGCGATCGACGCTTCGGCGACGATAGCAAGCGGATCACGGCGCGGCGACAGGGGGGTCGGCAGCAATGGCGGCCCCCTTTTTTGTGTGTGCGGCGGCTTAGCTCGGGGTGCGCTAGAGAATGATGACGTGAGCTTGAGCACCTGCTGAACCGTTCGCCCTGAGCTTACCGGGTTCGCATGAAAATAGTACTTTCATGGGGCCGGGTCGAAGGACTTGGGTCTCACCGTGCTTCGACAAGCTCAGCACGAACGGCATTAGGTGAACGTCATCAGACGCTCCGCGCGAATCGTCAGTCGTGCGATTCCGCTGATGCCGCCGCCGCACGCCTGGCGCGCCAATACCGTGCCGCGATCGTCGCGCCGAGGATGAAGCCACCCGGCATCAACACGATCGCAGCGGCGATACCGGCCTTCTTGAGATGATCGCGTTGCATGGGACCGGCTCTATCACGCGCGGCTGAACCCGGCCTTACGCTTGCATTTGCGTCGGGGCTCCGGAAAGAGGCGGCCTGAGGAGAGCTGTATGTCGTCGACGATCGAAGAACTCGCCCGCCGCCGCGAGGCCGCGCGGATCGGTGGCGGTGAAAAGCGGATCGCGGCGCAGCACGCCAAGGGCAAGCTGACCGCGCGCGAACGGCTCGACGTGTTGCTCGACGAGGGGAGTTTCGAGGAACTCGACATGTTCGTCGAGCATAATGCGATCGATTTCGGGATGGCCGAACAGCGGATTCCGGGCGACGGCGTCGTCACCGGATCGGGGACGATCAACGGCCGGCTCGTGTTCGTCTTCAGCCAGGATTTCACCGTCTTCGGCGGCAGCCTGTCGGAACGCCACGCGCAAAAGATCTGCAAGGTGATGGACACCGCGCTGAAGGTCGGCGCGCCCGTCATCGGCCTCAACGACAGCGGCGGCGCGCGCATTCAGGAGGGCGTCGCGAGCCTGGGCGGCTATGCCGAGGTGTTCCAGCGCAACGTGCTCGCCAGCGGCGTGGTGCCGCAGCTGAGCCTCATCATGGGGCCGTGCGCGGGGGGCGCGGTGTATTCGCCGGCGATGACCGACTTCATCTTCATGGTGAAGGATTCGAGCTACATGTTCGTCACCGGCCCCGATGTCGTGAAGACGGTGACCAACGAAATCGTGACGCAGGAGGCGCTCGGCGGCGCGGTGACGCACACCACCAAGACGAGCGTTGCCGACAACGCGTTCGAGAACGACATCGAGGCGCTGCTCGCGGCGCGCGACTTCATCGATTTCCTGCCTGCGTCGAACCGCGAGAGCGTGCCCGAACGTCCGACCGCGGATGAATGGGACCGCGTCGAGGACAGCCTCGACCTGCTGATCCCGGCGTCGGCGAACCAGCCGTACGACATGCACGAACTGATCCGGAAGGTAGTCGACGAGGGCGATTTCTTCGAGACGCAGCCCAAGCACGCCGCCAACATCATCACCGGGTTCGGGCGGATCGAGGGGCGTACGATAGGGGTCGTCGCGAACCAGCCGATGGTACTGGCGGGGGTGCTCGACATCAATTCGTCGAAGAAGGCGGCGCGGTTCGTGCGTTTCTGCGATGCGTTCGATATCCCGATCATCACCTTCGTCGATGTTCCCGGTTTCCTGCCCGGCACCGCGCAAGAGCATAACGGCATCATCAAGCACGGCGCGAAGCTGCTGTTCGCCTATGCCGAGGCGACCGTCCCCAAGATCACCGTGATCACGCGCAAAGCCTATGGCGGCGCGTACGACGTGATGGCGTCGAAGCATCTGCGCGGCGATTTGAACTATGCCTGGCCGACCGCGGAGATCGCGGTGATGGGGGCCAAGGGCGCGGTCGAAATCATCTTTCGCGGCAAGACGCCCGAAGAGATCGCCGAGCGCACCGCCGAATATGAAGCGCGCTTCGCCAACCCGTTCGTCGCGGCGAGCAAGGGCTTCATCGACGAGGTGATCCAGCCGAGGAATACCCGACGCCGGATCGCGCTGGGGCTAAGGAAGCTGCGGGGGAAGCAGTTGGAGAATCCATGGAAGAAGCACGACAATATTCCGTTGTGATCGGTCGTCCTGAACATTATAATGTCATGTGAAGGAGACGGATAATGCAGACCGAACGCGTCACGTTTTTGACCACCCCCGATCACAAGGCGGCGCTCGATGCATTCGCCCGTGAAAGCGGCATGTCGGTCGGCCATGTCGTGCGCGAGGCGACGACGCGCTACGTCGTCGAGGGCGATATGAGCGAAGATGATCGCTTCAAATTGCTGATCGACGAGTTGGACGATGCGTTGCCGCACATGCACGCGGCGCTGGATCGGGCGATCGAGGGACAGCAACGACTACGCGCTGACATCGACCTGATGCTGCGCGAGGCGGGCCTACGCGCATGAGCTTCATTGGTGACGCCATGAAGACGATCGAGTCGGTCATCTTGCTGAGAAGCAAGGTGGAGCGACTAGACGAGGAACTGATGCGTACGAACGACGATCTGCGCCGGGTAATCGGCACCGTCGTGCAGATGAACGGTCGCCTCATTCGCCTGGAAACGATCGAGGAAATGCGGAGCGGGGCAACACCGCCACCGATGATCGATCAATGACCCTCGGCCGCCTCAACCATGTCGGCGTGGCGACGCCGTCGATCGAACGCTCGATCGCGATGTATCGCGACCTGCTCGGCGCGACCGTGATCGGGGCGCCGTTCGACCTGCCCGCGCAGGGCGTGCGCGTGTGCTTCATCGATACGCCCAACACGCAGATCGAACTGATCGAGCCGTATGACGATACATCCCCGATCGCGGGGTATCTGAAGAAGAATCCGGCGGGGGGGCAGCATCATGTGTGCTTCGAGGTGGCCGATATCGATACCGCGGTCGCCGACCTGCAGGCGAAGGGCGCGAC
>JALYTW010000194.1 GCA_030854075.1 Pseudomonadota bacterium
CGCCACGGGCGCCGGAAGCAGAGTGGCTAACGGTCAACGGCTGAGGAAATTCCTTCCCCGATTCCGAGGGAAGACTTGCCTCTATCGCGAAGCCGATGCGCCGCCGTTGCGACCCTGGCCGCCGCGACCACGACCGCCGCCGCCGCTACCGCCGCCACCTGCGGGACGCCCGCCACGGCTCGCACCGGCATAACTGCGACCGTTGGTCGCGGTAGGGGCGTGCGTCGCACGCGGACGCGCTGGCCCACGCTGCTGACGGGGACGATCCTCGCGCGGCGCAGGGTCGGCGCCGATCGCGTTGGTGCGGGTCTGCTTGATCTGTTTCGCTTGTGCGAGAAAGTCCTCGGGGAGCGGGGTGACTGTAATCTTCTGCCGCGTCAGCCGCTCGATATCGCGCAGGTACGGCTTCTCGTCATCGGCGCAGAAACCGATCGCGATGCCGCTCGCCCCGGCGCGTGCGGTACGGCCGATGCGATGGACATACTGTTCGGCCACATTGGGCAGTTCGAAGTTGATGACGTGGCTCACCCCCGACACATCGATCCCGCGCGCGGCGATATCGGTCGCGACGAGCACCTTGACCTGCCCCGATTTGAATGCAGCCAGCGCGCGCTCGCGCTGCGGCTGGCTCTTGTTGCCGTGGATCGCGTTGGCGGCGATGCCATTGCCTGCGAGCAGCTTCACGACGCGATCGGCGCCGTGCTTGGTACGAGTGAAGACGAGTGCGCGCTCGACCGCCGGATCGCCGAGCACGATCGTCAGCAACGCCTGCTTTTCGCCCTGATTGACGAAGGTAACATACTGATCGACCCGCTCCGCGGTGGTCGCAGCGGGCTTGATCGAAACCGTGGCGGGATCGTTCAGGAACTGGCTTGCCAATTCACGGATCGATGTCGGCATCGTCGCCGAGAAGAACAAGGTCTGGCGCTTGCGCGGCACCATCCGCACGATCTTCTTCAAGGCGTGAATGAAGCCGAGGTCCATCATCTGATCGGCTTCGTCGAGGACGAGGATCTCGATCATCGACAGGTTGCAATAGCCCTGTTCGATCAGGTCGATCAACCGACCCGGGGTGGCGACGAGGATGTCGACGCCGCGCGACAGGTCCTGCCTGTTCTTGTTGATGCTGGTCCCGCCGAACACGGTCGCGACCGACATCTTCGAAAACTGGCCATAGCCACGCGCGCTGTCGGCGATCTGGCTGGCGAGTTCGCGGGTCGGCGCAAGGACAAGCATGCGGCAATGCGTCGGTAGGACGCGCTTTTGCGCCTCGACCATCCGCTGGATCGACGGCAGCACGAACGCGGCGGTCTTGCCGGTGCCGGTCTGCGCGATGCCGAGCAGGTCGCGGCCTTCAAGCAGCGTCGGGATCGACTGCGCCTGGATCGGGGTCGGCTGGGTATAGCCTTTGGCTTCGAGCGCGCGGACGAGCGGCTCGGCGAGGCCAAGATGCGAAAAGGACATGAATATTCTTTCAAAATGCCGGGCTCGTGCCGCCAATAATCGGCGCACGAGGGGCGGTGGTGTTTGACACCCCGCGTGAAAAGGGAAGCCCGTTAAAAACGACCGAGGCGGAGCTGGACCGCGGATGTATCCCGCTGTCCGATCACGCTGCATGACGCCTCGATAGCGGCCATGTGGCGTGTTGCGGTGCAAAAGTCAATCGGGCCGGTGATGAGAGGCTGTGGGTCTTTTGCAACAGTCGGTGACTTTAAGTACTATCAATACAACGGAATCGTAATCTGCATTGACTGGCAGTCGTGAGACAATAGTAATGCGCGTCATACGCTGTCAGTGGGGCAGCACGGGAGTTTTCTTCACAATGGTCAATAGGTCGATTCGGGGCGTAGCGCGTCGCGCGCTGCTTGCAACCACCGCGCTCGTGGCGCTCCCTGGCGTCGCTGCTGCGCAGAGCACCCCGACCGGTATGATCAACGAGGCCCAAGGCGGTTCCCCGGTCAGCGTCATCAACGATCCGTCGATCGTCATTGCCCAGCCCGGTACGCCAACGACCGCGCTCGACACCTCGGGTTCGAACGGCGTCAACGGCATCGGGCAGATGGTCGTCGACCAAGGAAACGGCTTCGTCGGGCTGTGCACCGGCACGCTGATCAACCCGCGGACGGTCATTTTCGCGGCGCATTGCGTCAACGAAAATCCCGCGGGCAATGGCTTCCAGGACCCTTGGGGTTACGGCGCCAAGCAGGGAGGAATTCCGATCTCGTTCGGCTTTGCAGCCAACAATATCCCGGCGCTGCGCGCATGGTTGTTTGCGACCATCAACAACATTCCGCTTGATAAAGGGGGCGTGGTCAACCCCGACTACCACAAAACCGCGACGTCAAATTTTCTCTACAATGTGAACCAGGTTCTCTATAATCCAGACTCGACGAAGCTCGGGCTCGGCAACAACTTCCTTCAGGCCGACGTCGCGCTCGCGTCACTCGATACGCCCGCTGCCAACGTGCCGACCTGGGCGGTTCTCTTCTCCGCGCTCCCCGCACCAAGCACGATCGATGCGACGACCGGCACCGGCTATCACGTCGCCGAATACGGCTATGGCAACAACGGCGTCGGCAACACCGGAGGGGTCGGCGGGATCGATTTCCGTCGCCGCGCCGCGGAGAATTACGTTGGCCTGCTGGGCTCACTCGACGATGTCGACTTGTTTCTGTTTGGCTCACCCGCCGGTTTACCGCAGAATCTCTACCAGCTCGACTTCGACGATCCGCGCCGGGGCACCGCGGGCGCCAGCCGGTACGACTTTAACGTCTTCAAGGACAAGGCCCTACCCAACGAAGGCATTACCAGCGAGGGTGATTCGGGTGGCCCGCTGGTCCTCGACCGCGCGTTCGCCAAGCAGGTAATCATCGGCGTCCTGTCGGGTGGATCGCGTTATTTCAACGCGCAGCCGGGCGGCAGCTACGGCACCTCGGCCTTCTATCAGCCGCTCTACCTGTTCTGGGACTATATCGCGGCGAACAATCCGTATCGCTATGCGTCTGCCAAGGCAGGCGACGGCAAGTGGAGCGATCCGACGCATTGGCTGACGACGCTCGACCCGGCGTATAACGTCATCGTCGGCGGCCAGCTGGTCAACGGCATTCCGACCGCGCCGGGTGATGGCATCAAGGGCACGAGCGGCAAGTTCGGGCAGATCTGTTTCGATCAACCGGGCGTCAGCGATTGCTATGACAACGCGACCAAGGTCGAGACGGTCAACGGCAAACCCGTCGATGCGACCGTACCCGTCCCGGCCGATGCAGCGGCAACGGCGGCCGAAAATCTTCGGGTTGCCTATAACGCGACAGTGAAAATCGGCGCGGCTGGCCGCGCCGACGGCCTGACCTCGATCCACGAGGCGCAGGACGGCGGCGCTGCGGTGAGTTCGATCGACGGCATGTTCAACGAGGCGACTGCGGGCACCGACATCGCTGCCGCGGGTGACGTCACCACGCTGGCGCTGCCAGGCGCGACGCTCGCCAACGGGCTGCCCGGTGCAACCAACTTCGTCCCGAACAACATCGATCCGATTGCCGCGACCAAAACCAACGCTCGCTATTACGACATTACGCTCGACGCGGCGGGAACGACGACGCTCGACACGGCCGTGACGATCGATCGCTTCACCATCTCTGGTGCGCAGGCGAAGCTGAACGTCACGACCGCGGGGTCGCTGACCAGCCTGATCGGTGTCAATCAGTTCGACGGCATCGTCCAGGTCGATGGGATGATCAACACCCGCGGCGATTACCTGCTGTTGTCGGGCGGGCTGACCGGATCGGGCCGGATCAATACGCCGTTCCTCACCAGCGTCCGGGGCATGATCGCGCCGGGTACGCTCGGCACAATCGGGACGCTGACCGTCGGCGGCAACACCATCCTGTCGACCGGGAGCGTGCTGCTGGTCGACGTCGGGCCGAATGGCACGTCGGACCTGCTGGCGGGCGTCGCGACGACGTTCAACGGCACCAAACCGACCGACGGCATGGTCAACGTCGGCGGCCGCGTCGGCTTCGCGCCGGTATCGGGCTATACGATCCGCTCGGGTGATATCTACACGATCGTGACCGCGCAGGGCGGCGTGTCGGGGGTATTCAATCCGGCGATGCCGTTGTCGGCGATCCTGACCCCGCAGTTCACCTACTCGGCGAATGCGGTTCAGGCACAGATTGTTGCGGGCCGTTACCGCGATGTCGTCGCCAACACCCCGGTCCAGAATGCCTATGCCGGATTGCTCGATCAAAATCGGTCGAATCAGAACAATCTGTTGGCGCTCTATGGCTCACTCGACCTGCAGAACCAGGGGACGATCCAGGCGACGCTGGAAAGCCTTGCCCCACGTACCGAAACGCTGAAATATGCGATCGGCACCGTGGTGACCGAGAACGCCGCGCGGTTCTATCGCGGCCATCTGGCGGAACTCGATCCAACCGTTCCGCTGAGTGGCACGCTGACGATGATCGGCAAGCCGCAGCAGTTCGCATCGCTACTGGCGACCGACCTGCCGGGCGGCGCGCAGACGATGAGCGACGCCTCCGGGTCGACCGTTACCGACGGGGTGATCACTGAAGGTGCGAACGTCTATATCGGCGGCGGCTATATCAACGGCGACAGCGCTTCGATGCGGACCGCGGTGCCGTTCGGCGGGCGTGACGATTTCGACGGCTATTACGCGGTCGCCGGCGTCGACGCGCAGCTCGACGACCACAGCGTGATCGGGCTCGGGCTCAATTACACCAGGGTCGACGGCACTACCGGCGGCGTCGCTCAGCAGGCCCGTGGCCAGCTGTTCCAGGGCACGCTCTATGCCAAGGCCGACGTGGCCGGCTTCACGCTCGACTCGCAGGCCAGCGCAGGCCTGTATCGCGCCGAAACGCGCCGCAACATCAACTTCGTGGGTACGCCGTATGCGTTGCGCAGCCAGGACAATGCGTTCACCTTTTCGGGCGAAGTCGGTCTCGGCAAGGTATACGACATCGGCTCGATCAAGGTCGGTCCGCGCGTCGCCTTCCGCGCCAATCGGATCGAGTTCACGCCGACCGTGGAAACCGGTGCCCCCGGAGGCCCCGCGCTGCGCTACGACCGCCAGAATCTCGACAGCAAGCAGGCCCGCGCTGGACTGGCGCTGGCAGGCAACGGCGTGATCAAGCCGTTCGCGTCGGCCTATTATGTCCATGATTTCGCAAATCGCCCTGGCGTGTTCGGCGCGAATTTCGTCGGCGGGATCGGGCCGAGCGCGACCTTCGCGCTGGCAGGTGACGACCAGAATTGGGGCGAGGCCGCACTGGGGCTGTCGTACAATACCGGCGCGGTCGAACTGTCGGTAAGCGCCAACACGACGTTCGAGCGCAAGGACATCAAGAACCAGGCCTATGGTGGATCGGTGAAGATCCACTTCTAGTCCTGCTACTCAAAACGGGGCCGCTCTCCTTCCGGAGGGCGGCCCTTTTTTATGGCAGTTCGGCGAGCCGGGTGATCAGCGCCGCGATCCGCGTCTCGCGCGTCGCGGCGCGTTTGGCGGTGTCGATCGCCTCGGCATGTTCACGCTGGTTGGTATAGCTGAGCTTGTCCCAAGCCGCGCGCAGCCCAGCTGCGTCGATCGTGGCGGCGACATCGGCGGCCAGCGCTATTGTGCGCGGCGCAGTGTCGAGCGTGAGCGTCACCTCAACAGTTTGTCCGTGCGCGACGGCCGCCGCCTCGCGGTGGCTTTTGCGGAGTGGCACCCACGCCTCACCTGCCATCACCGAGATTGTGCTACGATAAGCATATCCGTTGATCGCCACCACGACCGGGGGCCGCGCCTTGCCGAAAACCGCGCGCTGATCGAACGGCACCGGAATGTGCGCCATCCCTGAACCAGCGGGGACGGTCCAGTCGAAGGTCCGGAATATCTCCGTCATCCGTCCAAGCTATCAAATCCTTGCTCGCGCGGGAAGGCGCGCATCACAGCGAGCGCCCGATCAGCTCCTTCATGATCTCGTTCGTCCCGCCGAAGATCCGCGTGACGCGCGCGGCGCGCCAGGCGCGCGCGATCGGATATTCGTTCATATACCCCGCACCGCCGTGAAGCTGGAGGCACTTGTCCATGACTTCCCATTGCAGGTCGGTGTGCCACAGCTTTGCCGCCGCGCCCTCCTCGTTGGTGAGCTTGCCCTGGAGGTGGCGGGTGATCGCCCAGTCGAGATGCGCCCAGCCGACCTGGAGCTTCGCCTTGAGGTCGGCGAGCACGAACCGCGTGTTCTGGAAATCGAACACCATCCCCGCGAACGCCTTGCGCGATTTGGTGAACTCGACCGTCTCATCGAACGCCTTCTGGCTCGACGCCATCACGCTGACCGCGATCGAGAGGCGCTCCTGCGGCAACTGGCTCATCAGGTAGATGAAGCCCTTGCCCTCTTCGCCGAGGCAATTGGTGATCGGGACGCGAACCTCATCGAAGAACAGCTCCGACGTGTCCGCCGCTTCCATCCCGATCTTGTCGAGCTTGCGGCCCTTCTTGAACCCCTCGCGGTCGCTTTCGACCAGGATGATCGACATCCC
This sequence comes from Pseudomonadota bacterium, assembly GCA_030854075.1. Lineage (GTDB taxonomy): Bacteria > Pseudomonadota > Alphaproteobacteria > Sphingomonadales > Sphingomonadaceae > Sphingomonas. The sequence goes on from JALYTW010000194.1 coordinate 6,544, forward strand.
CTTCCACGCCGGTTTCGCATCGGGATCGGTCTTCGCGACGACCAGTGTCAGGTCGGTGTTCTGGCCGTTGGTGATATAGGTTTTCGAGCCATTGATGACGTAATGATTGCCGTCCTTTTTGGCGCTCGTCCGGATCGCCTGAAGGTCGCTGCCGGTGCCCGGCTCGGTCATCGCGATCGCGGTGATGACCTCGCCCGACACCATCTTGGGGAGCCATTCGGCCTTTTGTTCGTCGCTGCCATAATGTTCGATATAGCCCGCAACGATGTCCGACTGGAGCGAGAAGCCGGCGGGGACGCCGTTGTAGCTCATCTCTTCGTCGACGATCGCGTTGTAGCCGAAATCGAGCCCCAGCCCGCCATAGGCTTCAGGCACCGTCGGGCAGAGCATGCCGATCTCGCCTGCCTTAAGCCAGAAATCCTTGGGGACGAGCCGCGCTTCCTCCCACGCAGTGACGTTGGGGACGCCTTCCTTTTGGAGAAAGCTGCGGACGGTCTGGCGGAACGCCTCGTGATCCTCGTTATACGCGGTGCGGCCGGGCAGGGTGTCGAGCGACATGGGCATCCTCTTGGTTCGGTTTATTCGAGGGTGCGGAATACGCCTCGAGGGGTCAAGTAACAAAAGTTATGGCGGCGGCGGCATGGTTTCCGTGCGCCCTGCGCTTGTCGAAGGGCGGTGACAGTCGTTACCGGTGTTCGGGAATGCCCTTCGACAGGCTCAGGGCGAACGGTTGAGAGGAATATCATCATGAAACTGGCCAGCCTGAAACACGCGGATCCCAAGCACGCCCGCGACGGCAAACTTGTCGTCGTGTCGGACGACCTCGCCTGGTGCGCCGACGCGACCCATATCGCGCCGACGCTGCAGGCGGCGCTCGACCAATGGGAGCAGGTGCTCCCCGCGCTCACGAACCTGGCGACCGATCTCGACCATGCGACGATTCCCCGCGAACGGTTCCACGAGCATGATGCGGCGTCCCCCCTCCCCCGCGCGTATCAGTGGGCGGACGGATCGGCCTATGTGAACCACGTCGCGCTGGTCCGGCAGGCGCGCAATGCCGAGATGCCCGACAGCTTCTGGCACGATCCGCTGATGTACCAGGGTGGATCGGACGGGTTCCTGGGGCCGCGCGACCCGATCCCGCTCGCCGACGAGAGCTGGGGCTGCGACCTCGAGGCGGAGGTGGTCGTGGTGACCGGCGACGTCCCGCTCGGCGCCTCGCGGGACGAGGCGCTGGCGGGCATCGTGCTCGTGGGGCTGACCAACGACGTCAGCTTGCGCAACCTGATCCCCGCCGAGCTCGGCAAAGGGTTCGGGTTCTTCCAGTCGAAGCCCGCGAGCGCATTCTCCCCGGTGTTCGTCACCCCCGACTCGCTGGGCGAGTGGTGGCAGGACGGCAAGCTCCACCGCAAGCTGATGGTCGACCTCAACGGCCAGCCCTTCGGCCGCGCCGAGGCGGGGGAGGACATGACGTTCGACTTCGGGACGCTGGTCGCGCACGCCGCCAAGACCCGGCGACTCGGCGCGGGAACGATCGTCGGATCGGGCACGGTCTCGAATCGGGATGCCGATGGTGGCCCGGGCAAGCCGATCGGCGAAGGCGGGGTCGGCTATTCGTGCATTGCGGAGGTGCGCACGATCGAGACGATCAAGAACGGCAAGCCCACTACGCCGTTTCTGAAGGCGGGCGACACGGTGAAGATCTGGGCGGAGGACGACCGCCATCACCCGATTTTCGGGGTGATCGAGCAGACGGTGGAATAGGCAAAACCGTGACCTGAAAGCCACGACATTGACGACTGTTACACGGAATCGGGTATTTGTGCGGCATCCGCGGGGGGCGGCGGGCAACGACGGGACAACCAAGATGGGACGAGGCGATCGCATGCGATGGTTCGACCATAAACCGGCTTTGTAGGACAGCGACTGAATGTCGCGGTGCTGTTTTGGGGGTGCCGCGTCGAAGACATCCGCCCGCGGAGGGGGGGTTATAAGGAGCGACCAGTGATCCGCCCCGGCACGTCCCAAGCCCCTTGAAATTTAATTACAAACGCACGAGAGCGGTGCCGACGCGTTGAGCAATCGTTCGCGCACACGAAGGACGGAGAGACGATGGCGAGCGAGCATCCGCGTGCCAATTTGCCCAAGCTGTCGCTGCACGTGCCCGAACCCAAGTTCCGGCCCGGCGACGCGGTCGACTTTGCGGCGGTGGACATCCCGCCTGCGGGCGAGGCCCGGCGTCCTGACACCGCGGCGAATGCGGGCGACTTCAAGGATCTCGCCTATACTCTGGTCCGCGTGCTCGACGAGGACGGCAACGCGGTGGGACCGTGGGACCCGAAGCTCTCGCCCGATATGCTGCGCAAAATGCTGCGCAACATGGCGCTGCTGCGCGCGTTCGACGAGCGCATGTTCCGCGCGCAACGGCAAGGCAAGACCAGCTTTTATATGAAGGCGCTGGGCGAAGAGGCGGTCGCGGTGGCGGCGACGCAGGCGCTCGATGCCGACGATATGTGTTTCCCGAGCTATCGCCAGCAGGGTATCCTGATCGCACGCGGCTATCCGCTGGTCGAGATGATGAACCAGATCTATTCGAACCGCGGCGACAAGCTCCAGGGCAAACAGCTCCCGATCATGTATTCCGCGCGGGAGTTCGGTTTCTTTTCGATCTCCGGCAACCTGACGACCCAATATCCGCAGGCGGTCGGCTGGGCGATGGCGAGCGCGGCCAAGGGCGACACCCGGATCGCGGCGACCTGGTGCGGCGAGGGATCGACCGCGGAGGGCGACTTCCATTCCGCCTGCACCTTTGCCGCGGTCTATCGCGCGCCGGTGATCCTCAACATCGTCAACAACCAATGGGCGATCTCGAGCTTTTCGGGGTTCGCGGGGGCCGAATCGACGACTTTCGCGGCGCGCGCGGTCGGCTATGGCATCGCGGGGCTCCGCGTCGACGGCAACGATGCGCTCGCGGTCTATGCGGCGACCCTGTGGGCGGCGGAGCGCGCGCGGACCAACCAGGGGCCGACGCTGATCGAGCATTTCACGTATCGCGCGGAAGGGCATTCGACCTCCGACGATCCGACCCAATATCGCAGCGCGGGCGAGCCCAATGCGTGGCCGCTCGGCGATCCGGTCCGCCGCCTGAAGGACCATCTGATCGCAATCGGCGAATGGGACGAGGAGCGCCACGCGCGCCAAGACAAGGAGGTCGCCGACCTGGTCAAGGCCGAGCAGAAGGAAGCCGAGAAGAACGGCATCCTCGGCCACGGCCTCCACCAGCCGCTCGACACGCTGTTCGACGGGGTGTTCGAGGAGATGCCGTGGCATCTCAAGGAACAGCAGGCGCAGATGCTCGCCGAGGAAACCGCGAGCGGTCGACCATGGGATCACCAATGACCGATACGGCAATCGCACCAGTGGGCGAGGATACCCCCGCAACCACCCGGATGAACATGATCCAGGCGATCAATTCCGCGCTCGACGTGATGATGGAGCGTGATCCCGACGTCATCGTGATGGGCGAGGATGTCGGCTATTTCGGCGGCGTATTCCGCGCGACCGCGGGGCTGCAGGCAAAGCATGGCAAGACCCGCGTGTTCGACACGCCGATCACCGAATGCGGGATCATCGGGGTTGCGGTGGGGATGGGCGCCTATGGCCTGCGCCCCGTCCCCGAAATCCAGTTCGCCGATTATATCTACCCCGCGCTCGATCAGCTTGTCAGCGAAGCGGCGCGATTGCGCTATCGGTCGGCGGGCGAATTCATCTCGCCGATCACGGTGCGGTCGCCGTTCGGCGGGGGTATCTTTGGCGGGCAGACCCACAGCCAGTCGCCAGAGGGCATCTTTACCCACATCTCGGGCGTAAAGACCGTAATCCCCTCGACCCCGTACGACGCCAAGGGGCTGCTGATCGCCGCGATCGAGGACAATGATCCGACGATCTTCTTCGAGCCAAAGCGAATCTACAACGGCCCGTTCGACGGTTATTGGGACCGCCCGTCGCAAAACTGGTCGAAGCACCCCGCGGGCGAGGTGCCGACCGGTTATTACACGGTCGAGCTGGGCAAGGCGGCGGTGGTCCGCGAGGGGCAGGCGCTGACGATCCTGTGCTACGGCACGATGGTCCATGTCTGCACTGCGGTCGTCGCCGAGGCGGGAATCGACGCCGAGATCGTCGACTTACGCACGCTTGTGCCGCTCGACATCGAGACGATCGAGGCGTCGGTCCGGAAGACCGGGCGGTGCATGATCGTCCACGAGGCAACCCGCACCTCCGGGTTCGGCGCCGAGCTGTCGGCGCTGGTCCAGGAACGCTGCTTCTATCATCTCGAGGCCCCGATCGAGCGGGTCACCGGATTCGACACGCCCTATCCGCACAGCCTCGAATGGGCCTATTTCCCCGGCCCCGTCCGCATCGGCGAGGCGCTCAAGAAGATCATGAAGGACTAGGCATCCTTCGCACCCACCCCGTTCGTTTCGAGCGAAGTCGAGAAACGGGGACGGACACAGGTTTCTCGACTTCGCTCGAAACGAACGGATTTTGCGCATGGCACGCTTCACCTTCAAGCTCCCCGATATCGGCGAAGGCATCGCCGAAGCCGAGATCGTCGCCTGGCACGTCGCGGTCGGCGACCGGATCGAGGAAGACCAGAATATCGCCGACATGATGACCGACAAGGCGACCGTCGAGATGGAATCGCCGGTGTCGGGGACGGTGGTCGAACTGGCGGGAGAGGTTGGCGATCAGGTCGCGATCGGTGCCGCGCTGGTCGTGATCGAAACCGAGGACGCCGTCGCGACCGATATCGTGGAGGCGGCACCGCCCACGGCGGCGCAGGTCGAGACCGCCGAGCAATATGAGGCGGAAAATCCGGGCGTCGAGGAGGCCGAGGGGAAAACGCCGGACTATGCGACTGGCGGACCTGCCCCCACTCCCGTTCGTGCTGAGCCTGCCGAAGAGCGGGGAGCGGATGCAGCGCTCGACCAACGTCCTCCGACAAGCTCAGGACGAGCGGAGGATGAGGGCGTCGTTGCGCCTCCGCCCACAGCCGTCCTCGCCTCCCCCGCCGTCCGCGCCCGCGCCGCCGATCTGGGCGTAGATCTCACCCAGGTGAAGACCGACTCCGATCGCGTCCGCCATGCCGATCTCGACGCGTTCCTGCGCTATGGCGCGGACGAGGGTTATCACCCTCCCCACGCATCGCGCGCGCGCGAAGACGAGGTCGTCAAGGTGATCGGCATGCGCCGCCGGATCGCCGAGAACATGGCGGCATCGAAGCGCAACATCCCGCACTTCACCTATGTCGACGAGATCGACGTGACCGCGCTGGAGGCGATGCGTGCGGACCTCAACGCTCAACGCGGGGGACGGCCCAAGCTCACGATGCTGCCGCTGATGATCGCCGCGATCTGCCGCAGCCTGCCCGAGTTTCCGATGCTCAACGCGCGCTACGATGACGAAGCAGGCGTGGTGACGCGGTCGGGGCGGGTCCACATGGGGATGGCGACGCAGACCGATGCGGGGCTGACCGTACCGGTGATCCGCGACGCGCAGGACAGGAATGTGTGGCAGCTCGCGACCGAGATCGGGCGGCTGGCGGAGGCGGCGCGCGCCAACAAGCTGAAGCCCGACGAGATGGGCGGCGGCACGATCACGATCACGTCGCTGGGGCCGCTCGGCGGGATCGCGACGACTCCGGTCATCAATCGACCAGAAGTTGCGATTATCGGGCCCAACAAGATCGTCGAACGCCCGGTGTTTGCCAAAAATGAACGAGGGAGCGATGACATCCGGCGCGCGAAGCTGATGAACCTGTCGATCAGCTGCGACCATCGCGTCGTCGACGGGTGGGATGCCGCGAGCTATGTCCAGGCGCTCAAGAAATATCTCGAAACACCCGTCCTGCTCTTTGCGCAATGACCGGTTGCCCGTCCGGTATGACCCGGACGGGCCGACCAGCTAGACACCGCGGCCGGTGAACAGCTTCACCAGGACGACGATGACCGCGATGACGAGCAGAATATGGATCAGGCCACCCGCGAGGTGAAACGCGAAGAAGCCGAGTACCCACAGTATCAGCAGAATGACGGCGATCGTCCACAGCATTAAATCTCTCCCAAGCATCACCGCGCACCCGCGCAGCTGGTAGATCAACGGAGCGGAACGAAAAGCGTTCCGGGGTTGCAACGAACGATCAGGACCGGCTCTTCTGCAGCGATCCCGCGAGCCGCCTCGCCAAGCCGCGCGGGGTGAAACGGATCGCCTCCGCGCCGAACAGGTTCATCGCACCCGCTATCTTGACCGCCTGGTTGGCTGCGAGCGCCTTCAGACCATCGCGCACCACCGCGTCGGGGTCACTCGCAAAGCGTTGGAACAGCGCGCTGTCCCCCATCCCCGCGACCTCGGCGAATTCGGTGCGGGTTGGCCCGGGACAGAGCGCGGCGACGCGAACCCCCCGTTCCTTCACCTCCTCGTGGAGCCCTTCGGAAAAGCTCAGGACGAATGCCTTGCTCGCATAATAGACGCTCATCCACGGGCCGGGTTGAAACGCGGCCGTCGAGGCGACGTTGAGGATCCCGCCCTGCCCCGCCGCGATCATGCCGGGCAGCACCGCGCGGCTGAGCGCGACGAGCGCGCGGCAATTGACATCGATCATCCCGAGCTGCTGGTCGGCGTCGAGGTCGGCGACCGGGCCGCGCAGGCCGAACCCGGCGTTGTTGATCAGCGTGTCGATGGTGAGCCCCGCCGCAGCGATGTCCGCGACGAGCTGGCGCGGCGCGGCGGCATCGGCGAGGTCCGCCGTAAACACGTCGACCTTGATGCCGGTGCCGCGGAGTTCCGCCGCCAGCGTGTCGAGCCGGTCGCCGCGCCGCGCGGTGAGGATCAGGCCCTTGCCCTCGGCGGCGAGCGCCCGCGCGAACCCTTCGCCCAGCCCCGCCGATGCGCCGGTAATCAATGTCGCCATGTCTGTCTCCGGTTTCTCGACGTCGCTCGAAACGAACGGCTGGGGAGGTGCTACCAACTTCTTCCGTTCGCTTCGAGCGAAGTCGAGAAGCCCCTCACACGATCTCGAACAACCCCGCCGCACCCATACCGCCCGCGGTGCACATGGTGACGACGACATAACGCACGCCGCGCTTGCGGCCCTCGATCAACGCGTGGCCGACCAACCGGCTGCCGGTCATCCCGAACGGATGCCCGACCGCGATCGCGCCGCCGTCGACATTGTATTTTTCGGGGTCGATCCCGAGGGTATCGCGGCAATAGAGGCATTGCGACGCGAACGCCTCGTTGAGTTCCCACAAGCCGATATCGGCGACCGACAGCCCCGCGCGCTCGAGCAATTTGGGCACCGCAAAGACCGGCCCGATTCCCATTTCGTCGGGCGCGCAGCCCGCTGCCTGGAAACCGCGATAGATGCCAAGGATCTCCTTGCCCTCGCTCTCGGCGGTGGCGCGGTCCATTAGAATCTGCGCGGCGGCGCCATCGGACAACTGGCTGGCGTTGCCCGCCGTGACGCTGGTGCCGGGGCCGCTGAACTGGCCGCCGGGCCAGACGGTCTTGAGGTTCGCCAGCGCTGCTGCGGTCGTCCCGGCGCGGATGCCCTCATCCTGGGTCACGGTCACGGTTTCGGTGCCGGTCCGGTTGCCCTCCTTGTCGAACAGCGCCTTTTCGACCGTGATCGGCGCGATCTCCTCGACGAACGCGCCACTGGCGATCCCCGCGGCGGCGCGCTGCTGGCTCATCGCGGCATAGGCGTCCTGCGCTTCGCGCGAAATGCCGTAGCGGGTCGCGACGATCTCCGCGGTTTCGATCATCGGGATATAGGCCGCGGGTTCGTGCGCGATCACCGACTGGTTGACGTAGCGCGGTGCGTCCTTGGTGACGACGAAGCTGATCGATTCCTGCCCGCCGGCGAGCGCGACGTCGATGTCGCCCGCGATAATCGATCGCGCGGCGAGCGCGACCGCGGTGAGCCCCGACCCGCATTTGCGATCGAGCGTGAAGGCGGGAACGCTTTGCGGCAACTGGCCGGCAAAGATCGCCATCCGCCCCGCATTGCCACCTTGCGTCCCCCATTGGCTACCGACACCCCAGAACACATCGTCGATCCGCGCGGGATCGATTCTGGCGCGCTCGACCGCGGCGTTCATGACATGGCCCGCGAGCACCGGTGCCTCGGTCGCGTTGAACGCGCCCCGATAGGCCTTGCCGATTCCGGTACGCGCGGTGGAGACGATCGCGGCTTCGCGCATGGACTTGCCTTTCGAGTGACGGGTATGGCGTCGGTCTAGGGCGTCACCGGGCGCTTGGGAAGCGGAGCAAGACGATGACGGTAACGACGACGCACGATGGCCATGTGGCGATCGTCACCTTTGCCCGGCCACCGGTGAATTTCGCCGACCTCGCGCTGATCGAGGGCATCGGCGCGGCATTCGTGGCGGCCGACGCCAACCGCGACGTGCGCGCGATCATGCTGCAATCGGAGGGCAAGGTGTTCTGCGCGGGCGCCGATCTCGCCAACGCCAACCCGGTCGCCGACGCGCAGGCACCCGGCGAACGCAACCCCTTCTACGTCGCCGCCGCCAGGCTGTTCGCGGTGAAGAAACCGGTCGTCGCGGCGGTTCAGGGGGCCGCGGTCGGGGCGGGGCTTGGGCTTGCGCTGGTCGCCGATTTCCGTGTTGCCGGCCCGAACGCGAAATTCGCCGCCAATTTCGTGTCGCTCGGCTTTCATCCGGGGTTCGGCATCTCCGCGGTGCTCGAACGCGTCGTGGGCAAGCAACGCGCGCTGTTGATGAACCTGACCGGGCGCCGGATCCGTGCCGAAGAGGCGGCGGCCTGGGGCCTTGCCGATACGCTGGCCGACGATCCCACCGCGGCGGCGCTGGACTTGGCGCACGAAATCGCGGCGGGCGCGCCGCTCGCGGTGCAGGCGACGCGCCAGACGATGCGGGGGGATTTGTTCGACCTCGTCCAGCGGCAGACCGATCACGAACTGGCGGAACAAGCGTGGTTGCAGAAGACCGCAGACTTCGCCGAGGGCGTAAGAGCGGTGAACGAGCGGCGTGCGGGAGTGTTTCGGGGGGAGTGATCCTTTCTCCCTCTCCCTGTGGGAGAGGGAAGAGCCCCGCGCCGAAGGCTGCGGAAGGGTGAGGACAGCGCTCGATCCGACCTGTCCTCACCCTTCCGCAGCCTTCGGAGCACCCCAGAAAGTATCCTTTCTGGGGACTCCTTCGGCTGCTCCCTCCCTCTCCCACGGGAGAGGGACTATTTCATCAACACCAGCTCTTCCGCCATCGTCGGATGCAGCGCGACGGTGTCGTCGAACTGGTCCTTGGTCAGCCCCGCCTTCACCGCGATCGCCGCCGCCTGGAGGATTTCGGGGACGTCCGGCCCGATCATGTGAAGCCCGACGATCCGGCCGGTCTCGCCATCGCACACCATCTTGTAGAGCGCGCGTTCGTCGCGCCCGGCGAGGACGTTCTTCATCGCGCGGAAATCGGACGAATAGACCTTCACCGACCCCAGTTTCTGGCGGGCCTGGCTTTCGGTCATCCCGACCGCGGCGAGCGGGGGATGGCTGAACACCGCGCTCGGGACATTGTCGTAGTCGATCCGGACCGATTTGCCGCCGAAGAAGGTGTCCGCGAATGCCTGCCCTTCGCGGATCGCGATCGGGGTCAGCTGGATGCGGTTGGTGACGTCGCCGACCGCGAAGATGCTGTCGCAGGTCGAGCGATTGTCCGCGTCGACCACCACCGCGCCCATGTCGTCGAGTTCGACCCCCGCGGTGTCGAGCCCCAGGTCGCGCGTATTCGGCCGCCGTCCGGTCGCGAACATGACGAGGTCGACGACCGCGGGTTCGTGGTTCGCCATCGTGACCGTCAAGCAGCCATCGTCGCCCTTCTCGATCCCCTCGAACGTCGCATCGAAACGGAATTCCAGGCCCTTCATCAGGCTGATCTGGAGCAGCCGATCGCGGATCGACTGGTCGTACCCGCGCAGGATTTCCTTCGATCGATTGATGATGATGACGTGCGCGCCGAACTGGTGGAAAATCCCCGCGAACTCGTTCGCGATGTATCCCGCGCCCGCGATCAGCACGCGCTTCGGGATCGCGTCGAGGTGGAACGCCTCGTTGCTGGTGATGCCATGTTCGTGGCCCGCACATTCGGGCAGGGCGGGATGCGCGCCGACCGCGATCAGAATTTTCGCGGCGGTCTTCCTGGTCCCATCGGCGAGCGTGACTTCGTTGGGGCCGGAGACGGTGGCGCGCTGGTGGATGATGTCGACGCCGTGGCTTTCGAGCGTCGTCGTATAGGCGGCGTTGAGCCGGTCGACCTCTTCGAGCACATTGTCGCGCAGCGTCGGCCAGCTGAAATCGCAATCGTCGGGCACCTGCCAGCCGAACCGTTTGGCGTCCTTCAGATCCTCCGCGAAATGCGCGCCATAGACGAGCAGCTTCTTCGGCACGCACCCGCGGATGACGCAGGTGCCGCCAACGCGATACTCCTCCGCCACCGCAACGCGCGCGCCATGCGCTGCGGCGACGCGGCTGGCACGGGTGCCGCCGGAACCGGCGCCGATGACGAAGAGGTCGTAGTCGTAGTTGGTCATGTACCGTCACCCCGGACTTGTTCCGGGGTCCATCTCACCCCGCATACTGCGTGCCTGAGGCACGATGGATGCCGGAACAAGTCCGGCATGACGTAAGACGGGGGTGTTACTCGAGTCCCGCGCGCTTGATCAGATCGGTCGTCGACACGTCGAATTCCTGCCCGCCTTCGTCCGCGGCCTTCGCCATTTCCTTGCCGAGCTCGACCCCGAACTGGTCGAACGAATTGATCCCCAGCAGCACCCCGTTCACGAACACGCGGTGTTCGTAGAACGCGATCAGCGCGCCCAAAGTCCGCGCGTCGAGATCGTCGAGCAGCAGCGTCGACGACGGCCGGTCCCCCGAATAGCTGCGCGCGGGATCGTCCGCGTTGGGCTTGCCCTTCATCAGCGCCGCGCCCTGCGCGAACATGTTGAGCAGCAGCTGGCGGTGATGATTCTCGTCGAGCGTATCGCCGCCCTCGATCACGCCGAGAAATTCGACCGGCACCAGATGCGTGCCCTGGTGGAGCAACTGGAATACCGCGTGCTGCGCCTCGGTCCCGACCCCGCCCCAGGTGATCGCCGCGGTTGGGCGACCGACCGGCTGGCCGTCGACGGTGACGCCCTTGCCGTTCGATTCCATCTCGAGCTGCTGGAGATAGCTTGGCAGCAATCGCAGCCTTTCGTCGTACGCGAACACCGCGCGCGTCTCGGCGTGGCGCACTTGCGTGTAATAGAGATCCGCAAACGCCGCGAGCGCGGGGGCGTTTTCGTGGAGCGCGGTCAGGCGGAAATGGCGGTCCATCTCGGCCGCGCCCTCGAGCAGTTCCTCGAACACCCCCCAACCAAGGCCCAATGCGGCGGGGAAACCGATCGACGACCACAAGGAATACCGCCCGCCGACGCCTTCGTTGAACGGCAGCACGCGCGTCTCGTCGACCCCCCACTCGACCGCCTTGTCGGGGTTGGCGGTCAGCGCGACGACGCGGCCATAGGGGTCGTCGACGCCGTTCTCGGTCATCCATTGGATCACCGATGCCGCGTTGAGCAACGTCTCGGTCGTCGTGAAGGTCTTCGACGCGACCGCGAGCAATGTCGTCTTGGGATCGAACCGCGCGAACACGTCCTCCAGCGCGACGCCGTCGACGTTGGCGACGATCGCGACCTCGTAACGCTTCTCGTCGCGCCCCAGCGCATCGACCAGCAGGTGCGGCCCGAGCGCCGATCCGCCGATCCCGACGTGCAGGATGCTCCTGATCTCGCCCAGCGCGCCGCCCTCGATCGCGTCGATCAGCGCGCGCATCCGCTGGTGGAATTTCCGCGCCTCGGCAACGATGTCTGGATTGCCCTCGCCGCGCTCCATCGTGTGCGTCACCGGGCGATCCTCGGTGACGTTGACGTGCTCGCCCGCGAACAGCGCGGCGCGCTTGCCCGCCAGGTCCCGGTCCGCACACAATTGCTCGAACGCCGCGACCGCCTCGCGCGTCAGATGCGTCTTCGACCAGTCGAAATGGATCCCCGCGACATCGGTGCTGAACATCGCGAGCCGCTCGGCGTCGGCGGCGAACAGCTCGACGAGCGTGGGCGACGGCAACGCCTCGATGGTGGACCAGTCGCTCATCATGTCACTCCTTCGTCGGGTAGCAGCCGCATATAGGCCATCGCGGAACGGTCGGTAGGGCGCAAGGCTCCGCTTGACGCGGACGCGACCCCGCGGCACCCCGCAGACCATGGCCAGGACCAAGCGCGCTCCCCAATCCGAAACCCGCGAGACGCTGAGTTTCCTGCTGAAGCTCGCGATCATCGTGTTCATCGTGCGCAGCTTCGTGTTCGCGTCGTTCTACATCCCCAGCGAATCGATGCTGCCGCGGCTGCTGATCGGCGATTTCCTGTTCGTGTCGAAATGGAACTACGGCTATTCGCGCTGGTCGCTGCCCTGGGGACTGCCGCTGATTCCCGGGCGCATCCTGCCGCACACCCCCGCGCGCGGCGACGTCGTCGTGTTCCGCTCGCCCGGCGACGACGATCACGACGTCATCAAGCGCGTGATCGGGCTGCCCGGCGACACCGTCCAGATGCGCCACGGCCAATTGTGGCTCAACGGCACCGCGATCCCGAAGCAGCGCGTCGCCGATTTCGTGCTGCCGCTGACCGCGAATTTTCCCGCTCGGCTGTGCGACACCCCGTTCCAGGGCGTCGGCGCCAACGGCCAGCCGGTCTGTCGCTACCCGCGCTTCCGCGAAACGCTGCCCGACGGCAAGAGCTACGACGTGCTCGACCAGCGGATGATTCCGCAGGCCGACGACACCGATGTCTATACCGTGCCTGCAGGCGACGTGTTCCTGATGGGCGACAACCGCGACGACAGCGCCGACAGCCGCTTCGCCTATCCCGAGGGGATGGGCTACATCCCCATGGCACGGATCGAGGGCAAGGCAGTCGTGACCTTCTTCGCGACCGATGGATCGTCGTCGTGGATCAAGCCGTGGACCTGGGTCAGCGCGGCGCGATTCGATCGGATCGGGGAAGGATTCTGAGCGAGCCGCTGGACGACTGGCTGGCGGGGCTGCTCGGGCGCGCGCCCGCCGACCCCACGCCCTTCGCCCGCGCGCTGACGCACGGCAGCCAGGGCACCGAGAATTACGAGCGCCTCGAATTTCTCGGCGACCGCGTGCTCGGGCTGGTGATCGCCGAATGGCTGTGGGAAGTCTTTCCGCGCGATACCGAGGGACAATTGTCGAAACGCCTGAACGCACTCGTGACCGGCGCGGTGTGCGCCGACGTCGCGCGCGAGGTCGGCGTCCGCGATCACCTGCGGCTCGGCAAACAGGCGCGCGACGACGGCGCGATCGACAGCGACAATGTCCTGGGCGACGTGATGGAGGCGCTGATCGGCGCATGGTATCGCGAAGCCGGCCTCGACGCGGCCC
>JALYTW010000201.1 GCA_030854075.1 Pseudomonadota bacterium
GGATACGTTTGAACCGGGGAGGCGTCATGCAATCTCGTGTCAGCGGCAGGGGGCGGCGCGGACCTTAGGCGGGGGTCGTGGAGGGGGCAAGGGTTGTGGGGACAAGGCAGGGAGGGAGGCTTGGCCAAACCGAAGAATGGCGTCACACGATGACCCAGCCTGTCGCAGCGATGCTCTATGTCGGATTCTGGTGGTCAGCGGAAGGGCGGCTTACGGGCAAGGGGTGCAATAAGCGGACTTACGACGGATCAGATTTATGGCGGTCGAGAAAGTAACGCCACGCTGCCTTGCGATAGTCTGGATCACGCTCGTCGAAGGTTATTCTCTCGAAATCGCTTGTCGTCTTTAACCAGCGCTTCGACCACGCAACGAGACGAACCTCCTGCTCCGGGGAGGTGAATATCAGGAGGAGGCTCACAGCCCAGCAGATAGGAACCATTGTGAACAGCACGCCAAGCCAGATATTTCCGTCTCTCCAGCGAGGGAAGGGAAGATGCTGGAGGATACGCCGCATTTCCTCGGAGAAGATTAGGCTCAAAGCGAGCATCACCGACAAGGCGGTCGCTATTACGATCAGGCGAACAATAGCTCTTAATTTTTGGTCTTGGTATTCCATCGAATTTGTCCGCTCCCTCCACTGAGCATGCTCATGGCAGCAGGCCGATAGGTCTGCAATTGGGGAGCAGAATGTAGCGGCCTTGCGTCTGCGTTTGGGCGATTGGCGACATTCCGTCGTCTCTCCCGGGAATTGGCTTAAGCCCAATGCTCTGAGCTGTCCTACAGCGGCAAGTGCTGCCATGCTGCTGCAAGACCGCTCTTTCCTATCGTCGATCACCGCGCCGACCGCCGTGCAAGATACTGTGAAGGCATTCGGTTCGTCGCATTTTCGCCCTTAGCGTCGCGTGAACTTCGTTACCTTTGGGCGGCCCGGCTCCCAAAGCGGCATCAACGAAAAAGGGGCTCCGACCGACGCCGGAGCCCCTTCCCTTCTCATCCCGTCAACCGCCCGATCAGCTGGCCGGCTCGGGCTGCTTGTTCTGCGGCACGCCGCTCGCCGCGGCGACTTCCGCCGCGAAGTCGCCGACCTCCTTTTCGATGCCTTCGCCAAGCTGGAAGCGGACGTAGTCGACCAGCTTGATCTCGGCGCCCGCGTCCTTGCCCGCCTTGGCGACGACGTCGCTGATCTTGGTCTTGCCGTCCATCACGAACAGCTGGCTGACCAGCGCGTGCTCCTTGCGGAACTTGGCGATGCCGCCTTCGACCATCTTGGCGATGATGTCGGCGGGCTTGCCGCTGTCGGCGGCCTTTTCGGTCGCGATCGCGCGCTCGCGCTCGATCTCGGCGTCGTCGAGGTCGGCTTCGTTGAGCGCCTTGGGAAAGGCGGCGGCGATGTGCATCGCGAGGTTCTTGCCGAGCGCCTGGAGCACGTCGTCGGCAGCCTCGCTCTCGAGCGCGACGAGCACGCCGATCTTGCCGAGCCCGGGGGCGGCGGCATTGTGGATATAGGGGACCACCGCGCCCTTCGACACTTCGAGGCGGCGCACGCGGCGTAGCGACTGGTTCTCGCCGATCGTCGCGATGTTGTTGGTCAGCGTTTCCTCGGCGGTCTTGCCGTTGGGGAGCATGGCGGCCTTGATCGCGTCGACATCCGCCGCGCCGTCGAGCGCGACCTGGGTCACCTCGCGGACGAACTGCTGGAACTGGTCGTTCTTGGCGACGAAATCGGTCTCGGAATTGACCTCGACCGCCGCACCCTTGGTGCCCGAGACGGCGACGCCGACCAGACCTTCCGCGGCGGTGCGGCTCGATTTCTTGGCGGCGGCGGCGAGGCCCTTGGTGCGCAACCAATCCATCGCGGCGTCCATATCGCCGCCATTTTCGTTCAGCGCCTTCTTGCAGTCCATCATGCCCGCGCCGCTCTTCTCGCGCAGGTCCTTGACCATCGCTGCCGTGATATCGGCCATGTCTAATTCCTCATTCTTCAGATGCAAAAAATCCGTTCGTCCTGAGCGTGTCGAAGGACATCCTCGAAAGGACGGGCTTCGACAGGCTCAGCCCGAACGGAAGAAGGGTCGGCCCGTTGATAGGCCGACTCTGTAGCAGTTATGCGTCGAGCTGGCGTTCGGCCTCGGCGGCTTCGGTGGCGACTTCGGCCGGAGTCTCGACCGCCGCTTCGGTCGCAGGAGCGGCTTCGGGCGCTGCCGGGGTTTCGGCGGCCGGAGCCGGGGCTGCGGGCGTTTCGGCAACGATCGGATCGGTGCTCAGCGCGGCTTCGGACGGCGGCGATTCCATCGATCCGATATCACGGCCCGAGCGTGCCTGCTGCTCCTGACCGCCACGCGTCGCGGCGATCGCGATCGCTTCGCAATACAGGCGGATGGCGCGGCTGGCGTCGTCGTTGGCGGGAACCGGGAACGCGATGCCATCGGGCGACACGTTCGAATCGAGGATCGCGACGACCGGAATGCCGAGCGTGTTCGCTTCCTTGATCGCGAGCTCTTCCTTGTTGGCGTCGATCACGAACATCACTTCGGGAATGCCGCCCATATCGCGGATACCGCCGAGCGACAGCTCGAGCTTTTCCTTCTTACGCGTGAGCTGGAGTACTTCCTTCTTCGTCAGGCCGACGGTGTCTCCCGACAGCTGCTCCTCGAGCGCCTTCAACTGGCTGATCGACTTGGAAATCGTCTTCCAGTTGGTCAGCATTCCGCCCAACCAGCGATGGTTGACGAAATGCTGGCCGGAACGGCGCGCCGCATCCGCGACAGCATCCTGCGCTTGGCGCTTGGTACCGACGAAGAGCACTTTGCCGCCGCCTGCGACCGCCGAGCTAACGAATTCGAGCGCCCGCGCGAACAACGGCACGGTCTGCGATAGATCGATGATGTGGACGCCGTTGCGATCGCCGAACAGATACGGCTTCATCTTCGGGTTCCAGCGGTGAGTCTGGTGGCCAAAGTGCGCACCAGTCTCGATGAGCTGCTGCATGGTGACGACGGGTGCCGCCATAGGATAATTCCTTCCGGTTGAGCCTCTGGGAAGCGGATGACGCGAACTCCGAAGAGCCGGCGCACCGGGCTATGATGCCTCCCATGCGGGGTTAGAAGCGCGGCCCTTAACCGAGCAGGTTTATTTGCGCAAGGGCTTGACCGCGGGAACAAGAACGGAACATAAAGCGGTCATAGCGGAACGACACAGCGGCGGGGCGTTAAAAAAAAGCGCTCTTCATCGCGGTGATGGAACTTGGTTGACGAGTATCCGGAACGTCTTGGGAAACTGAGGGTTTTCGAAGTTATCCACAGGCGATTTGGTAACGTCGGGAGATATGGCAATGGTAGCGGTCACGAGCATCTTGATTTTCATTGGCGCGCTAGTCGGGGCGGTCGCGATCTTGGCAACCACGCTGGCCCCGCAATGGCGGCGCATTCTCAGCCTGGCGGCGGGGAATATCGAAGAGCAGTTCTCACCGCTAGGCGCACTGGCCGTTGCCGAGCAGCGGATCGCCATTAGACGTTGGGCGTCGGAGCCTGTTCCGACCCCGCTTGCCCTACTGCGCGCTGCCGCCTGACCCTAGCCCTTACCTTGGCGTAGCTGATAATACTGATCGGCATCAGCGCCAGATAGACCAGGCACACCGCCGACAGGGTCGGCCATGGCGCGGAGACGAGCGCCGCGCCGAGCAGCACGACCCCCGCGATTGCCTCGAACCGCACATTGCGGCGCAGGCGGAGCGAACTCCACGAGAAGGTCGCGACGCTCGATACCATCAGCAATGCGATGAACGCGACCCATGGCGCCACCAGATAGGGCGAGGTAAAGATCATCGCGTCGGTTGATAACCATAGGAACATCGGTAGCATAGCGAGGCCGGCAGCCGCGGGTGCAGGGACCCCGGTTAGGAAGCCCGCGGATTTATGCGGCTGTTCGGTGGTATCGATCTGTGCGTTGAACCGCGCCAGGCGAAGCGCGCAGAAGACCGCGAGCATCAGCGAACATATCCAACCGATTCGCGGCAGCGCCGCCAGGCTCCAGAGATAGACGATCAATGCGGGCGCGACCCCGAACGAGATCGCGTCGCTCAGCGAATCGAGTTCGGCACCGAAGCGACTCTCGCCGTGAAGCATCCGAGCGACACGACCGTCGAGCCCATCGAGGACGCCCGCGACCAGAATCATTGTCACCGCGCTCTCCCACTGTCCCGCGATCGCGAAACGGACCCCGGTCAATCCCGAACACAGCGCCAGCGCGGTGACCGCATTGGGGGCCACCGCGCGCAACGGCAAGCCGGTGCGCAACCGGCGAAGTCCCGGCCTCCGGCGCATGACGGCGTCTTCTTCGGCCCGTTCGAATGCGAGATCAGGATCAATCATTGCGAGATTCCGCTGACTAGGGTGCCGCCGACGCGCCCGATGACCGTCTCGCCCGCGATACTGCGCTGCCCCAGCGTCACCTGCGGCGCGCAATCATCGGGCAAGAAGACATCGACGCGACTGCCGAAGCGAATCAGACCGATACGCTGCCCAGTCGCGACCATATCGCCAGCCTTGACGAATCCGACGATCCGGCGCGCGACCAGCCCCGCGATCTGGGTGAAGCCGATCAGACGACCGTTACGCCCCTCGACGACGATATGCTGTCGCTCGTTCTCCTCGGACGCCTTGTCGAGATCGGCGCTGAGAAATTTGCCGGAGATGTAGACGACTTGGCGGATCGTTCCCGCGATCGGCGTGCGATTGATGTGGACATCGAACACCGACATGAAGATCGACACGCGGACGAGTGGAGTCTCGCCCAAATCGCCGACGAGTTCCCGCGGGATCGCGACGCGCTGCACCATCGTGACGAGCCCGTCGGCAGGGGCGACGACCAGATCATCGCCGACCGGAGTCGTGCGGATCGGATCACGAAAAAAGGTCGCGACCCAGATCGTCACGCCAACGAAGGGCCAGAACAACACGTTCGTTATGATCGTCGCGAGCAGCGTGATGCCGACCGCGATACCGACATATTTATATCCTTCGGGGTGGACCGCAGGAAAACGCCATCTGACCGAGGTAGTGACCGGGACGCCTGAAGTGGGCGGCTTTTCGAGTGAAGGCATCGGGGCGGTCTAACCGCGCTGCTATCGCTATACAACGCCAGACATCGACACCAATCGGTGTCCGCGGGTGCGGGCAGAGCCGCGACGACCGGTTGATCCTCATCAGGCTCTTCCCTAGACGCATCGCCAAACACCCCTCCCCCAAGGATGCGAATATGGCCAAGATCAAGGTTAAGACGCCCATCGTGGAAATCGACGGCGATGAAATGACGCGGATTATCTGGGAGTGGATCCGCGAACGTCTGATCAAGCCATATCTCGACATCGAGCTCGCTTATTATGACCTCAGCATCGAGCATCGCGACGCTACCGACGACAAGGTGACCGTCGAGGCGGCGCGTGCGACGCAGAAATACGGCGTCGCGGTAAAGTGCGCGACGATCACGCCCGACGAGGCACGGGTCGAGGAATTCGGGCTGAAAAAGATGTGGAAGAGTCCGAACGGGACGATCCGCAACATCCTGGGCGGAGTTGTCTTTCGCGAACCGATCGTAATCAAGAACGTGCCCCGCCTGGTACCGGGCTGGACCCACCCGATCGTCGTCGGTCGCCACGCGTTCGGCGACCAGTATAAGGCGACCGATTTCCTGGTCCCCGGCCCCGGCAAGTTGCGCCTCGTCTTCGAAGGCGACGACGGCACCGTAATTGATGAAGAGGTATTCCAGTTTCCCTCCGCCGGCGTTGCGATGGGCATGTACAATCTCGACGATTCGATCCGCGATTTCGCACGCGCGTCGATGCACTACGGGCTCAACCTAAAATGGCCGGTGTACCTGTCGACCAAGAACACGATTCTGAA
>JALYTW010000015.1 GCA_030854075.1 Pseudomonadota bacterium
GCGGTGCAGGCGTTCGACTTCGGCGGATCGAGCTACGGCCCGAGCCCCTATGTCGTGTCGCAATTATCGGGGGCGTATCAGTCGGTACCCGATTTCCTCGATACCAAGCACCAGATCGCGACGAACGGCGATGCCGACGCATATCTTCAGCGATTGCAGGCATTCGGTACGCAGATCGACAACCAGACTCAGCGGATGCGCCACGATGCGGGAGTGGGCGTGGTGCCGCCCGATTTCATTCTGGATCTCGCGATCGAACAAATGGGCAAGACCGCGGTGCCGGCTGCCGACGCGCTGGTGGTCCGCTCGATCGCGCGGCGCGCCGCCGACAAGGGGCTGGGCGATGATTACGGGCGCAAGGCGGCCGCAATTTATACGACGCGCGTGCTGCCCGCGCTCGAACGCCAGCTCGCTTATGCCAAGGCGCTGCGCCGCACCGCGACGCATGACGCGGGGGTGTGGAAACTGCCGCGGGGCGCGGAATTCTATCCGGTTGCGCTAAAGGCGACGACGACGAGCAGCCTGTCGCCCGAAGAAGTCCACAAATTCGGGCTCGATCAGGCCGAGTTCTTGTCGGCACGGCTTGATGGCGAACTGCGCAAGCAGGGGTTTACGGGTGGGACCGTCGGCGAGCGAATGGCGGCACTCTACAAGAATCCCGACCAGCTCTACCCCAATACCGACGCAGGCAAGGCGCAGGCGATCGCGTATTGCAATGCGCGGTTGGCCGCGATCAGGCAGAAGCTGCCCGCGGTGTTCGACCGGTTGCCGCCGTATAGCTTCGAGGTTCGGCGGGTGCCGGCGCAGACCGAGGCAGGCGCGGCGGCAGCGTTCAGTCAGTCGCCCGCGATTGACGGATCGCGCCCGGGACTCGTCTATTTCAACCTGAAGGATTCGGGCGACTGGCCCAAATTCTGCCTCGCGACGACGGTGTATCACGAAGGGCTGCCTGGGCATCAGCTCGAGGGCGGGCTGGCGCTGTCGAACAAGGATTTGCCGCTGATCCGCAAGATTTCGGGATTTTCGGGCTATGGCGAGGGCTGGGCGCTCTATGCCGAACAACTCGCCGACGAGATCGGGATGTACGACGAGGACCCGCTCGGGCGGCTGGGGTATCTCAAGTTCATGCTGTTCCGCGCCAACCGCTGCGTCGTCGATACCGGCATTCACCACTATCGCTGGAGCCGCGAAAAGGCGATCCAGCGCTTCGTCGACCAGGAGGGCGAGACCCCCGGCTTCGCTACGCGCGAGGTTGATCGTTATTGCGTCAATCCGGGGCAGGCGGCGAGCTACAAGCTCGGCCATTCGGTGTTCGTGGGGATTCGCGACAAGGCGAAGGCGAAGCAGGGGTCAGCGTTCGACCTGAAGGCGTATCACAACGCGGTGCTGCGCTATGGCCGGGTGCCGCTGGATGTGTTGCAGCAGATCGGCGATGCGTGGGTGGCGAGCGTCTAGGCGGCCACAATCGTCAGGCGGCGAAACGCGCGGCGTATATCGCAGGTCGGTAATGCGGTTCGGGAATCGGCTTGCCCGCCGAACGAGCGGCTTCCAACCAGCCTGACACCGCATCGTGGACGTTCGCCAACGCCTGGTCCGGCGTATCCCCGTGGGTCGAGCAATAGCGCAGGTCGGGTACGTCCGCGATCCAGCAGTCGTCATCCTGCGACCAGAACAGGTTGATGTGATAGCGCGGCGCGGTCATACCTCGACATGTAGGCCATGTTCGTCGACGATTTCAAGGAATCGCCGTACCAGATAGACCTTCACCGCCTTGCCATCCGGCAATATCGTAAAAACTTGCGGTACGTCGGGATGGACATAGTGTCGATGACTTCCCTTGATCCGAACGAGCACAAAGCCGGTGGCGCGCAGCAACCGTTCGAATTCGGCGAAGGTGATGGCCGTTTTAGGGTTGGCAAGGACGGCGGCGTACAATTTGGCGATGCGAGTCATGCGAGCGTTCCTTGTATCGCTCGGAGTATTATTCGCAACTTTCCGGCAGTGTTACCGCCGTCTGTTGTAGGATGGCGCGCTACAACACGTTCTAACCGCCCCGTTTCCCCATCCGCAGCTTCTGGCTCTTGCCGTACCGGGTCTTGCGCGTACCCGGTTTGCCTTCGTTGCTGCGACCCATGATTGGGGCTTTGTGCTCGCCTGTCGGTAGCCCGAGCTCCTCGTTCTCCAGCGCGCGGATTTCGTCGCGGAGGCGGCCGGCGGTTTCGAATTCGAGGTCGCTTGCGGCCTTGCGCATCTGCTTTTCGAGGTCCTCGATATACGCGCGCAGATTGTGGCCGACCATGTGGGGGCGCCCGAGCCCATTGGCGTCGTCGATCGGGACGGTGACCTGATCGCGTGACGCGACATGCGCGATGATGTCGCCGATGTTGCGCTTGATCGTGGTCGGGGTGATGCCGTGGAGGGTGTTGTATTCCTCCTGCTTCTCGCGGCGGCGCGAGGTTTCGTTCATCGCGCGTTCCATGCTGCCGGTGATGCGGTCGGCATAGAGGATGACGCGACCATCGACGTTGCGCGCGGCGCGGCCGATGGTCTGGATCAGCGAGGTTTCGCTGCGCAGGAAGCCTTCCTTGTCGGCGTCGAGAATCGCGACGAGCCCGCATTCGGGGATGTCGAGGCCTTCGCGGAGCAGGTTGATCCCTATCAGGACGTCATAAACTCCGAGCCTAAGATCGCGGATCAGCTCGATTCTCTCGAGCGTCTCGACGTCGCTGTGCATGTAGCGGACCTTGATGCCCGCTTCGTGCATATATTCGGTGAGATCTTCGGACATGCGCTTGGTGAGCGTCGTCACCAGCGTGCGATAGCCCAAGGCGGTGGTCTTGCGGCATTCGACGATCAGATCCTGGACCTGTTCCTCGACGGGCTTGATCTCGACCGGGGGGTCGATCAGCCCGGTCGGGCGGATGACCTGTTCGGCGAAGACGCCGCCGGTCTGTTCCATTTCCCAGCCGCCCGGGGTCGCGCTGACCGAGACCGTCTGCGGGCGCATCGCGTCCCATTCGTTGAAGCGCAGCGGGCGGTTGTCGATGCAGCTCGGCAGGCGGAATCCGTATTCGGCGAGCGTGATTTTCCGGCGGTGATCGCCGCGCGCCATTGCGCCGATCTGCGGCACGGTCTGGTGGCTTTCGTCGACGAAGAGCAGCGCGTTTTCGGGGAGATATTCAAAGAGGGTGGGGGGCGGCTCGCCGGGGAGGCGGCCGGTGAGGAAGCGGCTGTAATTCTCGATCCCCGCACACGATCCCGTCGCCGCAATCATCTCGAGGTCGAAGTTCGTCCGTTGTTCGAGCCGCTGTGCCTCGAGCAACTGGCCGGCAGCGACGAGTTCCTTGAGGCGTTCGGCGAGCTCGTGCTTGATCGCTTCGGACGCCTGTTTCAGCGTCGGGCCGGGCGTGACATAGTGGCTGTTGGCGTAGATCCGGACGCTGTTGAGGCTGGCGACCTTGCTCCCCGTCAGCGGCTCGAACTCGGTGATGTCTTCGATATCGTCGCCGAAGAAGCTGATCCGCCAGGCGCTGTCTTCATAGTGCGAGGGGAAGATTTCGAGCGTGTCGCCCTTGACGCGGAAATTGCCGCGCTGGAACGCGGCGTCGTTGCGCTTGTACTGGAGCGCGACGAGCTTGCGGATGATCTCGCGCTGGTCGACCGTCGTGCCTTTCTTGAGGTCGAAGATCATCGCCGAATAGGTTTCGACCGAGCCGATCCCGTAGAGGCATGATACCGAGGCGACGATGATGCAGTCGTCGCGTTCGAGCAGCGACCGCGTCGCGGAATGCCGCATCCGATCGATCGATTCGTTGGTCGAGGATTCTTTCTCGATATAGGTGTCGGAGCGGGGTACGTACGCCTCGGGCTGGTAGTAATCATAGTAGCTGACGAAATACTCGACCGCGTTGTGCGGGAAGAAGCTCTTGAATTCGCCGTAGAGCTGCGCGGCGAGGATTTTGTTGGGCGCGAGAATTAGCGCAGGGCGCTGGACCGCCTCGATCACCTTGGCCATCGTGAAGGTCTTGCCCGATCCGGTAACACCGAGCAGCACCTGATCCTTTTCGCCCGCGACCGCGCTGTCGACCAGTTCCTTGATCGCGGTCGGCTGGTCGCCCGACGGTTCGTATTCGCTGACGAGCGTGAAGGGCTTGCCGCCTTCGACCTTGTCGGGGCGCGCGGGACGGTGCGGGACGAACGCAGGGCCGGTCTCGGGCTCGGCGAGGCTGGTGCGGATCTGGATGGCCATCGAGGGCGGATATGGGGGCGCGGGCCGCCGGCGACAATCGCATGACGATCGACACCGCCCGATCTGGACCCGGCCCAGATATTGCGCGGCGGTCGGGTTACGCTGCGCTGCGGTAGTTGCTAGGGGTCCTGCCATGCCCACCCCCGTTTCGATGCCCCGATCGATCAAGCGATGGACGCCCGCGCGCTTTCGCGCGCTGTTGCGCGCGCAGGGACCGACGTCGGTGCGGTTCCGGCGCCGGATCGCAATTCTGGCCGGCGCGATCGCGCTGGGTATCGTCGCAGTGTTGTTCGCGGAGATGTCGGATCTGTTCGGCCATCTTTTCGACCGTTATGCGAAAGCTTGGCACTGGCTACCGCTGGTCACGACCCCGCTCGGGTTCATGCTGCTCGTCTGGCTGACGCGGCGGTTTGCGCCGCTGTCGCGCGGATCCGGCATTCCCCAGATCATCGCGTTGCGCGACGACCCCGAGGCAGCGACGAGCGAGCTCATTTCCGTGAAGACGGTGACTGCAAAATCGGCATTGACGCTGGGCGCGCTGATGTGTGGCGCTAGTGTCGGTCGTGAGGGACCGACGGTACAACTCGCGGCAGCCGTCATGGGCATTGCGCACCGGATCATGCGGGTGCCGCTGAGAAGTTCAGTGGTGATCGCAGGCGGCGCTGCCGGGGTCGCAGCAGCGTTCAATACTCCGCTGGCTGGCGTGTTGTTCGCGATCGAGGAGCTTTCCGCGGCTTATGAACAGCGGGTCACGCTGCTCGTGCTGTCCTCGATCGTCATCGGAGGGATGGTCGCGCAGTCGCTGTCGGGCGATTACGTCTATTTCGGCGCGATCGGCGCTCACATGCCGATCGCAAGCGCGTTGTTCGTGGTGCCGGTAGCCGGGATCGCGGGAGGCGCGTTCGGCGGGCTGTTTTCGCGGATCGTGCTGGCGCTCGCGATCGGGCGGCACTGGCTGACCGATTGGACGAAGGCAAATCCGATCGTGTTCGCGGGAGCCTGCGGGGTTCTGGTCGCCGTGATCGGCGTGGCGAGCGGGTTGACCTGGGGCACGGGCTATCCCGCGGCGCGCGCGATGATCGTCGGCACCGACGCGCCGCTATGGTTCGGCCCCGCCAAGTTCGCGAGCACCGTCGCGACGGCGGTGGTGGGACTGCCGGGCGGCATTTTCTCGCCCAGTCTCGCGGTGGGCGCCGGGGTCGGCAATATGCTGCGCGCAGTCTTCCCGGGGGAATCCGCGGGCGCGGTCGTGATCCTGGGGATGGTCGCCTATTTTACGGGCGTCGTCCGCGCACCGCTGACGGCGGTGATCATCCTGTCCGAAACCACCGCCAGCCGCGGGTTGCTGCTGCCGATGTTCGCGACCGCGTTCATCGCCGACTGGGTCAGCCAGGGCGTGTGCCGCGAGAAAATCTATCACGGGCTGTCGAAGACGTTCATGGGCGCGCGGTAGGAGGGCGTCTCGCCACTGCCGGGGACAATCTATCGATACGGTTCACAGGCGATGCCATCGCCATCGCCATCCATGTTTTCGCGATAGCCGGGCTCGCCAGCATAAATCGGTGCCGTTCCGGCAGCACGAGCATCGTTACAGCCGCGCCAGAAATCGCCCGCTTGTGGTTGTCTTGCTCGCATTATCCCAACGCTGACTGCGATGGGCTTTACAGCAGAAAATATATTGCTCGGTCCGTTTCCGCTCAGCGCGATGCTGCCCACCCCTATGACGGCTCCTGCGGCCGCCGCGATAACAAAAAGTTTGATCACTGCATCTTTGTCGCTGTTACGCTGCTTGCGCTGGTAATGATCACCCGGTTTTAGCGGGACGGCTCTGAAGGGCTGTCTGAAGCTCATAGACTCAATCTACAGAGCAACTGTAAATGATCGGTATGCGTCACTGTACAACAAATACTAGACGCGACCGCGACATGTCTGCGATGGCTGGCGAGGGATTTCCTGAACCTGCCAGATCGTAATCCCCCGGTGTCGGCCGTAGCTATTACGGCAAATTCATCATTTCAGGCCGCGTCATACTGGCTGCAATCCTTGTTTCGTCGAGTCCCATCAGCGCGGCGTAGGGGGCGATCTCACATGCCGCTCCCAACGTCACCGGGGCGAAGCTTGCGGGGTCGGCGCCGATGCAGCGCATGAGTGCGTCGAGCATCTTTGGCGGGGTGTCGTAGCCTTCATAACTCAGCCGGAAGGTGCCCCAGTGGATCGCGATCGCGCGTGCCGCGCCCGTCCGGGCGAATATCTTTATCGCGTTCATCGGGCCGATATGACTGCCTGAGTCCATCTGTCCCGGGACGAAGCGGAAGGCGCCGATCGGGATCAGCGCGAGGCGGATTGGACCGAGCGCGGCGGCTTCGGCAGGCCATTGGCCGTCGCCGAGGCCGCTGTCGCCAGTGAAATAGAGGTTGCCGCCATTCGGCAGTGTCACGACGAAGCCAGACCAGAGCGCGCGGTTGCGATCGGTGCCCCAGCGGCTGCCCCAGTGATGCGCGCGCGTCGCGACCACGTCGATCCCGGGCGCGGCGTGCACGCGCTGCCCCCAGTCGAGCGCGGTCGACTGCGCGCCGGTCTGCGCAATGATGCTGTCGTTGCCGAGGCTCGTGACGATTCGCGGGCGGTCGCGTTGCCACAGCTTGGCCAGCGTCGCTTTGTCCAGATGATCATAGTGATTGTGGCTGACGAGAACGAGGTCGATCGGGGGCAGATCGTCGAACCGGATGCCGGGTTCGGTGACGCGGCGGGGACCGATCAGGTCGAACGGTCCTGCCTTGGCGCTCCAGACCGGATCGGTAAGGATGTTGAGCCCCTGGGTCTGGATCAGCACTGTGGCGTGGCCAACCCACGTCGCGACCATGCGATCGCCCTCGACACGGGGGGCGGGTGTCGACGGGGTGACCGCGACGCGGGTAGGCCATGCGGGGCGACCGTCGCTTCCGGTCAGCATGCGCCAAACGAACCCCGCGCGGCTGCCGCCACCGGGCAAGCGGACCGTATCCTTGTCGCCGTCGGGATTGAAGAAATGTTCACCATCGAAATGGTCGCTCGCGGGGCCGCGATAATAGATCCGGTCGAGAAAGCGTGGGACGATCATCACCACCAATCCGAGCAGGACGATCAGCAGCAGCAGCAGCAGCACGCCGTAGACGTTCTCGAGGGCTGTGATCACGGGAATCCCTGGGTTGGACGAGCGATGTACGACGCGGTGGACGGTCCGCGTGAGATGGGGGCGTGCATCGCAGGTGCAACAAATCTTTGCAGCGGCGTCGCCCCGGGCTTGTTCCGCAGTGCATCGCGCCGCACACTGCCCCGGTTCGGTACTGACCGATACATATGCCCCGGATCGAGTTCGGGCTGATCAGGGGAGGATAGTCATGCGCCATGTGATCATCGGGTTGCTGGTTGCGACCGCGTTGCCGGGGGGCGCGTTGGCGAAGGACGTCAAGGTCGAGGAAGCGTCGATCACCGATCTCCAGACACTGATGACTGCGGGTAAGGCATCGAGTGTCGACATCGTGAAGGCATATCTGGCGCGGATCGCGGCGATGGACAGACGAGGACCGACGCTGCGCAGCGTGATCGCGCTCAATCCCGATGCGCTGACGCAGGCCAAGGCGCTCGATGCCGAACGCAAAGCGGGTAGGTTGCGCGGCCCACTCCATGGAGTGCCGATCCTGATCAAGGACAATATCGAGACTGCCGACGCGATGGCGACGACCGCGGGCAGCCTGGCGCTGAAAGACAATATTACCCGGCGCGATGCGCCTGTGGTCGCGGCGCTGCGTGCGAAAGGCGCGGTGATCCTGGGAAAGACCAACCTGTCCGAATGGGCGAACATCCGGTCTTCTCATTCAATGAGTGGGTGGAGCGCGATTGGGGGTCTGGTGAAGAACCCCTATGCGCTCGACCGCACCGCTTGCGGGTCGTCGAGCGGGTCGGCGGCGGCGGTGGCGGCAAGCTTCGCGGCGGCGGCGCTGGGGACAGAAACCGACGGATCGGTCGTCTGTCCGTCGTCGCTCAACGGGCTGGTGGGGTTGAAGCCGTCGATCGGGATGGTCAGCCGAACGCATGTTGTGCCGATCAGCCATAGCCAGGATACGCCGGGACCGATGGCGCGTAGCGTGCGCGACGTCGCGACGCTGTTTTCGGCGATGGTCGCCCCCGACCCTGCGGACCCGGTGACCCTGACAGCAAATGGCGGCGCGGTGGCAAAGGATTACGCCGCGGGGTTATCGACGAGCGCACTGTCGGGGATGCGGGTGGGGGTGATCCGCCCGAAGGCCATGCGCGGCGACCTTGTCACGCGGTTCGACGCCGCGCTTCAAGTTCTCAAGGAAGCGGGGGCGGTGCTGATCGACGTGACTCCGCCCAAACTCGACGGGCTTGGCGACGCCGAGTTCACCGTGCTCAAGACGGAACTCAAGGCCGATTTGAATAGCTATCTCGCGACGACTCCGGCGAGCGTAAAGACGCGGACGCTCGATGACGTGATCGCGTTCGACAAGGCGAATGCGGCCAGCGAAATGCCGTTCTTCGCGCAGGAGACCTTCGACGAGGCAGCCAAGACCAAGGGGCTCGACGATCCTGCCTATAAGGCCGCGCGTGCTAAGTCGCTGCGGTTGGCGGGTACAGAGGGTATCGACGCGATGCTCAAGGCCGCGAACGCCGCGATCCTGGTCGAGCCAAGCTATGGCGCGGCCTGGCTGAGCGATCCCATCCATGGCGATCAATCTGACGGGCCGAGTTCGAGCGCGTTGCCCGCGATCGCGGGGTATCCGAACCTGACGGTGCCGATGGGGCTGGTCGGCGGGCTGCCGGTCGGGTTGTCATTCATCACCGGCAAGAATGGCGAAGCGACGGTGCTCGGCGCAGGCTACGCCTATGAACAGCGGGCGCGGGCGCGAAGTGCTCCGCGCTACTTGCCAAGCGCGGATGTGGGACCGGGCCTTGATGGCGTGCGTTAATTCACTGCTTCCGTACAAGCAGTTCGGGGCGGATGTGGATTGCACGGAGCGACACACGAACCTCGATCATGAATGACACCAGCGCAGCGATCAGCAGGATCATCGCGAGGATAAAGGCGACCGCGACGACATCGCCGATGCTCAGCTTCGCAAGTTCGGCAACGAAGAGGAGCGCGACGACGAGGCAGGTCATCACCGCGCTCGACACCGCCAGGAACAGCGCGGCGTTGACGATCGAAATGCGCCGATCGAGCAGCCGTAGTTCCCAGACATGATGATCGTGCTCCACGCCTGACGAGCGAGGATGCAGCGCCTCCAGCGTCCGCGCGCGGTCGACGACGCGCGACAGGCGCCCGGCGAGGACATTGAGCAGCGCGCCGATCCCCGCGAGCATAAATACCGGGCTGAGCGACAGCGAGATCGTCTGCGCGATCGTGGTGACGGCGAGGGGGGACGACATCGGCGCGCTCTAGGCGGGACGGCAACGTCCACGCAATCCTAACTTGATCGGGATATCGATCGGCGCGTGACCAAGCCAATGGTTCTCGACGATTTTCCGCGGCTGACCCCGGCGGTTCGCGCGCATGTCAGCGACGGGCTGTCTGCCGCGATCGATACGGTCGCCGCGCGCGCCGCGCCGAGTCACCGGTTCCTGCGCTTTGGTTGGTACGCCGCGGCGTTGGCCGCCTATGGGGGCGAGGCGCGGACGCTGGTGGTTGAGGAGGATGGCGTGCCGACGCTGGCGCTGCCGTTCGTTGCGACCGGGCCGCGCTGGCTCGGTCTCGCCACCGTGCCCGGCTGCTATTGGCCGTTCCGCAGCGTCGTGGTCGACGAGACGGCGGACCCCGCTGCGCTGCCGACCGCGCTCGCGATGCTGGCCACGACCGTTACCGTGCTGCGAATCGGACCGGTTTATGACCGGGACGCGGCCACCGCCCCGCTGATCGAGGCGGCACGCGCCGCGGGCTGGACGGTGCTCGACCGCTTCGTCGCCGACAGCTGGCTGCTCGACATGGCCGCCGAACAGCGCGCGGGCATCTGGCCGCGCAATTCGACGCTGCGCAAAAACCGCTTTCACGAAAAACATCTGACTGCCCATGGCGAAATTGGCTGGCACTTTCGGTACGGCGACGACTGGCCGAGCGCGTTCGACGACCTGGCCAGCGTCGAGGCGGCAAGCTGGATCGCGGCGCGGACCGACGGTTTGGATGCGAAGTTCACGACCACTGGCCACGGCGCGTTCTGGCGCGCAGCGGCGCGGGACCCGGTGCTCGCGACGATGATGCGCGCGGCGGTGCTCAGCATCGATGGTCGTGCGGCGGCGTTTTCGTTCGACCTCGATGCCGGTGACCTCAAATACGCGATCGCAAACAGCTACGACCCCGCCTTTGCGCGCCATTCACCGAGGAAGCTGCTCTATTACCGCAACCTGGTCGAGGCGTGCGAGCGCGGTATCGAGCGGGTCGACTGGGGCGCAGGCGACAGTGGATACAAGCAGATGATCGGT
Source organism: Pseudomonadota bacterium (assembly GCA_030854075.1). Taxonomy (GTDB): domain Bacteria; phylum Pseudomonadota; class Alphaproteobacteria; order Sphingomonadales; family Sphingomonadaceae; genus Sphingomonas. The sequence continues at coordinate 10,727 of JALYTW010000015.1, forward strand.
GCCGAGCAAGGTCCCGCGATCCGCGACTGGCTGCTCGTCAGGCCGGGGTTGCCCGCACTGGTGGGGAAGCTGGCGCGCGGATGGTGGCGGCGATCGGGGCAGATTTGAACCAAAGTTCCCGCCGTTGATCGGAACCGGCGTTCGTGGCTACCTCCGCCTGCGGCCGCCG
>JALYTW010000027.1 GCA_030854075.1 Pseudomonadota bacterium
ACGATCGAGGAAGCCTATGAGGTCGCCGACGCGATCGAGCGCGACGATATGGCCGACCTCAAGGACGAACTCGGCGATCTGCTACTGCAGGTCGTCTTTCACGCGCGGATCGCCGAGGAAGCTGGGCACTTCGCGCTGCCCGACGTCGTCGCGGCGATTGCCGACAAGATGGAACGTCGACATCCGCATATTTTCGGCGACGCAACCGATGGTCGCCATCAGCTCTGGGAACAGCTCAAGGCCGATGAGCGCGACGCCAAGGGCGCGACGAGCGCGCTCGATGGAGTCGCGATGGCCATACCTGCGCTCCTTCGCGCGCAGAAGCTTCAGAACCGCGCGGCGCGAGTCGGCTTCGACTGGCCGGACGCGGCGGGAGCGCGTGAGAAGATCGATGAAGAAGTCGCTGAAATAGAAGCGGCTTCGGCAGAGACGGTCGAAGAGGAAATCGGCGATTTACTGTTTGCGGTCGTTAATTGGACACGTCATCTCGGTTTCGACCCCGAAACCGCGCTGCGCGCTGGCAACGCCAAGTTCGAACGCCGCTTTCGCGCGATGGAAGCGTTGGCGGGAGACGCCTTCGCCGCGCTTCCGCTCGATGACAAGGAAGCGCTCTGGCAACGCGTCAAGCGCGACTGAGAAAGCGGTCGTGATCCGCTGGCGACAACCGGACGTCGAAGGTCATTGCGCTTCCATCCACGCTCTGTTGGAGTACCTCACCGTGCGCGTGCAACCACGCCGCACTGGCCCCGTCGCTAACCTCTAGCGTGATCGCATAGCGTCGATGGGTTGCGGTAAGCTGGATCGCGACCTGATCGATGAGATCGGCCACCCCTTCCCCACTCAAAGCCGAAATCGCGACGACGTTGTCGCGGCGGGCTGCCAACGCGATCAGGGCGTCGCGCTCGCCGGGACTGAGGACGTCTAGCTTGTTCCACGCTTCGAACCGCGGCGTCGTTTCGGCGACGCCGATGTCGGCCAGGACCGTCTCGACATCGCTGCGTTGCGCTTCGGTGTCGGGATGCGCGATGTCGCGGACATGGAGGAGCAGATCGGCGGAAACCACCTCTTCGAGTGTCGCCTTGAACGCGGCAACGAGTTGGGTCGGCAAATCGGAGACGAATCCGACGGTGTCCGACAGGATCGCCTTATCGATCCCGGGCAAGCTAATCTGGCGCAGCGTCGGGTCGAGCGTCGCGAACAACAAGTCCTCCGCCATGACGTCGGCACCGGTCAACCGGTTGAATAGGGTGGACTTGCCGGCGTTCGTATAGCCGACCAGTGCGATCACGGGCCAAGGCGCGCGCTGGCGCCGATCGCGGTGGAGCCCGCGGGTACGGCTCACTTGGTCGAGTTCCTTGCGCAACCGCGCCATCCGATCGCGAATCAAGCGGCGATCCGCCTCGATCTGGGTCTCGCCCGGGCCGCCCAGAAAGCCGAACCCGCCGCGCTGGCGCTCAAGGTGAGTCCAACTGCGCACAAGCCGCCCCGCCTGGTAATCGAGATGCGCCAGCTCGACTTGCAGCCTGCCCTCCGCGGTTGCCGCACGCTCGCCGAATATTTCGAGGATCAATCCAGTGCGGTCGATGACCTTGGTGGCCAGCGCGGTTTCGAGATTGCGCTGTTGGACCGGGGACAGGTTGGCGTCGAACACGACCAGTTCCGCTTCCACCATTCGGACGCTGGTGGCGAGTTGTTCGACCTGTCCGCTGCCGATCAGGGTCGCGGGCTTGCGGGCGCGGACCCGCAAGACCTGGCGCTCGACCACGTCAAGACCGATCGCCAGCGCCAGGCCCGCGGTTTCCTCGATTCGAGCGGCAGAATCGCGCAGGGCATCACCTTGGTCGGGCAGTACCACGATTGCCTTGGCTCCACGCGCCAGATCGTCGCGGTCACGGTTGAAGCCGGTACTCAATCCCTGTCTTCGCTATCGTGGTGCGCGTCGTCATCAATGTCGCTCTCGCCCGCAAGGTCGAGCGCGCGCGACGGCTGGATCGTCGACACCGCGTGTTTGTAGACAAGCTGCGCCATGTCCTCCCGCTGCAACAGCATGCAGAATAGGTCGAACCCTGCAATCTGCCCCTGGAGCATCACGCCGTTAATCAGGAACATCGTGACCGGGTCGTCGGACTTGCGGACTGCATTCAGAAAAATATCCTGCAGTAACGGATTCTTCTTCGGAGCTTCTGACAGTGAATCGACAAGCTCGGCGACATCCATCGGTCCCGCAGGCATGATCGTGGAGATCGCGTGCTTGTAGATCAGTTGCGATTGCCCGTCCCGGCGCAGGAGCACCGAGAAATTGTCGAACCATGTCACGATCCCCTGCAACTTGACGCCCTTGACGAGAAACATCGTCACCGGGGCTTTCGAGCGGCGGAGAGAGTTGAGGAAGAGGTCCTGAAGCGACCCCGGCTTGTCGGCCATGTGATGGGCTTTCGGTTCTTGGCGAGACGGTGCGCCCGCTGCTGCGCCGTTTCCCGGCGTCGGATCGGCACCTGCGAGGAACCATCGTCATAATCTAGGACGGCAAACCGAGAAGTCCACTCACTCGTCGCGCGTGTCGGTGATCCCCAGCAGTTTGAGCTTCCGGTGGAGCGCGGAGCGTTCCATGCCAATGAAGCTGGCGGTCCGACTGATATTTCCCGAGAAACGCCTGATCTGGACGCGGAGATATTCGCGTTCGAACGTCTCACGCGCCTCCCTAAGCGGCGCGCCCATGATCGCTCCAGCGTTGCCCCCACCGACGTCCCCTCGATTGCCGACGACTTCGGCCGGGATCATGTCGAGATCGATGCGTCCTATCCGATCGCCCGGTGCCAGGATGATCGTGCGTTCAACCACATTGCGCAGTTGGCGGACATTGCCCGGCCATTCGTAGGATTGCAGCGCCACCATCGCATCCGCTGCGATGTCGGGCGTGGGCACGCGACGTTCGGTCGCATAGTGCGCCAGAAAATGGTCGACCAGCGCGGGGATATCCTCTCGCCGCTCGGCTAGCGGGGGAATAACCACGGGGACGACATTCAGGCGATAGTAAAGATCTTCGCGAAATCGGCCCTCGGCAATTTCCAGCGTCAGATCGCGCCCGGTCGCGGAAACGACGCGGACATCGACCTTCACGATCCGCGTGCCGCCCACCCGACTGAAACTTTGGTCAGTCAGCACCCGCAGAATCCGACCCTGAGTAGCGATCGGCATGTCGGCGATCTCGTCGAGAAAGAGCGTGCCGCCGTGCGCCTGCTCAAGCAATCCCGGACGGACGACATCGCCCCCCTGCTCCGCGCCGAACAATTCCTCGTCGACGCGCTCGGGAGTCATCCGCGCGGCGCTGACGACGACGAACGGAGCTTCCGCGCGCTGGCTCCAGCCGTGGAGCAAACGCGCGGCGATCTCCTTGCCTACCCCGGCGGAGCCCATGATGAGGACGCGGCTGCCCGTCGCGGCGACTCGCTTGAGGGTTGCGCGCACGCCGTTGATCGCGGGCGAATTGCCCGTCAGATCGGCGTCGCGACCGACCGACGCGCGCAAGGTCGCGACTTCGCGCCGCAGCCGCTCGGTCTCGGTGGCGCGCGCCACCATCAAGAGCAGGCGCTCGGCCTCGAACGGTTTTTCGATGAAGTCGGCAGCGCCCCGACGGATTGCGGCGACCGCGGTATCCAGATTGCCATGCCCAGAGATGACCAGCACCGGGAGCGAAGGATCGCGGCGCTTGATTTCGTCGAGCAGTTCGAGCCCATCGAGCCGGGACCCCTGCAGCCATACATCGAGCAGCACCAGCGAGGGACGCCGGGCGGCGATCGCTTCCAGCGCGGCATCGCTATCCGCGGCGTTCCGGGTGTCATACCCTTCATCCTCGAGCACGCCGGCGACAAGTTCGCGAATATCTTGTTCGTCATCGACGACGAGGATGTCGAGGGGCATGATATTAGTTCCGATTTTTGCTGAGTGCGGCGAGCTGGCCATCCCCTGCCGGCTCTGGAGTGGTGGCCCCTTGGTCCAGCGTCGAGAGCGTTCCTGCATCGAAGTCGATGCTAACGATCGTCCCGCCACCATCACGATCGGCGAAGGTCATCGTGCCGAGATGCTCCTCGACGATCTTCTTGACGATCGCGAGACCCAACCCCGTACCACGCGTGCGGGTGGTCATATAGGGCTCGACGATCCGATCGCGATCCGCTGGCAGCCCCACCCCGTTATCCGCGACCTCGACGACGACATGGTGCCCGACTTCCGTCAGCGACAGCGTGACCAGGCCGTGCGGGGCGTCCCCTCTTGCGTCGATGGCCTCGACCGCGTTCTTGACAATGTTGGTAAAGGCCTGGCCAAGCTGACGCCGGTCGCAGACCATCATTGCACCGGCTCTATCCCCCGGACACTGGTTAATCAGCTCGAACTGGATGCCGGGATGGGCGACCTCGTGCAGAAACAGCGCCTGGCGGGCAATGTCGAGCAGCGATTCGTCGCGAAACACGGGCTTGGGCATCCGCGCGAACGACGAGAATTCGTCGACCATCCGGCGCAGATCCCCGACCTGGCGAATAATCGTGTCGGTCAGCCGCGCGAAGGTGCCATCATCTGCGTCGATCTTGCCCCCGTACCGACGCTGAAGCCGTTCGGCCGCTAGTTGGATCGGTGTCAGCGGATTCTTGATCTCGTGCGCGATCCGCCGCGCAACGTCTGACCAGGCAGCGCGGCGCTGGTCGAGCACTTGCTGAGTAATGTCGTCAAAGGTCAAGATCGGACCGGTCTCGGTTCGCGCGATCCGGACCGCGAGCGTCCGGGTTTCCGCACCGCGCGCGACCTGTACGATGCCTTCGCGGGCACCGCTATCGTCGAACGCCGCGAGCTCTGGCGAGACATCGACCAACGCCGCACCGACGAGCGCGTCGGCGCCCAGTAGATCGACGGCAGACTGATTGGCAATTCGGATTGCGCGGGTTCGATCGGTTGCCAGCACTCCGGCCGACACGCCTGCCATCACCGCCTCGATCAGCGCACGGCGGTTTTCGAGCTGGGTATTGGCAGTCAGCAGCGCGGTATTCTGTTCTTCTAGTCGCCCCGTCATCTGGTTGAAGGCGTTCGCGAGGGTGCCGACCTCGTCGTCCGCGCCCGACTCGACGACGCGCACCGTCAAGTCGCCGTCCGCCACCTGCCGTGCCGCTGACACTAGTGAATCGACCGGACCAACTAGTCGATCTGCGACGAGGAGGGCTATCCACATTGCCAATCCGACGATCAACAGTGCAACCCCGAACAACGCCACATTGAACTTTAACTGCAAGCTGCGCGACCGCGACTGCAGCAACTCATAATCCTTTATTATTCCGTCGGCCGCGACGAGTTGGCGATTGAGGAAATCGGCGTTCACCGGGGTCGCAACGTACAGAAATATATTTTTTGCTCGATCGACAGGGGTAATGACCCAGAGCACCTTTTTGTCGAGATTGATGTATGTTTTTCCATTGTTGTTTAACAGGTTAAGCACCGATCCTGTCACCCGTTGCGCAAATATCTCGTCGTTGGGCGGTTCGTACGTGTATAGCGCCTCGACGTTCTTGCCGTCCGCGACGCGGAACAGAACCGCCTCATACAGGCTGCGGAAAAACGTCTGCTTCAGGAAATACTGATCGAACTCGTTCGATTTCAACGGAATGGTCGGATAGATGTGATGGATATCGTTCGCCATTGCCTCCCCCTCGCCGTTCCAGCGGTCGGTGACGAGCTTCTGTCCCTCCTGGGCCAGCGCCATCGTCGATTCGAGCGCGTTGCGCGCGCGCGCCGAGCCCCATAGCTGAACTCCCGACTGAAACAGGATCGACGCGGCGATTACCGTCAGCACGATTGGAACGCTGGCGATCAGCGAGAACACCGCGACGAGGCGGACGTGGAGGTGCCCTCCCCCAGCGAGCGCGGTCCGCGCCGCGCGGCGACGCGCAATCCATCGACCAAGCAGGACGATCAGAATGACACACGGCAAAAGATTGGCGAGCAACAGCAGCGCCGCCATCGCTGGGCTGAACAACTGGCCCGATGCATTCTGGCGCTCAACGAAGTGGTAGGTAGTCGCCAACGCAGCCATCGCCACCACTAGCACGCCCAGCTCGAGCACGGGCGTCACGTGAAAGCGTCGCGGCAATCCGTTAGGCGCGGCATCTGGCATCAAGGCCGTTGGCGTCATCGACGCGATCATAGTGGCTTCCGTACGACGCGAATTGTTGCACGGAAACCACATAATGCAGATCTGCTGTGGCTCGTCGCGTTCTCCGCCCGTTGCGCCGCCCCCAACTGGATCGTTGCCGAACTGGTCGGGCCGTTCCCGCAATGTGTAGCGAGTTATCCCCAGCACGAGCGGCGCGAAGCTGGTTGCCGCCATGGCAAGCCAACACCACCTCGATCAGCGGCCGCTCGACGTCGCCGATCACGCGCGCATGGAGTGTTCCGTCGTCGAGTGACCCCGAGCGCTCGCCAGCGAGGCCGTTGATCAGTTGGCGGATCGCCGCGTCGATACCCAGGTCCGGATGATCGCATGGGCGCGGTGTCACCGAACAATCCTTGAATTGTGGCATCGTCGACCATCTCGTCGCGCGCCAACACCGCCAGCCGTCGCATCGCATCGCATTTTCGAGTTCACGTAAATTGCCAGGCCAGTCATGCGCGGCGAGCCGGTTCAGCGAGCCGGTTCAGCGAGGCGGACGACAAGCGGCGCCGCGGCAGTCCTTGCGTCACCGCATGGTCGAGGAAATGCCGCGCAAGCAGGGGCTCGTCTTGACGCCGTTCCCGCAGTGGAGGCAGCACGACGGGGACGACGTTAGGCGACAGAACAGTTCCTCGCGAAACCGCGCCCGCGCGACCAGGGTCGCGAGATCGCGGTTGGTGGCGGCGACGATCCGGACGTCGGTCGGATCGTGCGCGCGCCTCCGACGGTCGTGAATTCGCCCGACGGGAGAACACGGAGTAGCCGGGTTTGGGCTTCGATCGGCATGTCGCCCATCTCGTCGAAGAACAACGTGCCTCTGGTCGCCTGGTCGAACCGCCCGCCGTTGCGCTGAGTTGCCCCGTTGAACGCGCCGCGCTCGTGACCGAACAGCCCCGCCTCAATCTATTCGCACGGAATCGCGGCCATGTTGATCGCGACGAAGGGTGCTTCGCGACGCGACCCGAGATCATGGATCACGTGCGCGTCCAGTTCCTTGCCCGTACCCGATTCACCTGAAATGCGCACGGTGAGGTCGTTCGAGACGACTCGTGCGATCACGCGATACACGTCCTGCATCGCGGGCCAGCGCCCGATCAGCGGCAGCGCAGCGTCGTCGCGTGCACTAAAGATCGGGTTCCGGATCGGATGCGGTGCGCCGGACCGCGCCAGCCGCCGCACGGGCAGGTCGTCGAGGTTAAACGGCCTGGGCACATATTCATCTGCCCCCGCCTCGGTCGGGCGTGCCGCGGTGGTCAACATATTCTGCGCCGACAGCACGATCATCTGCAGTGACGGGAAGCGCTCGAACACGCTCGCAAGGTGATCGATCCCGTCGCCATCGGGCAGCCCCACGTCGGTTACCAACACGTGTGGGGGCCCCTGCGGCCAGCGCTCGGCCGAGGTCGGCGAGGCTCGCCGCGGTGGTGACATCGTGGCCCGCGGGGCGCAGCGCCTGCGCGCCAACGGTGCGGATCGCGGCAACGTCGAAGTCGACTCGGATGGTCGCGCCGCGGCGCGTTTCGATCAGCGTGTCGAAGACCGCGAAACCATGGCCGTCGCGGCGGCCGTTCCCGCTCAGGGGCAGGATCGCGACGAGCGGCTGGCCCTGCATCACGCGTTCGGACAAGTTGAGCAGTTCCTCCGCCAGCGCATTGGCATGCGCGATGCGATCGTCCGGATCAGTTACGAGGACCGCGACTGGCGGCTCGGCAAAACCGGGACGCCTCGCTATCCCGGAATCAGGCGGCTTCGCGGTCGCGCCAGGGGGCGTAGAAACCCGCGAGCATCGACTTGACCCGCGCCGGGTCGGGTTCCTGGTTCACCGCGTTGCGGAACTCGGCCGAGCCAGTCAGCCCCTTGGTGTACCAGCCGATATGCTTACGCGCCATGTTCACGCCGGTGATGTTGCCATAATGCTCGAGCATCATCTCGTAATGCTCGGCAATCACGCGATACTGCTGGTCGATCGACGGATCGGGGATTTGCCTGCCCGACGACAGCCACGTCATTACTTGGCCGAGCAACCACGGTCGGCCATAAGACCCACGACCGATCATCACGCCATCGGCACCCGATTGTTCGAGCGCGGCGTCGGCGTCCTCGATCGAGCAGATGTCACCGTTGGCGATGACTGGCACCGACACCGCCTCCTTCACCCTTCGGATGAAGCGCCAATCGGCTTCACCCTTATACATCTGATTGCGGGTGCGACCGTGGATTGTGATCATTTTTACCCCCAGATCCTCGGCGATCCGCGCGAGATCTGGGGCGTTAAGGCTGTCATGGCACCAGCCCATCCGCATCTTGAGCGTCACCGGGGCGCTGACCGCCTCGACCACACCCTTGATGATCTCGGCGGCGAGCTTGGTATCGCGCATCAGCGCGGAGCCCGCGTCCCCATTGGTCACCTTGCGAACCGGGCAGCCCATATTGATGTCGATGATCGCCGCGCCACGATCCTCGGCGAGCTTGGCCGCCTCCCCCATCTCATACGGGGTGCAGCCGACCAGTTGCATCGATACCGGCTCTTCGGACAGGTGCCACGCCGTTTTCTGCAGCGATTGGCGGGTCTCGCGGATCGCGGCCTGAGACGCCACCATCTCGGTAACGTTGAGTCCCGAGCCATAGCGCCGAACGAGGACTCGAAACGGCATATCTGTGACGCCCGTCATCGGTGCCAGCACGACGGGGCATTCGATCCGCACGGGTCCGATCTGGATGGGGGCGAGTTTGCGCATGTGTCTGAATTTTGGGCAAGTAAGCGAAAGCGATTCACGGTGCAAGATTTGCGCGACGGCGTGATACCCCCTAGGCGGCGGCGATGGCGCGCCAGGACACGACCGTCGCGATCATCGTTGCCGCCGGCAAGGGCGAGCGGATCGGTGGCGGTGACCCCAAACAGTTTACGCAGATCGGCGGACGTCCGCTGGTCGAGCATAGCCGCACCGCGCTGGCCTCCCATCCTCGGATCGATCGCGTCATCGTCGTCGTGGCGCCCGACCAGGCGGACCGGATCACCGATGCGCGCCCGATCGGCGGCGCTACGCGGCGTGAAACGGTGCGCAATGCGCTGGAGGAACTGGCCGACACGGGGGTCGGGATCGTCCTGATCCACGACGCCGCACGCCCGTTCGTTCCTGCCCCCGTGGTGAACCGGCTGCTCGACGCGCTTGACGACCAGATGGGGGCGGTGCCGGTGCTCCCGATCGCGGATACGCTGGCAAGGGGTGACAGCGTATTGGGGGAAGGCGTATCGCGAGACCATGTCGTTCGCGTCCAGACCCCTCAGGCGTTCCGGTTCGATGTGGTTCTCGACGCGCATCGGCGCTGGCCTGCAGGGCAGGATTCGACTGACGATGCCGCTATGGTGCGCCGGATGGGGCATGACGTAATGTTGGTCGAAGGGTCGGCCGCGCTGGAAAAAATTACCTACGCTGCGGATATCGCCGCCGCCGATGCCCGCATCGCGCAGGCGATGGAAACCCGATCGGCGAGCGGGTTCGACGTCCATCGGCTGGAGGCGGGCGAGGAATTGTGGCTGGGCGGCATCTTGATCCCGCACGACAAGGGCCTGTCCGGGCATAGCGACGCCGATGTCGCGCTCCACGCACTGACCGACGCGTTGCTCGGGACGATCGCGGCGGGGGATATCGGGACCCATTTTCCGCCGAGCGACCCGCGATGGCAGGGTGCGGCGTCGGCGCGGTTCCTTCAGCATGCCGCCTCGCTGATCAACGATCGCGGCGGACGGATCGACTTTGTCGACCTGACGCTGATTTGCGAGGCACCCAAGATCGGTCCGCATCGCGCTGTGATGCAGGCTCGTATCGCCGATCTCCTGGGACTCCGGACTGATCGCGTCAGTATCAAGGCGACCACCACCGAACGGCTCGGCTTCGCCGGTCGCGGGGAAGGCATTGCGGCGCAGGCGATCGCGACCGTGAGCCTGCCCCGATGAACGCCTTTACCGCAATCGGTGTGGCGGTAGCGCTGACTACCTCGCCCGCGGCGGCACAGACGCGCTGCATCACCGCGCCCGAGGCCGAAGCGATGGCGCAGGTCGCGCTGCCCGATATCATCCGCCAGACGGGCGTCGTGTGTGCCGCGAGACTGCCCGCGACCAGCCTGGTCCGGCAGACCCGCGGTATGTTCATCGCCAAATATGATGCCGCGGCGGATCGCGCCTGGCCGACCGCGCGCGGCGCGATCGTCAAACTCAGCGATCCGATGGTCGATTCGCTGCTCGGGTCGGATTTCGCGCGGCCGCTCCTCACGTCGCTGATCGGCCCGCTGCTGGTCGGGCGGATCGCGGTCGAGGACTGCCCGGTGATCGATCGGCTGGTGACCCAGCTTGCGCCCCTGCCCGCGTCGAACACCGCATCGATCATCGTGACGACGTTGCAATATCTCCAGGCCGAAAAGGCCCGCGGGCAAAACGTCGCGGTGCCCAATCTCCCCTTATGTGCGGCGCCCAAATGATGGACACGATCCTCCCCCCCGAACTCGTCGAGGCCGCGCGCCGCGTCATCGAGGCCAATGCCGCGATCGGCCGCAAGGTGACGATCGCGGAAAGCTGCACGGGCGGCTTGGTCGCGGCGGCGCTGACCGAAATCCCCGGATCGTCCGCGGTGATGGAGGCCGCGTTCGTCACCTACTCGAACGAGGCCAAGCTCGACCTGCTCAACGTCAGTTCCGACGTGATGGAGACGTTCGGCGCGGTGTCGATCGCGATCGCGTGGAGCATGGCGCAGGGCGCGCTGGACGCGAGTAACGCCGATGTCGCGGTGGCGATCACGGGGGTGGCCGGCCCCGACGGCGGGTCGGTCAAGAAGCCGGTCGGCACCGTCGTCTTCGCGCGTGCCGAAAAGGGTGGCGATCCGGCGGATATCCACGCCGAACGCAAGGATTACGGGGATCTGGGCCGCGGCGGCGTCAGGCTTCAGGCGGCGTTGTGCGCGCTGGAACTGTTGCTGCCATAGAGGTCGGCGGCGCGGGTTTCGAACGCGCCGATCATCTTGCGCAGCGCCTGGCCGAACACTTGCCCCGCCAGCATTTCGAACACTCGGTTCTTGAATGCGAAATCGACTGAAAAATCGACCGCGCAGCCGCCCGGTTCGGGGTGAAAGCGCCAGTCGTTGTGGAGGAACTTGAGCGGGCCATCGATATATTCGACGTGGATATGGCCGGGGCGCTGCTTGTCCACCTTCGACGTGAAGGTTTCGCGCAGCCCCTTGAACCCGACGATCATGTCGGCGAGCGATTCGGTCGCGCTGTCCTGCCGCACCCGCATCGCGGACACCCAGGGCAGGAATTCGGCGTAACGCCCGACGTCCGCTACCAGGTCGAACATCTGTTCGCACGAATAAGGCAGATGCCGGGTCTCGTTATGCTTGGGCACGCCCGCTTCCGGTCTGCGTTAGCTTCGCTTCGCGGTTGGCCCTGAGCTTCGCGAAATCGTCGCCCGCGTGGTAGCTCGACCGGGTGAGCGGCGACGAGGCGACGAGCAGGAATCCCTTGGCGCGCGCGATCCCGGCATAGGCGTCGAACGCCTTGGGGGTGACGAATTCGGCAACCTTGGCGTGGCGCGGGGTCGGCTGGAGATACTGGCCCATCGTCAGGAAATCGATGTCGGCGGAGCGCATGTCGTCCATCACCTGATGGATTTCGAGCCGCTCCTCCCCCAGCCCGAGCATCACGCCGGATTTGGTAAAGATCGACGGATCGTGCCGCTTGACGCTCTCCAACAGCCGCAGTGAGGCGTAATAGCGCGCACCGGGGCGGATCGTGGGATACAGCCGCGGCACGGTTTCCAAGTTGTGATTGTAAACGTCCGGCCCGGCCTCGACGATCGATTCGACCGCGGCCTGCGCCTTGTTCCGGAAATCGGGGGTCAGGATTTCGATCGTCGTCGTGGGCGTCGTGCGGCGCAGTGCCTCGATCACCCGGACGAACTGCGCCGCGCCGCCATCGGGCAGGTCGTCGCGGTCGACCGAGGTGATGACGATATGTTCGAGCCCCAGTTCCGCAGCGGCGTCGGCGGTATGCTGCGGTTCGCTAAGGTCGACCGCGCGCGGCATCCCGGTCTTGACGTTGCAGAACGCGCAGGCGCGGGTGCAGGTGTCACCCAGGATCATCACGGTAGCGTGTTTCTTGGTCCAGCACTCGCCGATATTGGGGCACGCCGCCTCTTCGCAGACGGTGTTGAGGTTGAGGCGCCGCATCATCGCCTTGGTCTCGGCGAACCCGACGCTGGTCGGGGCCTTGACGCGGATCCAGTCTGGCTTGCGTTCCCGGGGGACACGGGCGAGCGGGGTCATCTCGTTCATGTCCCGCGAGATAGCGACTTTGCGCCGCCAAACAACATGCTTAAAGTGGGCGCATGACCGACTTCAGCGACCTCATCACCGGCTATCATCGTTTTCGTCAGGGCGACTGGGCGCGCGAACGCGAGCGCTGGCGCGAGCTCAGCGACGGCCAGAGCCCCAAAGTCATGGTGATCGCGTGTTCGGACAGCCGGGTCGATCCGGCGCAGATTTTCGGCGCTGCGCCGGGCGAGATCTTCGTCGTGCGCAACATCGCCAATCTGGTGCCACCCTTCGAGGACGACGACAGCCGCCATGGCGTCTCCGCCGCGCTCGAATTCGCGGTGACCCAGCTCGAAGTGCCCGAGATCGTCGTGATGGGGCATGAATCGTGCGGCGGGGTCGGCGCCTGCCTTACCCAGCAGTTCAAAGGCGCGAAAGCGGGCGCGGGCGGGTTCATCGCGCACTGGATCGACCTGCTCGACGAGGCGCGCGAGCGGATCGTCGACGAGCTCGGCGACGGCCCCGACGCGGTGCGCGCGCTCGAACTCGAAACCGTACGCGTGTCGATCGCCAACCTGCGTAGCTTTCCGAACATCGCAGCGCGGGAAAAGGCGGGCAAGCTGACGCTCCGCGGCGCGTATTTCGCGATCCGCGACGGGGTGCTCCACGTGATGGACGACGCGGGCGACTTCGCCCCCGCCTGATCGCCCCGCCCGATTCATGGTCAGGGGCGGATCTGCCCCTCGCCGTGAACCAGATATTTGAAGCTGGTGAGCTGTTCGAGCCCGACTGGCCCGCGCGCGTGCATCTTGCCGGTGGCGATGCCGATTTCCGCGCCCATCCCGAATTCGCCACCATCGGCGAACTGGGTCGAGGCGTTGTGCATCACGATCGCGCTGTCGATGGCGAGCATGAAGCGATGCGCGGCGGCAGCGTCCTCGGTCAGGATCGCATCGGTGTGGCCCGAACTGTGCGCGTCGACGAATTCGATCCCCTCGTCGAGCCCATCGACGATCTTCACCGCGGCGATGGCGTCGAGATATTCGGTGTCCCAATCCGCCTCGGTCGCGGGCTTCAGCCGTGGGTCGAGCTTCACCGCCTCGGCATCGCCGCGCAATTCGCAATCGGGCATCGCATCGGCCAGCTTCGGCACGAACCGGTCGGCAACCGTGCGGTCGATGACGATCGTTTCGGTCGCGCCGCAGACGCCGGTGCGGCGAAGCTTGCCGTTGCGGATCACCGCGATCGCCTTGTCGATGTCGGCGGCTTCGTGGACATAGCAATGGTTGTTGCCGTCGAGATGGAGCAAGGTCGGCACCTTGGCCTGATCACGGACGAGTTCGACGAGCCCGCGTCCGCCGCGCGGGATGACCAGATCGATCAGCCCGGTCGCGCGGAGCATCGCGACAACCGCGTCGCGGTTGGTGGTCTGAACGGTCCGGATCGCGTCTTCGGGCAGCCCCGCCGCCTTCAACCCCGTCTGCATGCATTCGACGATCCTGCGCGTCGAATGACGGCTTTCGGAACCGCCGCGCAGGATGATCGCGTTGCCCGATTTCAGGCACAGCGCGCTGGCGTCCGCTCCGACATTGGGCCGCGATTCATAGATCATGCCGATCACCCCGATCGGCACCGCGACGCGTTCGATCCGGAGGCCGTTGGGACGATCGAACGTCGCGAGCACGCGACCGACGGGATCGGGCAGCGCGGCGATCTGGTCGAGTGCGTCGGCCATCGCGGCGACGCGGTCCTCGGTCAGTCGCAATCGGTCGATATACGAATCGGGCTTGTCGTCGGCGACGCCCGCGACGTCCAGGTCGTTCGCGGCGAGTAGTTCGGGGGTCGCCTTGCGCAGCGCGTTGGCGGCCTCGCGCAGCGCATCATTCTTGACGTCGGTGGATGCAGCCGCGAGCACGCTGGCGGCGCGTTTCGCGCGCGCGCCGAGTTCGTGGATATGGGTGGTGGCCTGGTCCTGCAGGTCGGTCAAAACGAAACTCCTGTGATCGATCGATGAATAGGTCGGCGTCGGCGTCAGCGCAATTCGACCGCGCGCGCATAGGCGGCGTCGACGGTGTCCCGGAGGCGGCGCGAGAGCAGGTCGTCGCCGTTCAGCGCTTGCAGCCCCGCCTCGGTCGTCCCGTGCTTGCTCGTCACCGAATTGCGCAATTCCTCGAGCGACTGGTCGCTTTTCCGCGCCATCGCGACACCGCCCGCCATCGTGCCCAGCACCAACGCACGCGCTTCGTCGAGCGTGAAACCCAAGTCCACCGCGGCGGCGACATAGGCGCGCGCGATCTCGAACACATAACCGGGACCGGATCCGGCGACCGCGGTGACCCGGTCGAGCTTGTCTTCGTCGTCGACGACGACGACGGTGCCCGCCAAGGCCATCAGCGCGCGGGCGTGGTCCTGCTGCGCCGGGGTGACGCCGTTGCCAGCGACGAGGCCGCTGACCCCCTCCCCGATCGCGGCGGGCAGGTTGGGCATGACGCGAATGACGGGCTTGCCCCCCAACACGCGCGTCAGCCGATCGATCGAACAGCCCGCGGCGATCGACAGCGCGTAGCCGTCATCCGCGATGTGCGCGACGTAATCGGGCAGCACCTGGCCGATCATCTGCGGCTTGATCGCGACAACCACGACATCGAACGTCTCGCCGCCGAGCGCGGCACGATCCGTCACGAACTGCACGCCAACGGGCGCCTCGCCGAGGCCGGGATCGACGATCGTGAAGCGATCGGATCCCTCTATCCAGCGGCTGAGCAGTGCGCCGCCCATTTTACCGCATCCGATCAACAAGATGTTCAAGAATTCGTCCTTTGTTATTTAGATATTGTCGCTCGCGTTGCCAGCAAATCTTCTAGATCATCGCGACGAATGATAACAAATCTGCGTCTTGCAAATAACAACCACTGCTCTGGCGATGTATTATCGCGTTGGTCAGATCGATAACCGCGGTAAAATCATCATCAGCGAACCGCACACGGCCGCACAAAGCGGCGAGCGATCCCGGTCGGTGGTTGTGCGGTGCACCATAAATACCTAGATGATGGCTCGACAATTTCAACCCTTCCGGAAGGATCCCATGCCTCCGGCAAAGCGTCTCGTCGTCAAAATCGGTTCCAGCCTCCTCGCCAATCCCGACCATCTGACCCCCCGCTTCGGGTTCATGCAGCGGCTGTTGCAGGACGTCGCGCGGCTCCGCGACGAGGGCTATGACGTGATCCTGTGCTCGTCGGGCGCGGTGGCACTGGGACTCAACTTGGTCGGCGCCAAGCCGGAAACCGCGGGGCTGAGCGACAAGCAGGCCGCTGCCGCGTGCGGGATGCCGCTGCTGCTCAACGCCTATAAGCAGGTCGCGCACGAATATGGCTTCGACATCGCGCAGATCCTGCTGACGCTTGGCGATTTCGAGGATCACCGCCGCTTCCTCAATACCAAGAACACCGTCCACCGGCTGCTGCAATCGGGGATCATGCCGATCGTCAACGAGAACGACACGATCACCACCGAGGAAATCCGCGTCGGCGACAACGACCGGCTCGCCGCGAAGATCGCGCAGATGGTGCAGGCGCAGGAATTCATCATCCTGACCGGGGTCGACGGCCTGTACGACCGCAATCCGTCGGAAGAAGGCGCGATACTCGTCGAGGAGCTCGACGATGTCAGCCAGTATCTCGAGGCGACCAAGGGGATCAGCACGCTCGGCACCGGCGGGATGCTCACCAAGCTCCAGGCGGCGAACATGGCGCAGAACGCGGGATGCACAACCTATATCGCCAACGGCGAAGCCGATATGCCGCTATCCTCGGTGCTGCGCGGCGAGCGCCGCTGCACCAAATGCATCGCGCATGCCGATCCCGGATCGGTGTGGTCGACGTGGCTGACCGACCGGTTGCAGATGGCGGGCAGCCTCACCGTCTCGGCGGCGGTCGCGGATAAGCTTGATCAGGGAAGGGGCGTGCGACGCCAGGACGCCATCGCCATGACGGGCGACTTTACCCGCGGCGACGTGCTCCACATCTACGACGAGAAAGGCGCCGAGCGCGCGCGGGGACTCAGCGATTTTACGTCGGAAGAGACGCGCGTGCTGATCGTGAATCCCGACCTGCCCGCCGAGCAATTGCTGGGGTATCAGACGCATTCGCAGCTGATCCGACCGGATAATCTGATCGTGCTGGAAGATCGGCATTTGCCGTGGGACGCGCCCGCGCTGGCGGACTGAAGTTATCGGGATCGGCGATCGGTCGAGGTCAGGATGTCCAGCCCAGCGCCTCGCGCGCGACCGTTGCGACGTCGGGGTCGAGCAGCGGCGGTGCCATGTCGACGTTCGCCGCGAGCCGGTCCGCGATATGCTCAAGCGCCGCGATCCGCGCGGCCTTCTTGTTATTGCCGTCGACCACGAACCACGGCGCGCCGCCGGTGTCGGTGCGCGCGAACATGTCGTGCATCGCGTCGAGATAGGCGGGGCGCTTGGCCCGGTTGCGAAAATCGTCGAGGCCGGTTTTCCAGCGCTTCCAGGGTTCGTCGAGCCGCGCCTTGAGGCGCTTGTCCTGTTCATGCTGGCTGGTGTGGACGAAGACCTTGATCAGCGTCGTGCCGGCAGCGATCAACCCCGCTTCGAACGCATTGATCTCCTCATAGCCGCGCGTCCATTCCTCTTCGGTCGCATAGCCTTCGACGCGTTCGACGAGGACGCGGCCATACCAGCTGCGGTCGAAGATCGCGATGCTGCCGGGTTGCGGTAGCCGGGTCTCGAAACGCCAGAGGAAATCATGCGCTTTTTCTGCCGCCGACGGGGCGGCGATCGGATACACCTCGTAATTGCGCTGATCCATCTTGGCGGTTAGCCGCTCGATGATCCCGCCCTTCCCCGCTGCGTCCCAGCCTTCGAACATCATCACCGCGGCTTGCCCGCGGATGATGTGCGCGACCTGGATGCGCTCCAGCTGCTTCTGCAGTTTCTTGAGGTCGTGCTTGTAATGGCCCTTGTACTTGTGGCCTTCCTCATAGTCCGACAGGTCGATCATATGGCATCTCCGGGGATGGTGGCGGTCCAGCCGCCGCGGCGGCGCAGGACGAACCAATAGTAAGCGGCTGAACCCACGATCTGGATCCCGGTCATGATCAGGCCGGGCCGCCCCTCGTCGATGTCGAGCCAGCTCGTCCAGACGACGTAGCCCAACGCAAGCAGCGTCACGATCGGCGCCAGCGGATAGAGCGGCATGCGATAGAGCGCATGATCGGTCGCGCCGGTCCGCCTGCCCACCATCGCCGCGATCGCGATTCCGGCATAGATCGCGACGAGGCCGGTGCCGCTAAGCACGAGCAACAAGGAGAGCGGGAGGAAACAGCACGCGACCCCTACCCCGCCAACGATCAGCGTGCCGACCCAGGGTGAGCCGAACCGCGGATGAATCTGCGCCATCCACCGGTCGAGCGGGCGGCCCCAGCTGCCGTCGCGCGCGGTGCCGT
>JALYTW010000033.1 GCA_030854075.1 Pseudomonadota bacterium
CCCCATCGCTGGCCGCGCAACCGACCTTACCCCGCGCGATTGGTTGGAGGCGGGGCAGTCGCTGCTTCGCCGCGGCGGCCTGCGTGCGCTGAAGCTGCGTCCGCTCGCCGACGAGCTGCGCGTATCGACCGGCAGCTTCTACCATCACTTCACCGATTTCGACGCGTACCAGGGACGGCTCGCGACCTATTTCGCCGAACAGCAGATCGGCGACATGGTCGCGGCGATCCGGCGCAGCGAATCCGAACCGGTCGCGCGGATCAGGCTGCTCGCACAGATCGTCCGGCGGCGCGGGATGTCGCGGCTGTCAATCGCGATGCGCGCCTGGGCGGAGAGCGATCCGCGCGCGCGCGCCTCGGTCGAGCGCCACGACGAGATCGTCCTCGGCTTCCTCACCGATTGCCTCGAGACCGCGGGTTTCTCGCACCACGACGCGATGGTCCGCGGCTATGCATTGATCTCGCTCGGACTCAGCAAGATCCACGCGCCCGAACTCGACCCCGAAACGCTGATGGAGGATATGATCCGCATCCTCTGTACCCCGGCATGAAGGCGCTGATGGTCTCCGCGCTGTCGACCGACCTGTCGGGATGCGGCATCGAGGACCGGCCCGATCCGGTGCGCCGCGCGGGGCAGTTGCTCGTCCGCGTCCGCGCCGCCTCGCTCAACTATCCCGACCTGCTGATGATCCGCGGCGCGTATCAGCTCAAGCCACCCCTGCCCTTCACGCCCGGCATGGAGATGGCCGGGGAGGTCATCGAGGCCGACCCCGACAGCGGTCTCGCGCCCGGCGACCGCGTCGTGTGCGGAACGCGGCTCGGCGCGTTCGCCGAGTTCGTGGCGTGCGAGGCGCGGGCGGCGCGCAAGATCCCCGATCATCTCGATTTCGCCGAGGCCGCGTCGATCGGCACCGCCTATCTCACCGCGTATGTCGCGCTCGTCCGGCTCGCGCGGGTCGAACCCGGCGAATGGGTCGTCGTCCACGGCGCGACCGGCGGGGTCGGGCTCGCCGCGGTCGATCTCGCCAGGACGCTCGGCGCACGTGTCATCGCGACCTCGCGCTCGGTCGACAAGCTCACGATCGTCGCCGACGGATACGCGCCCGATGCCACGTTGACCGCACCCGGCTTTCGCGAGGCGGTGAAGGACATCACCGGCGGCGGCGCGGACGTGATCGTCGACCCGGTCGGCGGCGACGTCTTCGACGAAAGCACGCGCTGCATCGCGTTCGGCGGGCGGTTGCTGGTCGTCGGCTTCACATCGGGGCGGATCGCAAGCGTCCCGACCAACATCCCGCTGATCAAGGGCTTTTCGGTGATCGGCGTCCGCGCGGGCGAATATGCGCGGCAATTCCCCGATCGCGGCGCCGAGAATCTCGACGCGGTCTGGGCGTTGGCGGCGGATCGCCGGATCCGCCCGCGGGTCGACCGACGCTATCCCTTGGCCGACTGGCGCGACGCGTTCGGGACGATGGCCGCGAGCGACATGATCGGCAAATTGGTGATCGAGCCTTGAAGGAGAGAATATGACCCAGGCGTATGATTATGTGATCGTCGGTGGCGGATCGGCAGGCTGCACGCTGGCGGCGCGGCTGACCGAAGACCCATCGGTCACCGTGTGTCTGCTCGAAGCCGGCGGGCGCAACGACAATGTCCTGGTCCGGATGCCCGCCGGGGTCGGCACGCTCATCAAGCAGAAGAGCATCCACAATTGGGGGTTCTGGACCGAGCCCGAACCGCATCTCGACAACCGCCGCCTGTGGTGGCCGCGCGGCAAGGGTCTCGGCGGCAGCTCGGCGATCAACGGCATGATCTACGCGCGCGGCAATCCCGGCGACTACGATGACTGGGCGCAGCGCGGGCTGCCCGGCTGGTCGTGGGACAGCGTGCTCCCCTATTTCAAACGGCTCGAGCGCCATCACCGCGGCGGCGACCTCCACGGCAGCGATGGTCCGCTCCACATCTCGCCCGGCGAGAACGACACCCCGTTCAACGCCGCGTTGATCGAGGCGGGACGACAGGCGGGTTATCCGGTCACGACCGACTTCAACGGCGAGCGCCAGGAGGGCTTCGGGCCCTACGACCTCACCGTTTCGAACGGCCAGCGCTGGAGCACCGCCGCGGCGTATTTGTCGATGGCGCGGGGGCGACCTAACCTTACCGTGATCACTGACGCGCGCACAACGCGGATCGTCATCGAGAATGCGCGCGCCTCGGGCGTCGACTACGTCGCCGGCAAGAAGGCGCACCCTGCCACCGTCGTTGCGGACCGCGAGGTGTTGCTATGTGCAGGCGCGGTGCAGTCGCCGCACATCCTCCAACTGTCGGGCGTCGGCGACCCCGCGCGGCTAAGCGATGCGGGCGTGAAGACGATCCACGCGCTCCCCGGCGTCGGGGAGAATCTCCAGGACCATCTTGACGTACTGATGAACTGGCGAACGAAAAATCTCGTTACCGCCTTTGCGACGACTAAGGGACTGCGGCAATTGGCGGTAGGGGTCGAATATATGCTCCGCGGCACCGGTCTCGGCCGCCAGCAATTCCTCGAATCGGGTGCGTTCGTCTCGTCCCGCGAAGGGCTGTCACGCCCCGATATTCAGATTCATGCAGTACTCGCGCTCATGCGCGATCATGGCCGGGAGCAGGCGAAGGAGGACGGCTTCTCGCTCCATCTGTGCCAGTTGCGCCCTGAAAGCCGCGGCCGGATTGGCCTCGCGTCGGACGACCCGTTCGCCGACCCGCTGATCGAGGCGAACTATCTCGCGACCGCGGAGGATCGCCGGGTGATGCGCGAATGCGTCAAGGTGGGACGCGATGTCGCCGCGCAGGCTGCGCTCGACCCCTATCGCGACGCGGAACTCGCGCCGGGGCCGGACGTCAGGACCGACGCCCAGATCGACGCCTGGGTCCGGGCGACCGCGGAAACGATCTACCATCCGATCGGCACCTGCAAGATGGGCACCGCCGACGATCCCGGCGCGGTGGTCGACCCCGACCTGCGCGTGCGCGGGATCGCGGGGCTGCGGGTGATCGACGCATCGGTGATGCCGACGCTGGTCTCGTCGAACACCAATGCCCCGACGATCATGATCGCCGAACGCGCGGCGGATTTAATCAAGGGGAAGACGCTGGCGAAGGCGGCGTAGAGCGAGCCGCCAGCGGTCAGTCGTCTCTTACGATCCGAGAATGCGGCGGTAGAGGCCCAGGTAGCGATCAGCCATCCGCTCGACGGTGAACCGTTCGGCCACCGCCGCGCGGCACGCCTTGCGATCAATCTCGCCGATCCGCGCGACCGCAGCGACTGCCTCGTCGCCACTGTCGACCAGGAAACCGGTGACGCCATCGTCGATCAGTTCGGGCATCGATCCGCGGTTGATCGCGATCACAGGCGTCCCGCACGCCATCGCCTCGATCACCGACAGGCCGAAGGGTTCGTCGAAATTGATCAGGTGAAGCAACGCCGCCGCCTGCCCCAGCATCCGCGTCCGCGCGGCGCCGCCGACCGCGCCGCCGTAGATCACGCGGTCGCCATCGACATGCGGCGCGACCGCACGCTCGTGATAGCCCTGGTCCTGGACGATCCCGGCCATGTGGAGCCGCCGCCCGGTCGCCTGCGCCACCGCGATCGCTTCCGCCGCGCCCTTGTCGGGGTGGATCCGCCCGAAGAACAGCAGGTCGTCGCTCCCCTCCGAATCGAACGGAAAATCGTCGAGGACGATGCCGTGATGGATCGTCGCGGCGTAGCGCAGCCCCGCTGCGCGATCGGCATCGCTGATTGCGACGTAATGCACGCGATTCTCATAGGGCTGGTACATCGGCATGATCCGATCCGACGAAAAGCCGTGGATCGTCGTCACCATCGGCGTGTCGACCAGCCGCGAAAACGCATGCGCCGGAAAATCGGCCTGGTTGTGGATCAGGTCGAATTCGCCGGCGCGCTCGAACAGGTGCGCCAAGTGGCGGAACTCCCACACCTTCGCATCGATCGACGGGTCTTCCGAATAGGGCGCGGGCACCACGCCTGCCAGCGTCCCGCTGGTGTGGCTGTCGAGCGTCGCGAACAGCGTCACCTCGACCCCGCGCGCGACCAGCGCCTCGGTGAGCAGGCTCGTCACCAGTTCCCAGGGGCCATAGTGGCGCGGCGGGGTGCGCCACGCGATCGGGGCGAGCATCGCGATTTTCATGGCGACCGCTTAGCCGGTCACACGCAGGATGATAGCTTCGTTGGCGCGCAGCGCGCCGATCGACGCAGGGCCGACCACGCTCGAAAGCATCACCTCGCCGGGCGGCAGCGTAACCTGCTGTTCGCCAGTCCCAAGATTGAGCGCCACGACGATCCGCTCGTCGCCTAGCCGCCGCTTATACGCCAGCACGTCGCCTACAGTCGCGATCAGCGCGAAATCCCCCACCGCCAGCGCCGCATGTTTGCGCCGCAACGCCAGCAGGTCACGATACAGCGCCAGCATCGACGCCGCGTCCGCAGCTTGCGCCGCGACATTCCGCGTCGGCCAGTCCTCGCCCATCGGCAACCACGGTTCGGCGGTGGAGAACCCGGCGTGCGCGCTCGCATTCCACGGCATCGGGGTGCGGACCGGATCGCGCCCCAGCCCCAGCCCCGGCTCGCGCAATTCGCGCGGGTCGACCGCACGGTCCGCCGGGATCGCGCCATCGATCATCCCGATCTCGTCGCCATAATAGATCGTCGGCGTGCCCCGCAGCGTCAGCAGCAGCACCGCCGCGACCCGCGCCTGCGCCTCCCCCACCCGCGTCGCGATCCGCGGGCGATCGTGGTTGCCGAGCACCCAGTTCGGCCACCCGCCCGCGGGCAAGGCCGCCTCATACTCGGCGATCATCGTCGCCAAACTGCGCGCATCCCACGCTGCGTCGATCAGTTGGAAATTGAACGGCAGCTGCACCTCCGGCGCATCCCGCCCGTAATAATCCATCAGTCGCTCGACCGGCAGGTAGATCTCGCCGATCAGCACCCGCTCGCCGGTATAGCTGTCGGCGATCCCGCGCATCTCCGCGGCGATGCCGTGAACCTCGGGCTGGTCGGTCGAATGATGCTGGAGGACGCGGTGCATCTCGCCCATCGCAGGCGCATACGCTGGATTCGCGGGGTTGTCGGGGAAATCGGCGTGCTTGATCATGTGCCACAGCACATCGATCCGAAACCCGTCGACGCCGCGATCGAGCCAGAACCGCAGCACGTCCATCATCGCCTGCCGTAGCTCGGGATTGCGCCAGTTGAGGTCGGGCTGCTCCTTCAGGAACGCGTGGTAATAATATTGCCCGGTGCTCTCGTCCCATGCCCACGCCGACCCCCCGAAATCGCTGATCCAGTTGTTCGGCCGCGACCCGTCGGCGTTGGCATCGCGCCAGATATACCAGTCGCGCTTGGGATTGGTCCGTGACGACCGGCTCTCGACGAACCACGGGTGCCGATCCGACGAATGATTCGGCACGAAATCGAGCAGCAGCTTAAGGTCCCGCTCATGCGCCGCGGCGAGCAGCGCATCGAAATCGGCGAGCGTCCCGAACCGCGGGTCGACATCGCAATAATCGGCGACGTCATAACCGAAATCGGCCATCGGCGAGGGGAAGATCGGCGACAGCCACACCGCATCGACCCCCAACGCGACGAGATGATCGAGCCGCGCCGCGATCCCGTTGAGGTCGCCGACGCCATCGCCGTCGCTATCCTGGAACGACCGCGGATAGACCTGGTAGATCGTCCCTGATTGCCACCATGTCGTCATGCGAACCGCGCCTTGTCGATCCGGGTCAGCCGACACGCCAGATCCGCCTCACCGCTCGCGACAAGATAATGATCGCCCAGGTCGATCATCCCCGTCGTGAACACCACCGGGGTCGGCAGGTACATCTGGTGCGCGATATCCGCGGTCAGCGCCGGGTCCGCCTCGATCAGCGGCTCCGCGTCCTCGACCCGCAGGAAGTGCGTCGGGTCATGCGCGTCCATCAGCGCCCAGAAGCTGCGATAGACGCCTACGCTCTCGCGCGCCTCGACCCCGTGCCAGATCGTCAGCCACCCCGCATCGGTCAGGATCGGCGGCGATCCGCCCCCCATTTTCATCGCCGACACCGAATTCTTGCGCGCCCTCAATCCCGGTGCCTCGAGCGGGCGCCAGTGCAGCGCATCGGGCGACACCGCGAAGTTGATCGACGGCCCGCCGACGAACGGGCTGTCGGGCGGATAGGCGAAATAGCATTCGCCCAGTGGGCGCGTCATCGCCATGAACCGCCCGCCGACCAGCCCCTCGAACAACAGCATGTCCTTGTTCTGATGATCGAGCACGATCCCGAGCAGCTCGTACCGCAACCCGTCGCGCGAGCGGTGGAGCGTCGTGCAATGCCGCTCCGCGCTTACCGAACAGGTGGTCATATACCAGTCGTCGCCGATGCGGCTGATCCGCGCATCCTCAACGCCGTAATCCTGATACGGCGCAATCGGCTCGATCGCATGGTCGTAATGCACCGCGACGATCGCCTCTCCCGCCGCGTCGAGCTCGACCGGCAGCAGCCACGACAGCGAGGTGAGCGCGAGGATGCGATGGTACCGCGCCTTCATCGCGAATTGCCGCGGGTCACGCATGTCGACCGCAGCCAGCGGGTAGGCGTCGAGCACATAGCCGTCGGCGGTCCAGCGGATCGCGCGCACCGCATCGCCGCGCACCGGTTCCGCCAACGCCTCGGCGATGCGCACCATCAGTAGCAAATTGCCGTTCGCCAGCCGCGTGAAGCCGGGATTGAACGCACCGAGCACATAGGTCGGCTCGGCGATCCCGCGGCGCAGCGGCGACCGGGTCAGGTCGACATCGTCGGGGGTGAAGATCAGCCGGTCCATCGCTCCCCCAACCCTCGACGATGCGATTCGATGCCCTACCAGCGCAGGAACCGCGGGCCGACGATCAGCCCGACCAGCGTCGCCATCGCCAATCCCAACGTATAGAAAGTGACGACGAACATCGCCGAGGTTTCGGGGCACGCGAAGCCGTACAGCGTCGCCCCGACCCCACCCGCCGCGAGCCCCGCGACCGCCCCGGTCAGCCGTGGCCGGGTCGGCGCGAACCGGCGGAACGCGATCATCAGCCCCGCAAAAATCGGCAGCGACAACATCACGATCCGCATCCCGCAATCGCGCCAGCTATGGCCAAGCCACATGGGCATCATCTCGCCCGGCGGCGTCAGCGCCAGCTGAATGAGCGCGACTGCGGCGAGCAGCGCCAGCGGCACCGCCGCCAGTCTGATGCCCCGCGCGCGCGCCGCCTCGGGCCGCGCGAGCTGCCTCAGCACGATCAGCGCGACCGCGGCGATCGAGCCGGTATAGGCCCATTTCATCCAGATCGTCGGGCGATGGATCGCCCCGGCCAGGTCGGGGCGGAACCCCAGCCACGCGACGACGATCGCGAACGTCACGACCCCCGCGACCGCGACCGTGATTGCAAGGCGGCGTGGCACATCGCGCCGCCCGACCCGCGCGGGGTTGGCGCTCAGCGAGGCGATCAGCAGGTCGGTCGATCCGGTCATCGCTCGCCCTCCAGCCGCGCCGCGAGCGTCTTCAGCCCCCGGTGAACCGATATCTTGACGTCGGATTCGCTGATCCCGTGGCGTACGGCTGCCTCGGCGATGCTCAGCCCCGCAATCCGGGTGTCATGGATCGCCGCAGCCTGTTTGGGGGGCAAGGTCGCGAGCAGGTCGGCGACGTCCATCTTCGCCGCCACCGCATCCTCGAATCCCTCGACCGCGAGCATATCCTCGAGTCCTTCGACGGGCACGGTGACCCGCTGCCGCCGGAAATGGTCGATCAGCTTGTAGCGCGCGATCGCATAGGCCCAGGCGGTGAACGGCCGCGCGGTGTCGTAGCTCGCCCGGCGCGTGTGGATGGCGATCAAACTGTCCTGCACGAGATCCTCGACCGCAGCATCGGCCCCGCGCAGGCGGCGACCGAAAAATGTCCGTAACAGCGTGGCAAGCGCGTCGAGCAGACGGCGATAGGCGCCCGCGTCTCCATCGAGACCGCCAAGCATCCACGCTCGCAGTTCCTGTTCGCTCGCCCGCACCCATGCACTCCCGGCTCGTCATTCGTCGTGACGGCATTCCTGGTTACCGCGACGAACCGCCCGGCGTCATCCGAAAAAGCATGGCGCAACGATGTAACCGCCGATTGCGACCCCACGAATAGCGTGGGTGATCCGATCCATCCGGATCTGTCTTCACCGCGCGGCGGCATAACTCCCCTTCGGTCGCCGCGCGTCACGGCCCTGCACGACGGCGCGCACCCGCGCGACAGCGGGCGCGCCACGATGTCCGCGCCCGCCACCGCCGTCATCAGCCGCCCTTCTTCATCATGTCGTCGTGCTTCATCATATCGTCGTGCTTCATCATGTCGGGATGCATCGCCATCATCTTCTTGCAGCCCGCATTCTTCGCGGCCTTGGCGGGCGACATCGCGTGGCACGCCTTCATTGTCTTCATCTCCGCGGCCGACATTTTGGACGTCATCATGTCGTGCGACGCCATCGCATCCTGCGCGAGCGCGGGGGCAGCAACGGCGAACGGCAGGGCACAGCATGATAAGAGCGTGGTAACACGCATGGCAATTCTTCTTGGGTGATCGGCGCCAGTTGGTGAAACCGCCCGCCGCGACGCCTCGGCGGGCGGTATCCGGATTACAGGCGGCGGGCCGCGGTGATCGCGCCGCCGTTGCCTTGCTGGACGAGCACCGCGGTGCGCAGTCCGGGTTCGCTCGGCGCGGGCAGCGGATAGCTTACCGCCGCGCCGCGCCAGTCGCCCAGCTTGACGAGTTGGCGGACGACATCGCGGTGGGGCAGCGTCTTGCCGCCATTCTCGCCCGCGCGGATCGGCACTTCACGGGATTTGGGATCGTAGCGGACCAGCCACACCGTCGACGGCTTGGCATTGGTCAGCGCGCCGACCTTGACCGCATCGCCCGCCGCCTCGAGCGCGGGGCCGCCCTTGGGCGAACCCGCGCTGGCGATCGTCTGGGCAAGTTGCTGGCGGTTGCTGCCGACGATCGCGGTGCCGCCGTTGACGATGACCTGGGGCGTTGCGACCTGCGCGCGGCCGGCGTGATGCGCGTAATCCCACTGGCGCGCGGTATATCGCGGCGAGGCAAAGGTATCCTTCCACCCAAGCTGATCCCAATAGGTGACTCCGAACGACAGCGCGAGCACGTCGGGGCGATCCGCGATCGCGTTGACCGCGGCGTTGGCGGGCGGGCACGACGAACAACCCTGGCTCTGGAACAGCTCGACCACGGTCGGCTGCGCGGCGGTCGCGCCGGTGGCGGCAGCGGGGGCCTCGGCGGCGCTGCTGGCGGCCTGCGAACTGCCGCATCCGGCGATCAGGATCGCGCCCGCGAGCGTGGCGAGATGGGCGGGGTTGGCGAATTGGATCGGCATGACAATGGCTTCCTCGGCGCGGGCGGGCGGGGATGACGCCGACGCTTCATGTCCAGCCCTTCGCGGGCGCACCGATGAAAGTTACGCTTACACCTCGGCACTGCGGCGCAGGCCGGGGTCCATCGGACCGCACACGCCGTGCAACAAGGCTTGGATTACCGCTCGTACCACGATGGATCCCGGACCCAGTCCGGGATGACGGATGATGGCAGCTGCTGCGCTTACGCGACGCCAGCGCGGCTTTTCATCAGCGGCTGGATCTTCGTCCCGAACGCCTCGACCCCTTCGAGGAAATCGTCGAAGGTCAGCAATACGCCCCCGGTGTTGGGCACCGCCGCCATCTCATCGAGCATCCGCGCGACGCTTGCGTAGCTGCCGACCAGCGTCCCCATGTTGATGTTGACCGCCCCTTCGGGCGCGGCGAGCTGGCGGACGTTGGTCGTCGCGTTGACCTTGTCGGCGGCGCCCTGGTCCTTGAGCCACGCAATCGCGTCGACATCGACCCCGGCGTTATAGTGTTTCCACTTCGCCATCGCCGCCTCGTCGGTATCGGCGGCGATGATCATGACGAGCACGAACATGCTGACGTCGCGACCCGACTGCGCGGTCGCGACCGCGAGCCGTTCGTTGTTGAACGCAAAGGCGGTCGGAGTATTGACGCCCTTGCCGAGGCAGAAGGCGTAATCCGCCCATTTGGCGGAAAAGGCGAGGCCCTCGTCCGACGAGCCCGCACAGATGATCTTCATGTCGCCGGTCGGCTGCGGGCGGACCCGGCAATCGTCCATCTGGTAGTAATCGCCCTTCAGGTCCGACCGCCCCGTCTCCCACAGGTCGCGCAGGATGTGGGCGTATTCGTCGAGCATCTGATAGCGGTTGCGGAAATGCTCCTCGCCCGGCCACAGCCCCATCTGGCTGTATTCGGGCTTCTGCCACCCGGTGATGAGGTTCAGCCCGAACCGCCCGTGGCTGATCGAATCAATCGTGTTGCACATCCGCGCCGCGAACGCGGGCGGGATCACCAATGTCGGGCAGGTCGCGTAGATCTTGATCTTCTCGGTGACGGCCGCGAGCCCCGCCATCAGCGTGAAGCTTTCGAGGCCATATTCCCAGAATTCGGTCTTGCCCCCGAACCCGCGCAGCTTGATCATCGACAGCAG
>JALYTW010000055.1 GCA_030854075.1 Pseudomonadota bacterium
CGATCAAGCTCGGCGCGACGTCGTATCTGGCCAAGCCGGCCAATACCGACGACATCGAGCGCGCGTTCGGGATGACGATCGGCGATCCCGGTATCGCGATCAGCACCAGACCGACCTCGATTAAGACTATCGAATGGGAACGGATCAACGAGGTGCTGGCGGAAACCGGCTTCAACGTCTCGGAAACCGCGCGACGGTTGGGAATGCACCGCCGCACGCTCGCCCGCAAACTGGAGAAGCGCCGGATCGTTTAGATCACGCTTCTCCAACACAACCGAGGGCTCCCACTCTTAAAGTCAAGCGGGAACCCGATCGGCTCAGCTTATCGGGTCAGTTCGCTTCCATCGAGTGCTTGAGGTCGCGCATTTCGTCGTGCCCTGATTTGACCGACGTCCACGCATTCTGGATTGCTGATTTGACCTCCGCACTCAGCGCATCGTCCTTCAGCGCGTCTTCGAATTTGGCCTTGATATGATCCTCGCCGCGTTCGACTTCGTTGACGATCGCCTTGTCGTCCTGCCCCGTCACCGCGGTCTTGAGATCGAGCCAGGTGCGGTGCGCGCCGGCCAGCACGGTACCGTCATCTTCCGGATTGCCACCCAGCCGCGTCACAACCGTCTGCAGGTCGGTAGCGGCCTTGCGGCGTTCGCTGGCGCGGCTGGTGAACATGGTTGCGAACCGCCCGTTATCGACGTCCTTCGCAGCCTCGGTATAGCCGTCGACGCTGTCGATCGTCGTCGCGATCAGTCCATTGAGGGTGCGAATGTCATGGCTGGTGTCGGTCATTGTTGTCGATCTCCGTTGGTTGATTGAGCAGTTAAAACGCTACAACCACCCCAAAAGGTCCGATCGCTCGATCGCTCGGTCGCACCGTTCCGGCGAAACGGAGTGATTGATGTCCGACGCTATACCAGGCGGCTCTGCTTCACTGCCGCCTCGATGAAGCTCGCGAACAGCGGGTGCGGATCGAACGGCTTGCTCTTCAGCTCGGGGTGGAACTGGACGCCGACGAACCAGGGGTGATCGGGGCGCTCGACGATTTCGGGCAACATCCCGTCGGGGCTCATCCCGCTGAAGACCAGGCCACCCTTCTCCAGCACATCCCGGTAGGCGGTGTTCACTTCGTAGCGATGGCGGTGGCGTTCGCTGATGCTCGTGGCGCCATATATCGAGGCGACGACGCTATTCCCTGCGAGCGCGGCATCGTACGCGCCCAGCCGCATCGTGCCGCCGAGATCGCCCTGCGCCGCCCGCTGCTGAAGGCCGTCCTTGGCCATCCATTCGGTGATCAACCCGACGACGGGTGCGTCGGTCGGGCCGAACTCGGTCGAACTCGCGTGTTCGATCCCCGCCAGATCCCGCGCGCCTTCGACGCAGGCCATCTGCATCCCGAAACAAATCCCGAAATACGGGATTTCGCGTTCGCGCGCGAACCGAACGCTCGCGATCTTGCCCTCTGCGCCGCGTTCGCCAAACGCGCCGGGAACCAGGATCGCGTCGCATGGCTCGAGGTGCGTGGCGATGTCGCTGTCGGATTGTTCGAACAGCTCGGCATCGATCCAGCGGATATTGACCTTTACCTTGTTGGCGATGCCGCCATGGACGAGCGCTTCGTTCAAGGATTTATACGCGTCCTGCAGCCCGACGTACTTGCCGACGACGCCGACGGTCACCTCGCCCTCTGGGTTGGTCAGGCGATCGACGATCTCCGCCCAGCGGCTGAGATCGGGGGCCGAAGACGGCGTGATCCCGAACGCGCGGAGCACCTCGGAATCGAGCCCCTCGCCATGATATTGCAGCGGCACCGCATAGATGCTTTTCGCATCGAGCGCTGGGATTACCGCGCTTTCGGGGACGTTGCAGAACAACGCGATCTTGGCGCGTTCGCTTGCGGGGAGCGGGTGTTCGCAGCGGCAGACGAGAACGTCGGGCTGAACCCCTAATGCGGCCAATTCGCGCACCGAATGCTGGGTTGGTTTGGTCTTCAGCTCGCCCGCGGCGGCGATGTAGGGAACCAGCGTCACATGGATGCTGATCGCGTTCCCACGGCCCTCTTCGTTGCGGAGCTGGCGGATTGCCTCGATGAAGGGGAGAGATTCGATGTCGCCGACGGTGCCGCCGATCTCGCACAGCACGAAATCGAGATCGTCGATCTCGGCCCGCGCGAACGCCTTGATCGCATCGGTGACATGGGGAATCACCTGGACGGTGGCGCCGAGATAATCGCCCCGCCGTTCGCGGGTGATGATCTGCTGATAGATCCGGCCGCTGGTCACATTGTCCGACTGGCGGGATGCGACCCCGGTGAAGCGTTCGTAATGGCCGAGGTCGAGATCGGTTTCCGCGCCGTCGTCAGTGACGTAGACCTCGCCGTGCTGATACGGACTCATCGTGCCCGGATCGACGTTGAGATAGGGATCGAACTTCCTGATCCGAACGCGGTAGCCGCGCGCCTGGAGCAAAGCCGCGAGAGAGGCCGCCATGAGGCCTTTGCCCAGCGACGAGACCACGCCGCCGGTGATGAAGATAAACCGCGCCATGGGAGCAATCGCCTAGCGTGTAAGGGGGGCGAACGGCAAGAGCGCACAGCCGATAAGCCGCGCGATCGATCGCCGCTGATGAGCATTCAACGCTGGAGCGGAACCGAGCCGTCTGCGGGTGCGCGTGCAGGCGCGGGTGCGGCACCATTGCCAGCCGCCGCGGCGGCTGCCGCACCCTGGAACGGCGCGGCGTCGGCGGGAGCATTGGGCACCGCGTCCTGTCGCGCCGCGGGCGCACTGCGCACCAATGACGTGTCGATCGTCTGCGATCGACGACTCGCCGCGTAAAACGCCAGCACGATCGACATCCCCACGAACAGCGCCGCGAGAGTCGCGGTGGCACGAGTTAGGAAATCCGCCGCACCGCGCGCCGACATCAGCCCGGAGGGGCTGCCGCCCATGCCGAGCCCGCCACCTTCCGATCGCTGCATCAGGATCACCGTCACCAGCGCGGCGGCGATGATGGCGTGGACGGCGAGGAGAAAGGTAAACATCTAACAAGAATCCCGCTTGGACGCGTCGAACCCGACTGCGAAACCGCGCACATAGGCGAGCCTCGGATAGCGATCAACCGCGTCGCGCATCGGCCAACCCGCATCACGAATGCGACAGTTTGCAAAGAAAGCAAGGAAACAAGCCGCATTTGCACGCGTTATGACTGCGTAACGACGCCTATTTTGACGTCAGAAGTCGGAAAAACCTTATCGTGTCCAACCCCCTGACATCGCTATCGACCTGGATGACGGCTCTGGTTGACTATGTTCGTTCGGGAGAGCCAGACCTGACCAACCGCCAGATGGCGTTGTTGCTGCTGGTATATCTTCGCCCCGGCCCCCACACCGTTCGTGGACTCGCCCGCGCGCTCAATGTCTCCAAACCCGTCGTGACGCGCGCCTTGAACCGACTAGGCTCCCTCGGCTATCTGCGCCGCCAGCGCGATGATAGTGACAAGCGCAATATCTTTGTCGCGCGTACCACCGAAGGGGCAGATTTCCTTGAAGAGTTCGGCCATTTCATCGGCATCCCCGACCGGCACGAAGCCTTCGCGTAAAGCGTTCGCGCTGAGCGGGCCATCGGTCATCCTAGATCCCACGACCCATGCCGTGCGCGGCGATCTCGCAGACGTTCGCTTGGCCGAATATGTCTTCGCCCCGCATTATGCCGCACCGATGGTGTGCGTTGCCAATCGCACCGCGCCGCTGCGTGCCCAGCGGCGTGGCGACCAAATCCTGGCCGAGCTCGCGATGGGCGAACATTTCGAAGTGCTCGAACTGGCGGGATCCAATGCATGGGGGATCGCGCCCGAACGCGGTCTGGTTGGCTATGTTGAACGGACCGCGCTCGACCAACTGGCGCAGGCGGCGGCGTGAGCGTTTCGGTCTTCATCGACGGTGCGGTCGGGACGACCGGGCTCGAGATCCGCGACCGGCTCTCCTCGCGAGACGACGTGACGCTGATCTCACTCGATGACACCCGTCGCAAAGACAGCGCGGCGCGACGCGAGGCGTTGAACGAAGCCGACATCGCGATCCTCTGCCTGCCCGATGCCGCCGCGATCGAAGCGGTCGGGCTGATCGACAACTCGCGCACCCGCGTCATCGATGCATCGAGCGCGCACCGCGTCGCCGAGGGCTGGACCTATGGTTTTGCCGAGTTAGAGCATGCAGTCGCGGATTCGCCACGGGTGTCGAATCCCGGCTGCTATCCAACCGGCTTCCTCGCTCTCGTCGCGCCGCTCGTCCGCGCCGGGCTGATCCCCGCCGACTGGCCGCTGACGGTCAATGCGGTGTCGGGCTATTCGGGGGGTGGCAAGGCGCTGATCGAGCGATTCGACGACGATCCCGACCTCGCGTTTCGCGATTACGGCTTCACACTCGCGCATAAACACGTCCCCGAGATGCAGCGCCACGCCGGTCTAACCCACGCCCCCGTGTTCGCGCCCACGGTGACACGCGCGTTCCGGGGCATGATCGTCGAAGTACCGCTGTCACTCAGCGCGATCCCGGGCAGACCGACCGGTGCCGCGCTGCGTGACGCGCTCGGCGCGGCGTTCGCGGGATGCCCACTGGTCCGTGTCCATTCAGAGCAGCCCGACGAATTGCTGATGGCGCGCCATGCCGACGCCAACGACCGGCTCGATCTGTATGTCTGCGTCGATGCCGCCGATACCCAGGCTCGTCTCGTCGCGACGCTCGATAACCTCGGCAAGGGCGCGGGGGGTGCCGCCGTCCAGAACCTCAATCTCATGGCCGGGCTCGATCCGCTCGCCGGCCTCGTCCTGTGAAGGAATCGTCGATGCAGCGCACCCCGGTCGGCAAGCTTTTGCTCTTTGGCGCGACCGGCGATCTGGCGCAGCGGATGCTGCTACCTTCGCTGTTCGGGCTCCATACCGACGGGCTGCTGCCCGAAGGACTGACGATCATCGGGTCGGCGCGGTCGGATTATGACGACAAGGCGTATCGCGAGTTCGCCAAGAAGGCACTCGACGAATTTCTGCCCAAGGAACTCAACGACGCCAAAGGGATCAAGGCGTTCCTTGACCGACTGTCGTTCCAGCCTTGCGACCTGTCGGATGAGAAGACCTTCGCCGCGCTTGCCGACAAGGTGGGTGACGTTTCGGGCGGGCTAGCGATCTTTCTTTCGACCGCGCCGTCGCTGTTCGAACCCGCGGTCAAGGGGCTCGAAAAGGTCGGCTTGGCCGGCGCGACCGTGCGGATCGGGCTCGAAAAACCGCTCGGGTATGATCTGGCCTCGTCCAAGGAAATCAACGACACCGTCGCGTCCGCGTTCAGCGAAGACCGGATTTTCAGGATCGATCATTATCTCGGCAAGGAGACGGTTCAGAACATCCTCGCGCTGCGCTTCGGCAATACCTTTTTCGAGCCAATTTGGAACGCTTCCGGGATCGACAACATCCAGATCACGATCGCCGAGACCGTCGGGCTCGAGGATCGCGCGGGCTATTACGAGAGCGCGGGTGCGTTGCGCGACATGGTCGCCAATCACATGCTCCAGCTCCTTGCGCTGATCGCGATGGAGCCCCCCGCCAATTACGATCCGACCGAGATCCGCGACGAGAAATCAAAGATTTTCCGCGCCCTTCGGCAGATGGCACCCGAAGAGGTTCCTACTACCACCGTGACCGGCCAATATGTCGAGGGCGCGGTGAAGGGCGAGGTCGTCAAAGGCTATGACGAAGAATTGGGGTATGACTCCACCGTCGAGACCTTCGTCGCGATCAAGGCGCATGTCGACAATTGGCGCTGGCAGGGTGTTCCCTTCTACCTGCGTACCGGCAAACGCCTGCCCGTCCGCCGCAGCGAGATCGCGATCCAGTTCAAACCGGTGCCGCATTCGATGTTCTCCGGGCGCGGTGGCCTGCTCCAGCCCAACACTCTCGTCATCCGCCTTCAGCCCGAAGAATATATCGAGCTGTTGGTGATGTCGAAGGAGCCCGGGCTTGACCGCGGCGGCGTCAAGCTGCGCGAGGTGCCCTTGAAACTCAGCCTCGACGTCGAATATGCAGGCACTCGCCGACGGATCGCGTACGAGCGGCTGTTGCTGGACCTGATCGAGGGCGACCAGACATTGTTCGTTCGCCGCGACGAGGTCGAGGCACAATGGACGTGGATCGACGCGATCCGCGCGGGTTGGGCCGCCAACGGCACCACGCCCAAACGCTATCCTGCGGGGACCTGGGGTCCCTCTGCCGCGATCGCGCTGACCGAGCGCGATGGCGTAACGTGGATGGACGACTGACCATCCTACAATCGAAAGAATGACATGACCGAGATCGAATGGTGGGAATACGACGACACGGACGAATTCGCCGCGGCCGTCGCGGGCGACATCCAGTTCGTCATCGAAAGCGCGCTCGACGCGCGCGGCTCAGCGGTGATCGCACTGGCGGGTGGCAATACCCCTCTCCCGGCGTACCGGAAACTCGCCGAGGCCAAGCTCGACTGGAAGAAGGTCACGATTGTCCCCACTGACGAACGGATCGTGCCGCTTGGCGACGACCTGTCGAACGTGACCGCGCTTGCCAAGATTTTTCTGCCCAAAGGTGCGCGGGTGAAGCCGATCGTCCCCACTGCCACCGACGACTATAAAGTAGCCGGACGCAGCGCGGACGCGCTGATGCAGGATCTCCATTGGCCGCTTGATCTGTGCGTCCTCGGCATGGGCAGCGACGGGCATACCGCGTCGATTTTTCCGGGCCCCGATTTCGACGAAGCGCTGAACGGCCCCAACGAACGTCGCGCGCTGGGCGTAATGCCCGATCCGCTGCCGCCCGAGGCTCCCGTTGCGCGCGTCACTTTGTCGCGGCACGCGATCGCGGGGTCGCGTGCGCTGCTGATCGCGATCACCGGAGACGCCAAGCGCAAGGTCCTCGAAGAAGCAATCGCGGCGGGGGCAAGCTCCCCGCTGCCGATCGGCCGGGTGCTCGCCGACGTCGAACTGCCGGTGGATGTTCACTGGGCGGCATGACGCGGGCTGATCTGTCGTCGGCCTAAAACCCAGCTACCGTTCGGGCCGTGCGTCGCGATGCTCCCTCGCGAAAAACGCGCTTCGACAAGCTCAGGCCGAACGGGCTAGAAGCGCGCATGACCAGCCTGAACCCCGACGTCGCCGCGGTCACCGACCGGATCATCACCCGCTCGCGCGCGACCCGCGCTGCCTATCTGAGGCTGATCGAGCGCGAACGCGACACCTGGATCGGGCGCCCGTCGCTGGGCTGCGCGAACCTCGCCCATGCATATGCGGGGACAGAGGAAGACCGTGACGCGATGACGGCGGGCGGGGGCATGAACATCGGCATCGTCACCGCGTACAACGACATGTCGTCGGCCCACTCGGTCTATTATCGCTATCCCGAACTCATGAAAGTCTGGGCACGCGACGTCGGCGCGACCGCGCAGGTCGCGGGCGGCGTTCCCGCGATGTGCGACGGCGTGACCCAAGGTTATCCGGGGATGGAATTGTCGCTGTTCAGCCGCGACACGATCGCACTCGCCACCGTGATCGCGCTCAGCCACGGCACGTTCGAGGGCGCGACTCTGCTCGGCATTTGCGACAAGATCGTCCCCGGCCTGCTGATGGGTGCACTCCGCTTCGGTCATTTGCCGATGGTGCTGATTCCGGGCGGGCCGATGCCGACCGGCCTGTCGAATAACGCCAAGGCCGCGGTCCGCGAACGCGCCGCGATCGGCGAGGCGGACCGTGAGGAGTTGCTCGCGGCGGAGATCGGCGCCTATCATATCAAGGGCACCTGCACCTTTTACGGCACCGCCAACACCAACCAGATAATGATGGAGGTGATGGGGCTCCACCTGCCCGGTGCTGCGTTCGTCAACCCGGGTACCAAGCTGCGCCAGGAATTGACCCGCGCCGCCGTCCATCGCGTCGCTGGGCTCGGCTGGCGCGGCGCCGATTACCGCCCGATCGGGCATTGCGTCGACGAGCGCGCGATCGTCAACGCCGCGGTCGGGCTGCTCGCGACCGGCGGCTCGACCAACCACCTGCTCCACATCCCCGCGATCGCACGCGCCGCCGGCATTGTAATCGATTGGGATGA
>JALYTW010000071.1 GCA_030854075.1 Pseudomonadota bacterium
ATGCGTTCAGCCGTCATCGTTTCCACCGCCCGCACCCCGATCGGCCGCGCCTATCGCGGGGCGTTCAACAACCTGCCCTCCCCGACGCTCGCGAGCCACGCGATCAAGGCCGCGGTGGAACGCGCGAAAATCGACGGTGCCGAGGTCCAGGATGTCGTGATCGGCTCCGCGCTCCAGCAGGGTCACCAGGCGGGCAATATCGCGCGCACCTCGCTGCTCCGCGCCGGGCTGCCGACCAGCGTGTCGGGGATGTCGGTCGACCGCCAGTGCGCGTCAGGCCTGATGGCCATCGCCACTGCGGCGAAGGAGATCATCGTCGACAACATGGATGTCGCGATCGGCGGCGGCGTCGATTCGATCAGCCTGGTCCAGACCCCGCAGATGCGCGTCGCCGCCGACCCAGAGCTGCTCGCGATGCAGCCCAATATCTACATGCCGATGCTCCAGACCGCGGAGATCGTTGGGAAGCGTTACGGCATCGGCCGCGATGCGATGGACGAATATGGCTATCAGTCGCAGATGCGCACCGCCGCCGCGCAGGCCGCGGGCAAGTTCGACGACGAGATCGTCCCCGTCACCGCGACGATGGCGATCGTGAACAAGGACACCAAGGAGGTCAGCTACCAGGAGGTGACGCTGAGCAAGGACGAGGGCAACCGGCCCGAGACGACGCTCGAAGGGCTGAAATCGCTCAAGCCCGTCGTCGGCCCCGACGGCACGATCACCGCGGGCAACGCGAGCCAGTTGTCGGACGGCGCGTCGGCCAGCGTCCTGATGGAAGCATCGCTCGCCGAAAAGCGCGGGCTCAACCCGCTCGGCCGTTATGTCGGCATGGCAGTCGCAGGCACCGAACCCGACGAGATGGGAATCGGCCCGGTTTTCGCGATCCCCAAGCTGCTCGAGCGCAACGGCCTCAAGATCGACGACATCGGACTTTGGGAACTCAACGAGGCGTTCGCGGTCCAGGTTCTCTATTGCCGCGACAAGCTCGGCATCCCCGACGAACTGCTCAACGTCAACGGCGGCTCGATCTCGATCGGCCACCCCTATGGCATGACGGGCGCGCGCTGCACCGGCCATGCGCTGATCGAGGGCAAGCGCCGCGGCGCGAAATATGTCGTCGTGACGATGTGCGTCGGCGGCGGCATGGGCGCAGCGGGGCTGTTCGAGGTTCTCTGACCTACCGCATGCGGGTGGGGGTAGCGCGCAACCAACCCCCGCCCGCATCGTTCTTCCGATGAAACAACTTGGGAGAAGCAGATGTCGAAGGATACCCCGCAGGAAGTCGCCGAGACGTTCATCGGCAAGCTAAAGGACAGCCCGTTCGTGATGATCGGGCTGGAACACGGCGATGCGCACAGCGAGCCGATGACCGCGCAGATCGACGACGATCTGCCCAACACGCTGTTCTTCTTCGCGGGCAAGGACAACCGGCTCGCCGAAGGAGGCGCGGCCAATGCGCAGTTCGTTGCGAAGGGCCATGATTTCTTCGCGTGCCTCGACGGCCATGTGTCGACCCACAACGACCGCGCCGAGATCGACAAGCTATGGAACACGCAGGTCGAGGCGTGGTTTCCCGGCGGCAAGGACGACCCCAGCCTCACCCTGCTCCGTTTCGACATCGACAGTGCCGAATTGTGGGAAACCGACATCTCGCTGTCGGGACGGGTCAAGATGCTATTCGGTGGCACGATCAAGGCTGACGAATCGAGCAGTCACGCGGTGGTCGATTCAATCGCCTGACACGTGGTCTGACACCTAGGTCAGTCGAACGGCCGCTGTCCGATCCTATCGGACGGCGGCCTTTCCATATCAGCCGTGTGCGGCGATCCAGTCCTCGACCACCGGCGCGATCTTGTCGCGCCACTTCGATCCGTTGAAAATTCCGTAATGTCCCGCACCCTTGGCGACGAGGTACTTCTTCTTATCGGCCTTGAGCTTGGTCGCGATGTCGAGCGCGGCCTTGGTCTGGCCGAGACCCGAAATATCGTCACGCTCGCCCTCGATCGCCAGGATCGCGACATCGGTGATCGCCGCCGGATCGACCCGCCGGCCGCGGTGCGTCATCGTGCCTTTGGGCAGCGCATGATCCTGGAATACGACGTCGATCGTCTGGAGGTAGAATTCGGCGGTCATATCGCAAACCGACCGATATTCCTCATAGAAATCCTTGGTCGCATCGGCGCTCTCGTCATCGCCCTCGACCAGATGCTTGAACATCTCCCAATGGCTCTGCATGTGGTTGCCGAGATTCATCGACATGAACCCTGCGAGCTGCAGGAATCCCGGATACACTTTTCGCCCCGCACCCGGATATCCCAATGGCACGGTCGCGATGACATTCCGTTCGAACCAGCTAAACGGGCGTTCGGTCGCCAGCGTGTTCACCGCGGTCGGCGCCTTGCGGGTATCGACTGGTCCGCCCATCATCGTGAGCGTCCTCGGCAGCGCGGGGTTCTTGTCGCCGCTCATCAGCGCGACCGCGGCGTAGCAGGGCACCGACGGCTGGCAGACCGCAAGCATGTGGCTGCCGCCCTCGCCGGTGTTCGGCCCGATCGCTGCCATGAATTCGATCAGGTAATCGACATAATCGTCGAGGTCGAACATACCCTCGCTCAGCGGCACCAGCTTCGCATCGCGCCAGTCGGTGATGTAGACGTCCGCCGAGGGCAGCATCCGCTCGACTGTGCCGCGCAGCAACGTTGCGTAATGGCCCGACATCGGCGCTACGATCAGCAGCTTGGGCCCTCCCTCGATGCCTTCACGCCGAAAGCGCTTCAATTGCCCGAACGGCTTTTGCAGCACGATCTCCTCGGTCACCGCAACGTCCCGCCCGTCGACCATCGTCTGATCGAGACCGAACGCCGGCTTGCCGCGGGGCGCTGCCGCATGTGCGAACACCTCGAGTGCCGATCCGATCAGCGCGCTGCCGCCCATATAGGAAATCGGGTTTACCGGGTTGTTGAGAAAGTCCGCGCCGAAATCCGCCATTGCGCTGGCTCCGGCGAGCATCGAGCGCTGCATTTCATACGCATTATAGAGCATCGGGTATCCCGTCCCCCGGGCTTGGGGTTCGCCGTGGTACTCCAAAAGCTCGCAGGCGCAAACACTCAGTGGTGCAATGCAGCATCGGCGCGATCGATCGCTTCCACATTGAGCGCCCCTCGCGCGACTGCTAGGCTCCGCAGCGATGGCCGAACCGACACCCGCGAAACCCGATACCCGCCGCAGCCTGGGCGATCTCAACCTGGTCTGGGAACGCGTATTGGCGTATCCGCGCCATCTGGTGATCGCGCTGGTCGCGCTGATCACCACGTCGGCGGCGACGATCGCGATTCCCGCCGGGTTCAAGCGGGTGATCGACCGGGGCTTCGCCTCGGGCTCAGGCGACAACGTCAATTCATCGTTCCACTATCTGCTGATGATCGTCGTGATCCTCGCGATCGCGACCGCGATCCGGTTTTACTTCGTCTCCTGGCTCGGCGAACGCGTCGTCGCGGATATCCGCCTGCGGGTTCAGCGCCACCTGCTGGGCCTCACCCCCCGGTTCTTCGAGGAAAACCGCCCGTCGGAAATCGCATCGCGCCTGACGTCCGATACGACGTTGATCGAGACCGTCGTCGGCACGACGGTGTCGGTTGCACTACGCAATTGCTTCACCGGGATCGGTGGCCTCGTTTATCTTTTCATCCTCTCACCAAAGCTCGCGGGCCTGTTGCTGATTGGCATCCCGCTGATCATCCTGCCCGTCGCGGTGCTCGGGCGGCGCATCCGCAACCTGTCGCGCTCGTCGCAGGACCGGATCGCCGATGTCGGCAGCCTCGTCACCGAAACGCTCGGTGCGATGAAAATCGTTCAGGCCTTCAACCAGGAGGACCGTGAGGCAGGGCGCTTTGCCAGTGCGGTCGACGCCACGTTTGACGCAGCCAAGCGTCGGATCACCGTTCGCGCGGTGCTGACCGCGATCATGATCGCGCTGATCTTCGGTTCGATCACGCTGGTCATGTGGGAAGGCGCGAGCGATGTCGCCGCGGGGCGGTTGACGGGGGGCGCGATGTTC
This sequence comes from Pseudomonadota bacterium, assembly GCA_030854075.1. Taxonomy (GTDB): domain Bacteria; phylum Pseudomonadota; class Alphaproteobacteria; order Sphingomonadales; family Sphingomonadaceae; genus Sphingomonas. The sequence continues at coordinate 4,061 of JALYTW010000071.1, forward strand.
GCCTTCGTCTTCACCGGGGGGATCGTTGCCGGAGCGTTCGGCGCGCTGACCGAGGTGTATGGTGATCTGCTCCGCGGCGCGGGGGCGGCGGGTCGGCTGGCGGAACTGCTTCGCGAGCGGGCGGAGATCACGCGCCCGGCGACCCCGGTGCCGCTGCCCGTACCCGTCCGCGGCGCGCTCACCTTCGATCATGTCCGATTCCATTATCCAACCAGGCCTGAAATCGCCGCGCTCCACGATTTTTCGCTCCAGGTCGCGCCGGGGGAGACCGTTGCGGTCGTCGGCCCGTCGGGCGCGGGCAAGACGACGTTGTTCCAGCTGGCCGAGCGGTTCTACGATCCTGATGGTGGGCGGGTAACGCTTGACGGGGTCGACCTGCGCGAGGCGGACCCGGCAGCGATCCGCGCGCAGATCGCGATGGTGCCGCAGGACACGGTCATCTTCGGCGCAAGCGCGCGCGACAATCTGCGCTACGGCGACTGGGGCACCACCGACGATGCGCTGTGGGCCGCGGCCGAGGCCGCCAACGCCGCCGACTTCCTGCGCCGCTTACCGGAGGGTCTCGATACCTTCCTTGGAGAAGGGGGCGCGCGCCTCTCCGGCGGCCAACGCCAGCGCGTCGCGATCGCACGTGCGTTGCTGCGCGATTCGCCGATCCTGCTGCTTGATGAGGCGACCAGCGCGCTCGATGCCGAAAGCGAACGGCTGGTCCAGGAGGCGCTCGAACGGCTGATGGAGACGCGCACCACGCTCGTCATCGCGCACCGGCTTGCTACCGTCCGCGCGGCGGGGCGGATCATCGTCATGGACGAGGGACGCATCGTCGAGGAAGGGACGCACGCGACGTTGATCCAGCGCAGCGGCCTCTACGCGCGGCTCGCCAGCTTGCAATTCAGCGAAGCCGCGTAACCACAGGAGACTCACCGTGCCCGACCAGACCCGCGATTTCGACATCATCGTCTATGGAGCGACCGGCTTCACCGGGCGGCTCGTCGCCGAATATCTGGTCGGCAAGGGCACGCCGCGTTGGGCGATGGCGGGGCGCAGCCTCGCCGAGCTGGAGGAGGTGCGCGACCTGATCGGCGCGCCCGCCGATACGCCGCTGGTGGTCGCTGATGCAGACGACCCCGCGACGCTCGCCGCGATGTGCGCACGCACGCGGGTCGTCCTCACCACCGTCGGGCCTTACCAGCTCTATGGCACCGCGCTCGTCGCCGCCTGCGCCGCGAGCGGCACCGCCTATGTCGACCTGTGCGGCGAGCCCGCGTGGATGCGGCACATGATCGACGCGCATCACGACGAGGCCAAGCGGACGGGCGCGCGGATCGTGTTCTCGTGCGGGTTCGATTCGATTCCCTTCGATCTCGGTGTGCTGACGCTCCAGGAATGCGCGCAGGCGAAGTTCGGACGTCCCGCGCCGCGCGTGAAAGGCCGGGTCCGCCAGATGCAGGGCGGGTTCTCAGGGGGCACCGCCGCGAGCCTGAAGGCGACGCTCGCCGCCGCGGCGCGCGATCCCAGCCTGGTGAAGCTGCTGACGAGTGCGTTCGCGCTGACCCCGGGGTTCAAGGGGCCGCACCAGCCGACCGGGCTGATCCCCGAATATGATTCGACGATCGGTTGCTGGGTCGCGCCGTTCGTCATGGCGCCGATCAACACGAAGAACGTTCACCGCACCAATTTCCTGCTCGGCAACCGCTATAGCGACGACTTCGTCTATGACGAGATGATGGTCGCCCCCGGCCTTGGCGAGATCGGCAAGGCCGCGGCGGACGCGATCGCCAAGTATAATCCGTTCGGCGGCGAAGGCGGCCCCAAGCCCGGCGAAGGCCCCAGCAAGGCGGAGCGCGACGCCGGCCATTACGACATCCTGTTCGCGGGGCTGATGCCCGACGGCACGCGGATCGACGCCGTCGTCACCGGCGATCGCGATCCCGGCTATGGCTCGACCAGCAAGATGATCGCCGAAAGCGCGCTATGCCTGGTCGAGGATGTCGCGGGCGACGGCGGCATCTGGACCCCGGGCGCGCTGATGGGGCCGGCACTGCGCACCCGCCTCAAGGCCAACGCGGGGCTGACGTTTACGGCTGGCTAACGCTCAACACCTCCGTTCGTGCTAAGCGTGTCGAAGCACGCTGGCGCAACGGCCCTTCGACAGGATCAGGGCGAACGGCGGGTACTATCCTCCACCGCTATTTTCGCCGCTTCCCCTGATGCCGGATGTTCGCAGGCCGCCCGCGCCGCTTGATGACGCGGTTCGTCCGCGTGCCGCTAGCCGGGGCTGCGCCCTTCCCCTCGGGCATTTCGAAGCGCAGCGCGCCCGAGACGGGGTTCGCTTCGGCGAGCTTGAGCTGGAGCACCTGCCCCATCGCGAACGTATCCCCGTTGTGTTCGCCGGTCAGCGTGCGCGCCGCCTCGTCGAACTTGTAGTAATCGCTGCCGATGTCGCGGACCGGCATCAGACCGTCGCCACCGATCCCCTCGATCGTCGCGAAGAACCCGAAATTGGTGACCCCGGTGATCCGCGCATCGAGCACCTCGCCGACGCGTTCGGACAGATAGGCCGCGACATAGCGATCGACGGTATCGCGTTCGGCCTCCATCGCACGGCGTTCGAGCGCGCTGATTCCAGTGCCGATCGCCTCCATCGCCGCGGCCTCGCCAGCGGTGAGCCCGCCCGGACCCAGCTTGTACGCCGCGACCAGCGAGCGGTGGACGACCAGGTCGGCATAGCGCCGGATCGGCGAGGTGAAATGGCCGTAGCTCCCCAGCGCCAGCCCGAAATGGCCGTGATTGGCTGGGGCGTAATAGGCCTGGGTCTGCGTCCGGAGGATCTGTTCCATGATCTGCGGGCGGAAATCGGCGTCCCCGACGCGATCGAGGATGTGATTGAAGGTCGCGGGGCGGATCACCTGGCCGAGCGCGAACGGCACCTCGAACGTCTCGAGATAGTCCTTCATCGCGACCAGCTTCTCGCGGCTCGGCGGTTCGTGGACGCGGTACATGACTGGCGCCTTCTTCGCCTCGAGCGCCTTGGCCGCGGCGACGTTGGCGGCGATCATGTAATCCTCGATCAGCCGCATCGAATCAAGCCGCTCGCGCGGCGCGACCGACATGATCCGGCCCTTCTCGTCGAGGACGACGCGGCGTTCGGGCAGGTCGAGGTCGAGCGGCGCGCGGGCATCGCGCGCCTTGGCGAGCGCGCGCCAGCAGGCCCAAAGGGGGCGGAGGATATCGCTTAATTCCTCCCCGGCACGGGGAGGGGGACCAGCGAAGCTGGTGGAGGGGGGGCAGTTACCAGAGATGCGCTCGCGGCAAACCCCCTCCACCACCAGTCTGCGACTGGCGGTCCCCCTCCCCGTGCCGGGGAGGAATGAGTCGGCGATGTCTTGCGCATCCTCGTACGCGATGTTCGCGGCGATGCGGACGACCGCGCGGGTGAAGCGCCACGCGGTGAGCGCGCCGCCCTTGTCGATGGTGAGGTGACACGCGAGCGCGGCGCGGTCCTCGCCTTGCTTCAGCGAACACACGTTCGCCGACAGGATTTCGGGGAGCATCGGCACGACGCGATCGGGGAAATAGACCGAATTGCCACGCCGCCGCGCTTCCTTGTCGAGTGAGGATCCGGGGCGGACGTAGAAGCTGACATCCGCGATCGCGACGATCGCTTGCCACCCGCCGGGGTTGCCCGGATCGTCGTCGGGCGCGGCCCACACCGCGTCGTCGTGATCGCGCGCGTCGGCGGGGTCGATCGCGACGATCGGGAGGTGGGTGAGGTCTTCGCGGTTCTCGCCAAGCGGCTGCCGCGCGACACGCTCCGCCTCCTCGATCACCTCGGGCGCGAACACGTCGGGGATGCCGAGCTTGTGGATCGCGATCAGCGAGAAGCTGCGCGGCGCGAACGGATCGCCGAGTTTCTCGACGACGCGAGCGGTGATCCGCGGGGGGCGGCCGGCGCGTTCGGCAAGGACGAGGTCGCCGGCTTCGGCACCCCCGGCGTCGCTGACCGGGAATTCGCGGCGCTCCTTCTTGTCGACCCCGGTCAGCCAGAACCGCCCCCCCTCCTCGCGCAGCACGCCGAGCAATTGGTCGGCGGCCTTTTCGAGCACTTTCATCGGGTGCGCGATCCAGCCGCTCCCGTCTTCCTCGGTCCGCGCGAGGACGCGTTCGCCGACGCCGAGCGCGCCGCGCTTGCGTTCGCGGATGCGGAGCCGCGGCGCGGGGGTTTCCGCTTCCCACCGATCGGGCACCGCCCACACGTTGCCGCCATCGTCGACATCGACGACGCGCAGCACGGTGACCTTGGGCAGCCCGCCCATCTTGTGGAACGCGCGGCCGGGCGCGCCGTCGATCAGCCCCTCGTCGGCCATGTCCTTGAGCAGCGCCTTCAATCCGATCTTGTCCTGCGCGCTGAGCCCGAACGCCTTGGCGATCTCGCGCTTGCCCGCGGGCGTCGCGGACTGCGCGATGAAGCCGAGGATCTGGTCGCGGGTCGGCAAGCCGGGTGTTGGTTTCTTTGGCACGCGCACGCGATAGCGCGGCACGCGCCTGCAACCAACCACCGTTCGTTTCGAGCGCAGTCGAGAAACGGACCTCACGCAAAGGCTTCTCGACTTCGCTCGAAGCGAACGGGTAGTGGGAGCCCGACATGACCTACGACCTGCTCATCATTGGCGGCGGCATCAACGGCTGTGCGATCGCGCGCGAAGCGGCGTTGCTGGGGCAGCGCGTGCTGCTGGTCGAGCGCGACGATCTGGCGAGCCACACCTCGTCGGCGTCGACCAAGCTGATCCACGGGGGCTTGCGCTATCTCGAATATTACGACTTCGGGCTGGTCTCGGAGGCCCTCCACGAGCGCGAACGGCTGCTGAAGGCGGCGCCGCACCTGATCCGCCCGCTGCGCTTCGTGCTGCCGCATGAACATGCGGTGCGCCCGTGGTGGATGGTCCGGGCGGGGCTGATCCTGTACGATCTGCTCGGCGGCAGAAGCTCACTCAAACGCTCGCGCGGACTGCGCAAGAGCGACACCGCGTTCCGCGCGCCGCTGCAGGGGAGCGGGCGCGGCTTCGTCTATTCGGACGCGTTCGTCGACGACAGCCGCCTCACCCTCGCC
>JALYTW010000091.1 GCA_030854075.1 Pseudomonadota bacterium
GCGCCTCGGCAGCCTCGGCATAGGCGCGCGCCTGTGCTCCGGCGGCGGCATTTCCCGCGAGCCGGGTCGTCAGCCGCAACCGTTCGAGTGCGGTCCCTGCGAGCACCGCGATCACTGCGACCAGCAATAGCACCGTCAGCAACGCCGCGCCGCGTTCGCGCGCCGGCACGGCGGTTTTACGGGGCTGCATTCGCCGCCCCCGGCACCGGCGGGGGTGCATAGCCCGTGCCGATCAGCATCATCGCGCGATAGCCCCGCCCACCCTTCCGCGCGATCGACAGTTCGACCGCTTCTGGCAAGGGCGCGCCCTGCGACCCATCCCACCGGTCGCTCCACGCGCCCTTGAACCGATACCGCGCCGACACCCGCTCGACAGCGGTCAGCAGCGCGGTGGCGGGCAGCGGCGCGGCCCCGTCGACCAGCGGATACGCGATCCGCTGGAGCACCCCGCCCTCGACGCGGTACGCCACTTTTTGAAGGCTTGAACGCGGCGCGCCGTCGATGTTGCTCCACCCGGCGCGGACGAAGCGCATGGTTCCGTCTGCTTGGCCGGTGAAGGCGGGCTGTATCGCGCCGCCTTCGTCGCGCGCGGCGCGCATCGTCGCCTGCCCAAGGTCGCCTGACATCAGCGCGAGCGTCCGGTTGAGCGCGGACACGTCGTCGAACTTCATGCCGGTCGTTTCCTGCGCGCGGACGCTCAACGACAGAATTGCCACCCCCGCCGCCGCCAACATTCCGAAGATCAGCAGCGAGACCATTACCTCGACGAGGGTGAAGCCGCCCTCCGCGACGCGGACGCGGGCGGTGCCGCCTTTTGTCGCTGTTGCGACCCCCGTCATGTCGCCGGCGCCGCGTTCGCGGGTGGCGCGACCGCAGGGGCCGGGTCACGATCGGGCGGGCGGACCATCGTCGCGCGCCCTGCCACATTGCCCGCCGGTCCGCGTACCGCGACCTCGATCCGAACGATCGCGGGGTTACCGGTCGGATAGACCTCGCGTTGCCATGCCCAGCTACGCCCGGCATTAATCTCGATGCCGGTGCTCATCCCCAGCGTCGGCACCCGGCCTTCACTTACCGCATCGACTGCGACATTGCGCGCAACCAGATTAGCGACGAGCGTTTCATCGAGGATCGACGCACCGCGCGCGGTCGCACCCTCGAGCCGGATCAACGCGAGCACCGCAAGGCTGAACACCGCGAGCGCCACCATGATTTCGATCAGCGTGAAGCCGTGTTCGGCGGAACGCCATGATAGCGTGAAGCCGTGGTCGGCAGAACGCCGTGAACGCGTCAGGCCCCGCCGGTTAGCCGACGACACGGACGGTTCCATCGGCGTCGATCTGAACGTCGGCGCGCGCTCCGCTCCGCCTGAGCGTCACCGTTGTTGCGCGATCTGCGAGCCCCGTCTCGTCGAATGTTACCCGCGTGCGGCCTCCGGCATCGCCGATCGTGGCCGCGGTACCCTCGGTCCATTGAGTCACCCGCAGCGGCTTTTCCGCAATCGGCACCCAGCTCCCTGCCAGTCGTCGGTCGAAACCATAGCCGCCGCTGGTCACCCACAGACTGACCGGGTGGGCCTCGACGATCGCGGTATCGTGTGCGCCCTTTACGCGAAGCGCGAACCGCGCGGCCTCGTCGGTCACGCGCCCACGCGGATCGGGCATCGCCCACATCACGACGGCCGACGCGATCCCGATGATCGTGACGACGACCATCAGTTCGACGAGGGTGAATCCTCGCTCTACCCTCGCTGTCGCGCGCAGCCTATTGCCAGTTGCCGATATCGGCATTGATCCCCTCGCCGCCTTCCTTGCCGTCTGCACCGAAGGTCCATACGTCCGCCTCGCCATGCTGGCCCGGCGCCGCATAGAGATAGGGCTTGCCCCATGGATCGTTGGGCAGCTTCTTGAGGTAACCGCCGCGCTGGTAGCGCGACGGATCGGCGAGTCCTGTGGGCGCGGTTACTAGCGCATTGATTCCCTGCGCCGTTGTCGGATAGCTCAAATTCTGCAGCTTGTAGAGTTCTAACCCGCCCTCGATCTGCGCGATGTCCGCTTTCGCTTTCTCGATCCGCGCCTTGTCGCCCGAGGGCAGCACGTTGATCGCGACGATCGTCGCGAGCAGACCGATGATGACGATTACGACCATCAATTCGACGAGCGTAAAGCCGTCTTCCCCGCGTTTTGCCCGCCCCGTTCGCCCTGAGCTTGTCGAAGGGCGCTTGCGGGAAACGTGTTTCGACAAGCTCAGCACGAACGGTAAGCGTGTGGGGAAATTACGCATAAAACCTCTCAAGTTCCCGCCAACGTATTGAGCTGGAGGATCGGCAGCAGGATCGATAGCACGATCGTCGCGACGATGCCGCCCATCACGACGATAATCGCGGGTTCGAGCAGCGACAGCGCGGTCGCGGTAAAGCGGTCGAACTCGCGTTCGAGATAGTCGGCGGCGCGTTCGAGCATCTCGTCGAGCCGCCCCGCCGCTTCTCCCGATGCCGCCAGATACGTCAGCAGCGGAGGAAAGACGCCCGCGCGGCGCATTGCGGCGGACAGGCTGCCACCACCGCGGATGTTGGCCACGATCTCGTCGGACGCCAGCTTCAGGCGGCGATTGTGAATCGTGCTTGCAGTGAGCGTCAGGCCTTCGAGCAGCGGCAGCCGACTGGCGACCATCGTGCCGAGCGTTCGCGCCATCCGCGCGGCATGAAGATCCCGCAGCAACCGTCCAAGCAGCGGAATCCGCAACAGCCAGCTGTCGAAAGCGAGGCGCAGCGTTTCGTCTTTTAGTGCACGCCAGCCGAGAAATGCGGCGACGACGATCACCAGCAGCATCACCCACCAATAGCCAACGAGAAAATCGGACAGCGCAATCACAATTCGCGTCAGAAGCGGCAACTGCTGTCCGACATTGTCGAATTGCTCGACAACCTGGGGAACGACGAACATCATCAGCGCGGTGACGACGCCGAGCGCGACGACCGCGAGGATCGTCGGATAAGCCAACGCAGTGATCAGCTTCCCACGAATTTCTGCCTGGCGTTCGAGCAACGCGGCAAGCCGGTCGAGGATCGTTGGCAGCGTTCCCGAACTCTCTCCAGCTGCTACCATCGCCCGATAAAGGGGGGGGAAGCTTTTGGGTGCGCGCGCCATCGAATCTGCCAGCCGTCGACCTTCGACGACGCCGGCGTGCACTTGGGAGACGATTGCGCGGACGCTTTCTTCCTCGGTTTGGCGGGTGATCGTGCGCAGCGATTCCTCGAGCGGGGAGACACGGTTGAGCGTCGCGAGCTGGCGCGTAAAAAGCGTCAAATTCTTGCCCGAAATCTTCGGTGTCCCAAGCGTGAGCCCAAACAGCGGACGGCCCTTGGTAGCAGGGGCTGATCCCGGTTCGATTCGAACGACGTAGAATTTTTTGGCGTCGAGCGACGCGCGCGCGCTGTCGATATCAGCGGCGGCGACATGCCCGCGCTTCTCCGCGCCGCGGGTGTCGATCGCGATATAGTCAAAATCAGCCACCACTGGGCTCCACCACCGGATCGGTCGCATCGCGGCGGGAAACCCGAACCGCTTCCTCAGGGGTGGTCATTCCTGCCCGAACCAGCGCGCGTGCCGCGTCCGCAAGGCTGGGTGTGTTGCGGAACGCGTGCCGCGCGATCGCGGTTTCATCGCTGCCTTCGTTAATTAGGCGGCGGATCGTCTCGTCGACCCGGATCGCCTCGAATACCCCGATCCGCCCTTTGTAGCCGCTATGACCGCACTGCTCGCATCCGATCGGCTCGAAGACCGTCTCGCCCTCGTCGATGCCCATCATCGTCG
>JALYTW010000096.1 GCA_030854075.1 Pseudomonadota bacterium
CCGTCGGGACCCTTGTCGTTGTTCAGCTTGTAGACCGCAAAGATGATCGCCGCGAGGATCGCGAGCCCGCCGATCACGAACGCAAGCACCCGGCCGACCGGCACGCCTTCCTTCTCATCGGGCTCGACGGTTTCGAGCCAAGGCAGGCGATCATCCTCGCGCAGTTCCATCTCGTCCGCCATCACGTCATCTCCGAAACCGCCACCACTCCCATGATGGCGAGGCCATTATGAATAATCTGTCCGATCGCCGCCGCCAAGGCGAGACGCGCGCGGGTCACATCGGGATTCTCAACCACCAGGAAGCGCCGATCAGGGCGGTCGTTACCTATATTCCATTGGGCGTGAAAAGCCGCCGCCAAGTCATACAGATAGAATGCGATTCTATGAGGCTCACGCGCCAGCGCCGCGGTCTCCACGATTCGCGGAAATTGCGACGCGAGCTTCACCAGCGCGAGTTCGTCCGTCTCGATCAGGGACAGATCATGGTTACCCGCCTCAACACCGGCTTCGGCGGCACGACGGTGGAGCGATTTGATCCGCGCATGCGCATATTGGACATAGAATACCGGGTTGTCTTTCGATGCCTCGACCACCTTGGCGAAGTCGAAGTCCATCTGCGCGTCGGATCGCCGGGTCAGCATCGTGAACCGGACGACATCCTTCCCAACCTCACGCACGACGTCAGCTAGCGTCACGAAGTTACCGGAACGTTTGGACATTTTGACAGGTTCGCCGTCGCGCAGGAGTCGTACCATCTGGACTAGCTTGACGTCGAACCGGGTCTTGCCGTCGGTTAGCGCGGCGACCGCCGCGACGATCCGCTTGACCGTCCCGGCGTGATCCGCCCCCCAGACGTCGATCAGCTGATCTGCGCTTTGCGCCTTTTGATAATGATAGGCGAGGTCGGCCCCGAAATAGGTCCACTGGCCGTTCGATTTCCTGATCGGGCGATCCTGATCGTCGCCGAACCGGGTCGAGCGGAACAGCGGCAGTTCGACCGGCTCCCAGTCGTCGGGGGCCTCGCCTTTCGGTGCCTCCAGCACGCCGTCATAGATCAGGTCACGGCTGCGCAGTTCGGCCTCCGCCGCCTCGGGCTTCCCCGCTGCCTGAAGCTCGGCCTCGGACGAAAACAGATCGTGATGGATGCCGAGCAGCGCCAGATCCGCACGGATCATGACGAGCATCGCCGCGACCGCGCGGCTGCGGAACAGCGGCAGCCATTCCCCCTCGGGCGCATCTGAGAATTTATCGCCAAATTCGCCCGCAAGCTGCTGGGCTACAGCGATGAGATACTCGCCTGGATAAAGCCCTTCGGGGATTATCCCGACATCCTCGCCGAGCGCCTCGCGGTAGCGCAGGTGGACCGACCGCGCGAGTGTATCGACCTGCCCGCCCGCGTCGTTGACATAATATTCGCGGATCACGCGGTGCCCTGCGAATTCGAGCAGGCTGGCGAGCGCATCGCCGACCACCGCGCCGCGGCAATGCCCCATGTGCATCGGCCCGGTCGGGTTGGCCGAGACATATTCGATATTGACGCTGACGCCGTCGCCGATCGCCGATCGTCCGTAATCGTCACCCGCCGCACCGATCGCGGCGATCTCGTCGCGCCAGCTATCGTCGGTGAGCCGCAGGTTGATGAACCCCGGCCCCGCCACCGCGACGTCGGCGACCCCCTCGATCGTGCGCAGTCGTGCGGCGAGCGCGTCGGCGAGCGCGCGCGGGTTCGTGCCCGCGGGCTTGGCGAGGACCATCGCGGCGTTGGTCGACAGATCGCCATGGCTGGCGTCGCGCGGCGGCTCGACGGTGACGTTGCGGCGATCGAGCCCGGCGGGCAGCGTGCCCGCAAGGGTAAGGTCGTCGAGCGCGGCGTCGATCAGCCGGGTATAGCGGGTATAGAGCGTCATATGGTGTCGCTTAGCGAAGGCGGGCGCGGTTGAATACCAGTCGCGTCGATGACGCACCCGCGCGAAAGTTGACGAAGTTTCGCTGAACGCGATTCATTCGTCCAGTTTCGCCGCGGCCTTGGCGACGGGCGGCGCCTTGGGCGGCATTAGCGCGGCCATGATCGTGCGGTGATCGAAGCGGTGCGTGGTGCCGACGAACCGCCCGCGATAGAAGCGCGGCACGGTGACGCCGTTGACCGCGCGATCCACCGCGATCTCGAACGCGCGCTCGCGCCCCTGATCGATCGCCTCGTCCCACGCCGCCGCGAGGCTCTCGGCCCCGGCACGTTTGCGGAGCGCATAGGCCGACGCGGCGCTCATCCCGACCGCGCGCACCGCCCCGGCGACGCACCCGTACAGCGCGAGCGCGGCGACGAACTGGCGCTGGCGATCCTCGGTCCACCCGTCATGCCGGGGTTTTCGCGACGCGACCGGCGTGAAGGCGGGAAGAGACGCCGCGGAATCGGGCGAGTCGGGGGCGGTTTGGGTCGTCATCGACGATGATGTGGAAAATTGGTCGCCTGTAGGACAGCGCTTTTTTGGGAGGGGATTGCAAAGTACGCCAGTCCAAATTGTTACCGGTCCGCTCGATGAAAGTATATGTGGTCTGAGCTACGCGTCGCTTGAAACCGAGTTTTCCATTCACGCCATCATAGCCGGATCATCGCGCGATATCGCCCGGGCGTGCCCGCTGAGTTTCACGCGTCGCAATAATCTTCCATCGACGAACTGAACAGCTGCTGCGTTGAACAGAGTCGTAAGTTTGTCACCAACTCTCTTGCGCAGAGGATTACTTTGCCACAATCTCATTATGTTGAGTTCGGGGGCGGACCCAATTGGCGATGCCCCGAGCTTGGCTAGCGTCGGCCTCTAGCCGTTCGCGCTGTCCCGCGATAGCGGGGACGGTAGGAAGGGTCTCGCAAGGGGTTAAGCGGTATTCGCTCACCCGAATATGCGCAAACTTTTGGTTGGCCGCCTTGCCCTTCCTACCGTTAGCGCAATAGTTGCTCTTTTTGCGCATTCGTTCAAGCAACTTCTTGCGTTTCATTTCGTTGCCGTTACCAAAGGTTTTCGATCATGAATACCATTGGCAAAGAGTGGAATAGTACACTGCTTGCCCGTCGGCTAATACACTCGCACTAGCCCCCCGATCGCCGCCACCTTCGCGCTGGCGGGGAACAGCGCCGCCATCGCGCGGGTTGGCTCGATCGCGAAGTGGTCGGCGACCGCGCCCGCGATAAACGCGTCGAGCTGCGTCGTCGGCTTGAGGTCGCGGCCTTCGTAGAGGTCGGCGGTCTTGAGCCCCGGCCAGTCGGCGAGCACGCGGCCGCCCTTGACCCCGCCCCCGAACAGCATCGCCGCCGAGGCCTGGCCGTGATCGGTGCCGCCGGTGCCGTTGACCGCAACCGTCCGCCCGAATTCGGTCGCGACCAGGACTAGTGTGTCGCCCCACAGCGGCCCCAGTCCCGTCCGGAGCGCCGCGATCATCGCGTCGAGCCCCTTCAGCTGCGCCGCGAGCCGCCCGCGCTGGCCGGCATGCGTATCCCAGCCCCCGGTCTCTATCATCGCGATCCGCGCCCCATTGTCGGGCGCGAGCAGCCGCGCGGCGAGCGTCCCGGTCGCCGCGGCATTGCGGCCATTGTCCTGGGTCAGATCTCCCGTCAGCGCACGCGTCGCGGTCGCCTCGTTCCACAACGCATGGAGTTGCTGGTCCCCCTGATACAGCTGCGTCACGCGGGCGAGCAGATCGTCCGACGCCGCGGGCAGCGCGCTGGGCGCATAGCTCGCGACATCATAACGTCCGCGCAGCGCCATCGGTATCGTCGCCGCGACCGCAATCGCCTTGGCATCATCAGTCGGGACGACCCCGAGCAACCGGTTCAGCCAGCCGTCGCGAACCTGATACGGTCCCGCGCCCCCCGTCTCGAGCACATTCTGTCCGTCGAAATGCGAGCGGTCGCGATAGGGCGAGGCGATCGCGTGCGCGAACAACGCCTGTCCCTGCCCGTACAGCGCCGCGCCCGTCGACATCGCGGGGTGGAGCGCGAACATCGTATCGAGTTTCGTCCCCGCGGTAAGGTCGGCGGCCAGATCGCCGCGCGCGCCCGCGAACATCGGATCGCCGACCGCGCCGACGATGCCGAGCCCGTCCGCCGCGCCGCGCTGGATGACGAACACGAACCGCTTGGGCGTTGCTGCCCTGGCGAACGCCATCCGCGGCGCAAAGCTGCCGAGCAGGCCGACCGTGCCGGCGCGCGCGATGAAGGAACGACGATCCATGATTTACCTCCGCATCATTTCGGGCGCGACGAGCAGCAACGCGAGCCCCTGCCCCGGGCTTTCAGCGCGCGCGATCGCCTGTGCGGTCGTGGCGGACAGCGAGGCGGGGAACAACTGCGGCGCGAGGGCACGCGCGTCGATCGTCCCGCCCGCCCGCATCGCGAAGCGCTCGGCGGCCTCGACCCGGCGCAGCAGCGCATCGGGCCCCGCCCAGCTCGCGGCGATGTCGTCATATCCCACCGGTTGCCCCGGCTTCCACACCGGTTGGCCGAGCTGGTTCATGAGGCCCACCATGGCCGGCGGCTGGATCTGCGTGGTGCCGAGCGCGCGGAGCGACGAGATCGACCATTCCCACGGGTTCTTGAATTTTACCGGGGCCTCGACCCACGCCTCGGGCGACTCGATGATCGCGCGATAGACCGTGGGCAGATCGCCCTTCGACGCCAGGAACGCCGCGCTCACCCGATCGACCATCGCGGGCGGCGGGGTGTCGCCCGCGAAATGCCGCGCCAGCTTGGTCGCGATGTGGGTCGCGGTGGCGGGGTGGATCGCGATGTCGGTCAGCACCGCTTGCGCCTGCGCCTCTCCTTCCGCTGGATAAGTCCTCCCGATGATCGTGCGCGTGCCGGGTTCGTGGATCGCGGGCACGAAGACGAAGTCGCCGGGCTGGCCGCTCGCGGTGCCCGCCGCGCGCGCACCGGGTCCGCGACCGATTCCCGAGACGGTCCAGCCGGTTAACGCGCGCGCGAATTCGGTAACGTCGGACTGGGAATAGCCGGTGCGAACCCCCAGCGTGTGGAGTTCCAATATCTCGCGCGCGAGATTTTCGTTGAGCCCGACCTTGCGGGTCATGCCGTTCTGCGCCGCGCGCTGCGTCACGCGCTGGCCGAGCGGGCTGCCGGGGCCGACCGACACCGCCTGGTCGAGATAAAGCAGCATCGCGGGATGCCGCTCGACCGCGTTGAGCATGTCCGCGAACGTCCCGAGCACGTGCGGCCGAATCGCCTCCATCTCGAGCGTCCCCGCGAGCCCGACGACGGTGAGCTTGTCGGCGGACACCGCGAAATGGTTCGCCCAGAAATGCACCATCCGCTCGATGAAGGGCGCCGGCCCGGTGAGCGCGGCGATCGTCCGCGCGCCGACCAGCGCGCCGTAATCGTCGCGCGCCTCCCGCCGGGCGAACCGGCGCGCCTGCTTCGCCGCATCGTCGACGCCGTCATCGATGGGCTTGGGTGACCCGCCCGCCATCGCCGGTTCAGCGGCGGTTTTAGGTGCCACGGTGCCTGCCAGCCGCATCGCGCGGCGCTGGCCCTGATATTCGGCCAGATCGGCGGCAACCGCCGCGCTGGTCGGTGCCTCGGATAGCGCCGCCGGGCGGGCTTGATAGGAAGAAAACTGATCGAGCAGCCAGGCTTTCGGCCGGGCGGGGACGGCTTCTCCCGGTCGAGCCCCGAGCCCAAACCGGTTCAACGCGATGGCGGCGTCGGACATATTAGGCCTCGCTTTCGACGCATCTTTTGCGCGCGACTTGTCGCAGAAATATGCCAGTTCCGCGCCGCAGCGCGATTTTTTGCTCGCCTCGTCATTGCGGGAGACGCAACCGTTCCGACCAAGTCCGCAATTGCGACGCATGTTGCAGCGCAGTAACGCAAGCAAGAAGGTCGGAGAGGACCTGAACGGATCGCCTCACTTTCGGGAGCCACGATCATGACCAAGACCATCGCCATCCTCGCCGCCGCGGCCGCCGCGCTCACCTCGACCGTCGGCATGGCGCGCGACGTCGATCAGGGGACCAAGCAAAGCTTCGTCCATGGCGGCAGCACCTATGTCTACACAAGCAAGGTCGTCGCGGGCCGCCGCGTCATCGACGGACGCCGCTTTCCCAGCGGCAGCGGGTTCCACCTGGTCGTCCGCGGCAACCAGGTGTCGGGTATGTCCGGCGGGGTCCCGGTGACGTTCCAAGTCGCGAACGTCAAGGGTGCCGCGATCGAGACCGCCGCGCGCTGACCATCCTGAAGTGGGGCCGATCAGAAGCCTTCGGGCAGGTCGATCGGCCCCACGCGTTCGCGGTAGCGCGCGATCGCGTAGCGGTCGGTCATCCCCGCGATGAAGTCCGCGATGTGGCGGCTGCGCCACGGCTCCGCGATTGGCAGATCGTCGCGCCAGTCTGCCGGCATCATATCGGGTTCGCCGCGATACGCCGCAAACAGCCCGGCGACGATCACCCGCGCGCTGTCCGCCGCCGCGACCTGGCGCGGATGGTGGTAGAGGTTGGCATACATGAACCGTTTGAGGTCGCGTTCCTCATGTCGCATCGCGACTGAAAAGCCCACCAGCGCCTCGCCGACGGCGCGCACATCCGCAGCGCTTTCGATTCCGCTCGCCGCGATCCGCCGTGTGGTTTCCTCGATCACATCGTTCACCATCGCACCGATCTGGCTGCGCACCAGTTCGCCGGTCAGCCGCGCGGGCGTGACATCGGGATAACGCGCTCCCGCCGCCTGCCACCCCCGTTCGACCAGCGGCACCGCAAGCAGCTGATCGAGCGTCAACAACCCCGCCCGCAGGCCGTCGTCGATGTCGTGATTGTCGTACGCGATGTCGTCCGCGATCGCCGCCACCTGCGCCTCCAGGCTCGACCAGCGGGTCAGATCGAGCGGAAATTCCGCATCCGCCGCCGCCAATGCCCAGCTTGGATGCCGCACCGGCCCATTATGCTTGGCAAGCCCTTCCAGCGTTTCCCACGACAGGTTGAGGCCGTTCCAACGTGGATAGGGGCGCTCGATCGCGGTCAGCGCACGCAGCGTATGGCCGTTGTGATCGAACCCGCCCTGCCCCGCCAATGCCTCTTTCAGCGCATCCTCCCCCGCATGGCCGAACGGCGGGTGGCCGATGTCGTGCGCCAGGCACAGCGCTTCGGTCAGATCCTCGTTGAGCCGCAGCGCGCGCGCGATCGTTCGTCCGATCTGTGCGACCTCGATGCTGTGGGTCAGGCGGACGCGGAAATGATCGCCGTCGGGTGCCATGAACACCTGGGTCTTGTGGCGGAGCCGACGAAAGCTGATCGAATGGACGATCCGGTCGCGATCGCGCTGGAAATCGTCGCGCGGGCCGCGCACCGCGGCACCGATGACCCCGGTATGTTCTTCGTGAAGCCGTCCGTGGCTGCGCGCTGGGTCACTTGCCCAGGGCGCAGCCACGGTCATTTCGTCGGCAACCGCGTGATGTCCTGGCCCTTGTCGCTGGTGAACGGGAATGCCGACACGCCTTCCTTGGCGAGCGCGTTGACGAAATCGCGCGCGTCGTCGTCGGACGCGAACGGACCCGCGAGCACGCGGTTGGTCGCGCGCAGCGGCGTCCACCAACCCTGTTTGCCCGCGAACGCCTTGGGTGCCTTCGCCTTCGCCGCTGCCCACGCCTTGGGCAGGTCGCCTACCGACGCACCACCCGCGACTTGGACCCAGATTCGCGAAGGATTGGCACGTGCCGCCTTAAGCTCTTCCGCCGCAGCCTTGGCATCGGCGATCTTGGTCGCCTCGGCGAGCTTCCTGTCGGCCAGCGCTCTCTTTTCCGCAGCGGCCTTGCGCTCGGCCGCACGCTTCTCCGCCGCCGCCTTCTCCGTCGCGGCCTTGTCGGCGAGCAGCTTGCTGGCGGCGGCATCGCGCGCCTCCTTCGCCTTCGCTTCCTCGACCAGCGTTGCGTCGGCGGCCGTCTTGGCGCCTGGCATGTCGGGGACGCCGAGCTCGGTGGCGGGGATCGACAGTCCCGCCACGATGCGCGCGAGGATCGAATCATCCTGTCGCGACGCGAGCGCCGAAGGGACCGGCCGATCCGCGGCGGCCTGTTCGATCGAGAAGCCCGGCGGCGCGACCGCGGCAGTACCCGGCAACGGGGTTGCTCCGTCGGCGGCCGAAAATCCCGGGACGGGTAATGCTTCCGCCGGGGGGGTGACCGAGGTCGATGCCAGCGCCAGAGTAGGCGGAGACGATCGAGGCGCACCCGCGGGGCTTACGCTGGGGATCGGCGCAGCCGCAGACGCTCCGGCGCCACTCACCGCCACCGGCGTTTCCGCAGCGGGCGGCGGTGTGACCGGCGACCCGGTGGGCGGTGTCGTACCGCTGGCAATCCTGACCACCGCGGTCGGCGTCGGGCTCGCGGCAGGTGTGAGTGTGGCCACCGGCGCTGGTGGCGGACTGACCCTCGGCGTCACGACCACCGTAGGGGCTGGTGTCGGGAGGGGCAACGGCGTCGGCGTGGCCGTCGGCGTTGGAGTGGCCGTCGGCGTTGGCATTAGCTGAACCGCGGACGGGAGTGTCGGGGCGGGCGTGGACGCGGGAGTGGGCGCAGGCCTTGGAGTCGACGTCGGCATCGGTGCAGGCATCCGCATCGGCACGGCGGCCGCGAGCGTCACGCGTCGGTTACGGAGAGGTCTCGATGCCATCGGTGCCGGCGACGAAGCTGGAGCCAACGTCGCGCCGGTAAGGCTCGCCAGCGCCTGCGCGTTGGCGCGCGCGGTCGCGTTCATCGGCGCGGCGCGCGGATCGGCGGGGGCGACGGTTGGGATCGGCTGCCCCCGATAGGCCGGGGGGGCGGGTAAGGCGGGGGTCGGATCGCGGGTTACCGCCAGCTCGACGCGCGCGGGCTTTTCCTTCGTCTTGCGGCGGTCGTGTCGATCGGTACGGGCCGGTTCGGACCGCGCAGGGATCGCGCGCGCGGCCAGTGCCGCGGCGTCGGGGTCCGCACCGAGCGGGGGCAACGCCGGAACCAGTCGCGCATCGGCAAAACGTTCGGCGGTCGCCCGGGTCTCGCCGAAATGCACCGCGAAGGCACGATCGACCGCGGGAAGGCTCGGCAGCCGCTGAAAGAAGGGCTGGAGACCCTCCGCCATTCCTGGCGGCATCATCGTCGTCGCGATCCGCTCCGCACCGGCCACGTCGCCGGCCATTGCCAGCACGAACGCACGCGCGCGCCACGCCCCGCGATCGGTATCGGTATCGCGCAGCAGCGGGTCGAGCACCGCCAGCGCCTCGTCGCGCTTCCCCGAAATCCCCAGGCTCAGCGCGTAACGCCGGGCGACCTCGGGATTAGCGCCCGACTTCAGCGCCAGCCGATAGTCGCGTTGCGCCCGCTCCTGTTCGCCGACCAGATCAAACGCGAGCCCGCGGTCCCCCGCAAACTCACGCGCGTCGAGCCCGTAAGATTGCGCCAGTCCGAAATAGCGCAACGCTTGCCCCGGGCGCTCGGAGCGTACCAGCACCGATGCCTCCCCCGCCTTGAGCCGGGCATTGTGCGGATCGACCTGTTCGGCGCGCGCGAACAGCGACGCCGCGCCGCTGAGATCGTCAAGCTTCAGGGACAATTCGCCAGCGCGGATCAACGCGGCGACGTCACGCGGGTTCGCGGCGAGTGCACGCATCTGGTCGCCGAGCTGGTCTGCATCGGTAGTGCCGGGAATCGGCTGGACCACCGCCTGCGCACCATAGGTCGCAGAGGCCGCGACGCTGGCGAGCGCCAGGCCGAGCGCGGCGCTACGCCAAAGACTCGGGACTGAAGACATGGGACCCCTACAGCCTACAGCCGACCCGCGATGAACCCGCAATGTCCGTGATGATCGCGCGAGACCAGTAGAGCCTCACCGGCGACGAACCGGCGAAGATCGGGTATTACTGGTTGTTTTGCCGATGCAGAAACCGCGGGATGTCGATCGCGTCGCCATCCTCGGCGTCGGTATCGTCGCGCGCCGCGCCGCGCGCGGCGTTCGACATCCGCTCGAATAAAGTGCCGCCCAGCTTCACCTTCGGCTGTGCTGCGGGCTCGGCGCTGTCGGTTCCCGGCGACAGCCAGCGCCGCCGCTGGCTCCCGTCCTCGGCAGGACTCGCAGGCGCGGCGTCCGCCGTCGCTCCGGCGGGATCGACCTTGCGGCCAAACGGCGCGGTGGAACCGGCTTCGGGCGGCTGCGGCACGATCGTTTCGGCACCCAGCACCAGCTCTTCGTTCGCGGCATCCGCGGTTTCGGGCTGCGCATCGGCGTCGATCGCATCGTCGCTCGACAGGTCGAGGGCGTCATCGTCGGTGCCGTTACTGTCGTCGTCGAGCGCCGGTGGCGTGGTGAACGACGCGACCGCGGGCTCGGACTGCGGCTCGCTCGGCTGCGCGACGGTGGCCGCGGCGGGGCGGAACGAGACGGGTTCATCGCTTTTCTTGGCAAAGCTGAAGCTGCGGGTCGGTTCGGCGGCGGCGCGCTCGGCCTGCGCGTTCACGTCCGCCTCGATCCCGGTCGCGACGACCGAGACGCGGATCTTGCCTTCAAGGTCGGGATTGAAGGCCGAGCCCCAAATGATGTTGGCATCGGGATCGACCAGGTCGCGAATGTGGTTTGCCGCCTCGTCGACCTCGAGCAAGCGCATGTCGTCGCCGCCGGTGATCGAGATGATCACGCCCTTGGCGCCCTTCATGCTGACGCCGTCGAGCAGCGGGTTGGCAATCGCCTTTTGCGCGGCCTCGAGCGCGCGGTTGTCGCCTTCCGCCTCGCCCGTACCCATCATCGCCTTGCCCATTTCCTGCATCACCGACCGGACGTCGGCGAAGTCGAGGTTGATCAGGCCAGGCATCACCATCAGGTCGGTAATCCCGCGAACGCCCTGCTGGAGCACTTCGTCGGCCATCTCGAACGCCTGCTTGAACGTTGTATTGGCGTTCGCGATCAGGAACAGATTCTGGTTGGGGATGACGATCAGCGTATCGACGAACTTCTGGAGTTCTTCGATCCCGCCCTCGGCGCTCTTGGCGCGACGGTTGCCCTCGAAGCTGAACGGTTTGGTCACGACGCCGACGGTCAGGATGCCCATGTCGCGCGCCGCCTTGGCGATGACCGGTGCCGCGCCGGTACCGGTGCCGCCGCCCATCCCGGCGGCGATGAACACCATGTGCATGCCCTCGAGCTGCTTGGCGAGGGTGTCGATCGTCTCTTCGGCCGCCGCACGCCCGATCTCGGGGCGGCTGCCCGCGCCGAGCCCCTGGGTGATCTTGACCCCAAGTTGGATTCGCTGTGGCGCGGTGGATTGCTTGAGCGCCTGCGCGTCGGTGTTGGCGACCAGAAAATCGACCCCCTGCACCTCGGCTCGCATCATATTCGCGATCGCGTTGCCGCCCGCACCGCCGACGCCGATGACGGCGATCCGCGGGGTAAGCTCGTCGACCTCGGGAGTGATGAATTCGATACTCATGTGAATGTCTCCGCCCTGTCCGGTGTATGCCCCCGGCAGCAATTGGTTAACCGTTTGCCCTAACGATTCGCGCGGTGCTACCGAAAACCGTGCCAACCGTCATAATTGCTCAATAATTCGCGCGAGCAGCCTGGATCAGCTTGCGGACCATGCCCATTCCCTTCTGGCGATGCACCGTCGTGTGCTCCGGTGAGAGCCCACGCAGGTCGATCGGATCGCTCGCGGCGTAAAAGGCAAGCCCCGCGAGCGTCGTGAAGGCGGGGCCACCATGCGCCTCGGGCAGCGCCACCAGCCCACGCGGGCGCCCGACGCGGACCGACCGTCCCAACGCCTGCTGCGCGTAATCGGCGATCCCCTTCAACTCCGCCCCGCCGCCGGTCAGCACCACCTGCCGCCCGACCGGTCCTTCGAACTTGAGCCGCGCAAGCGCATTCCTGATCTCGCCCATCTGGTGTTCCAGTCGCTGGCGCACGACGCCGATCAACTGCGCCTTGGTGATCTGCACCGCGTCCTCGCCGCCATCTTCCGCGGCGATCGGCACGACCGGGATCATCTCGTGATTATCGCGGGGGCTGGCGTTGGCGGACCCGTGGAAACATTTCATCCGCTCGGCCTGCTGGCGTCTGGTGCCGAACGCGGATGCGATATCGTCGGTAATGTCCGCCGCTCCCATCGGGATCGAACACAGCCCGACCAGCATGCCCCCAGCGAACAGCGACACGTTGGTGATCCCCGCGCCCAGTTCGACCAGCGCGACCCCCAGTTCGCGCTCCTCGTCGCTGAGGCAGGCGAGCCCGGTCGCGACCGGGCTGGCGATGATCGACTTCACTTCGAGGTGCGCGGAGCGGACGCACAGGTCAAGGTTGCGGACCGGCGACCCGTCCGCCGCGACGACGTGGATATGAACGCCCAGTCGATCGGCATGGAGCCCCAGCGGCTTCTTCACCCCGGTCAGCCCGTCGAGCGTGTACAGCGCAGGCTGCGCGTGGAGCACCATCCGCCCCTGCGGGTCGATCGAATTGCGCCCCGCCGCGAGCAACGCGTCGATATCGGCTTGTTCGACGCGGTGCCCGCCGAGCTCGAACTCGACCTCCGCGACATCGCTGACGAGCCCGCCCGCGGAAAACCCGACCCAGACGTTCTCGATGTTGATCCCCGCAATCCGCTCGGCCTGCTCGACCGCCTCGCGCACCGCGGCTTCGGTTGCCGCCATGTCAGCGATATAGCCGCGCTTCACCCCGCGGCTCTCACGCTGGCCGGTGCCGAGCACGATCAGTTCGCCCCCGTCGCCCTTCTGCGCGATCATCGCCGACACCTTCGACGACCCGATGTCGAGCGCGGTGATCAATCCTTCCGGTGCAGCCTTCGCCATTATGTATCAGCCCCCAGTTGAGTATCCGCCGCGAGTCCGGACGGCACCGTCGATGTCTCATTGTCCGGAATCGCGTGCGCGACGTTCGCCCCCGGCTTGCGCGCGACCAGCTTCGACGGATCGCGCATGTCGAAGCTCAGCCAGCCCCGCCCGAGCAACGGGTGTGCGCCGTCCTTTTCCGCAAAGGTGACGAGCGCGTCCGCCGCGGCCACTTCGGGCAGCTTCAGCGTCTCGCCGCTGTCGAACAGCAAGTCCCAGCGCCGGTTTCCGACCCAGGTTGCGGCGGTGACGCGCGGCTTGAGCGCGGGCGCGGCGGCGAGCAGCCGTTGATATCCCGCCTCCTGCCGATCGGCGCCGGGGCCGATGACCAGCGGCAGATCGGGCATCGCGTTGCGGTCGACCGGATCAAGCAGCGCGCCGGTCGCATCGATCAGCGTTAACTGGCCATTGTCCTGCCAGATCGCGGCAGGCGTTCGTTCCTTGATCGTAACGAGCAGCGTATCGGGCAGCCGCCGCGACACCGCCGCATCCTCGACCCAGCCATAGGCGAGCAACCGTTGGCGAATGTGCTCCAGGTCAACGAGCGGCATCGCGAGCGACGGCTGATCGAGCGCGACCGCGCGGATCGTGTTGCTGTCCATATGATGCTGGCCGACGATCTCAACCCCGCTGACGTGGAACCCCGCTCGGCCAGCCCCCTCGCCGATCGCGTTGCCGATCATCGCGGGCACCCCGAACGCGGTCGCGACGACGACACCGAACGCCAGCACCCCGCCGGTGATTGTCCAGGTCACCGCGCGGTGCAAGGTGGTTTCGCTGACCGGCAGCGCGCCGACCATCCGGTCCATCCGCGACACCTTTCGCACCGGCTGTTTCCGGCGCGGTGTGGGGCGGCGGGGCGGGGTGCCGCGCTTGATCGTGCGCGTCATCGTGCGATCTTTCGCGACGCTTCGTCGATGATCGCCTGGACGAGGTCGGGATAGGATATCCCGCAATGCCGCGCCTGTTCGGGGACAAGGCTGAGAGGCGTCATCCCCGGCTGGGTGTTCACTTCGAGCAGGAACAAGCCGTCCACCCCGCGTTCGTCGTCCCAGCGGAAGTCGGCACGACTGCATCCCTCGCATCCAAGCAGCCGATGCGATTCCAGCGCAAGCGCCTTGCACGCTTCGGTGATCTCGTCGGGAATGTCGGCGGGGAAGATATGGTCGGTCATCCCCTCGGTATATTTGGCGTCGTAATCGTAAAAGCCGCTCTTGGGGCGGAGTTCGGTAACCCCGAGCGCGCGAGCCCCATCTGGCGTCCCCAGCACGGCGGTCGTCAGTTCGCGGCCGCGGACATAGGGTTCGGCAAGTAGTTGCTCGAATTCCTGCCACGGCCCCGCAACGTCGCGCCCGATCGGATTGCCGAAATTTCCTTCCGCGGTGACGATCGCGATCCCGACCGACGACCCTTCGTTGACGGGTTTGAGCACATAGGGCCGCTGCAGCGGGTCGGCGACGAAGATGTCCTGCGCGGTCACGACGCGCCCGCCCGGCATCGGCACGCCGTGGGGGACGAGCGCCTGCTTGGTCAGCATTTTGTCGATCGCGATCACCGACGCTGCAAGCCCGCTATGGGTATAAGTCAGCCCCATCAGATCCATCAGCCCCTGGACGCTGCCATCCTCGCCCGGCGTCCCATGGAGCGCATTGAAGACGATGTCGGGTTCGGCATCCGCCAACCGCGCGGCGACGTCGCGACCCATGTCGATCCGGGTGACCCGATGGCCGAGGCCTTCGAGCGCGTCGGCGACGCCTGCGCCCGACATCAACGACACCGCGCGTTCGGCGGACCAACCACCCATCAGGACCACGATGTGGAGCGGCTCGATCACGCTGCGACGCCCACCCGCTCAATTTCCCATTCCAGCGTCACCCCCGAATGTGCCTTCACTCTGATTATGACCTCTTCGCCCAGCGCCTCGATCTCCGTAGCGGTCGCGGTCCCGAGGTTGAGCAGAAAATTACAATGTTTTTCCGATACCTGCGCATCGCCGCGGCGCAATCCCCGGCAGCCGGCGGCATCGATCAGCGCCCACGCCTTGGCGCCATCCGGGTTCTTGAAGGTCGACCCCCCGGTTCGACTCCGCAACGGCTGCGACGCCTCGCGTTCGGCGGCGATCCGATCCATCTCCGCACCGATCGTCGCGGGATCGCCGGGCGTTCCGTCGAACAGCGCCTCGACGACGACCGCGCCCGCGGCCACCTCGGAGTGACGATAACTGTAGGCCAACCGATCCGCCGACCACGCCTCGATCTTACCCTCACGCGTCACGATCATTGCCTCGATCAGGATGTCGCTGATGTCGCGGCCATAGGCGCCCGCGTTCATCCGCACCGCGCCGCCGACCGTCCCCGGTATCCCGCGCAAGAATTCCAGCCCGGCGATCCCGGCGTCGCGCGCGGCACTGGCCACGGAAATCCCCATTGCCGCCGCACCCGCGCGAACCCGGCCGGCCTCGACCGTCACCGTCGCCATCGCCTTGGGCAGCCGAACGACGACACCTGGCACCCCGCCGTCGCGCACGATCAGGTTCGATCCGACCCCGATCGGCAACACCGGGATCGCGGGATCGAGATCGGCGAGCATCCCGGCGAGATCGTCGACATCGGCGGGGCGCACCAGCCACTCGGCGGGGCCCCCGGTCCGGAACCAGATGAAGTCGGCGAGCGACCCGTCCGGTTCGACCCGCCCCTTCACCGCCGACAGATCGATCCCGCCGGAGCCGCAGTCATCGGCAAGGATCCGCGCGGGCGTCACCACGCCCCGCCCCACAGATTCATCCACGCGCTCCACGCCTTCACATTGGCATCGATGACCTGCTGCGATGCTTCCTGCACCTTGGCCACTGCCTCGCCCTGCACCTTCGCGGTCGCTTCACCCGACTCGGCACCGGGGTCGACGGACGGCAGCCCTGCCTCAATCGCCTGGCGGCTGGCATCGAGCATCTGCTGCTGGAGATCGATCGAAGCTTTGAACCAATCGGTCATCGCCGCGCGCCGATCGCCTCGGCCAGCCCGGCGGCCCATTTGGTGATGTCGCCAGCGCCCAGGCACACCACCATATCATCTGCCGCCAGCGACGCGGCCAGATCGTCGGCGAGCGCATCGGCGTCGGCGACAACCGCGGCGTGGCGATGCCCGCGGCGGGTGAGCCCCTTCGCCAGCGCCTCGGCGTCGACCCCCTCAACCGGCGCTTCACCTGCGGCGTAGACTGGGGTCACCAGCACCCGGTCGGCGTCGTTGAACGCGGTCTGAAATTCCTCCATCAAGTTGCCGAGCCGTGAATAGCGGTGCGGCTGGACGACCGCGATCACGCGCCCCGCGACGCCTTCGCGTGCGGCGGCTAGCACCGCGCGGATCTCGACCGGATGGTGACCGTAATCGTCGATGATCGTCACCGCGCCGCCAGCGACTGACACCTCGCCGACCTTCGTGAAGCGGCGCTTGACCCCGCCGAACTTGGCGAAGCCGTGCTGGATCGTCGCATCGTCGATCCCCATTTCTAGCGCGACGCCGATCGCGGCGAGCGCGTTCTGGACATTGTGGCGGCCCGGCATCGGCAATTCGACATGTTCGATCGAGCGGGTCGACCCGTCGCGATCGCGGATGATGACCTCGAACCGGTTGCCGCCGGGGATCGGGGTGACGTTGACCCCGCGCACGTCGGCCTGCGCGGCAAAGCCATAGGTCACGACACGGCGGTCGCGGACGCGGGGCAGGATATTCTGGACCTCGGGATGATCGAGGCACAGCAGCGCCGCGCCGTAAAAGGGCACGTTCTCGACGAACTCGACGAACGCGTCCTTCACCGCCTCGAACGTCCCGTAGTGATCGAGATGTTCGGGGTCGATGTTGGTCACGACTGCGATCGTGCCATCGAGCCGCAGGAAGCTGCCGTCGCTTTCATCCGCCTCGACGACCATCCAGTCGCTCGCGCCGAGCCGCGCGTTCGAGCCGTAGCTGTTGATGATCCCGCCGTTGATCACGGTCGGATCGATCCCGCCCGCATCGAGCAACGCCGCGATCATGCTCGTCGTCGTCGTCTTGCCATGGGTTCCCGCCACCGCGACGGTGGACTTGAGCCGCATCAGTTCGGCGAGCATTTCCGCGCGCCGCACGACGGGGATGCGTGCGGCCAGCGCCATTTCGACTTCGGGGTTCGAGCGTACGATCGCGGAGGAGACGACGACGACCGCAACGCCCTCAACGTTCCCGGGCTCGTGGCCGATCACGACCCGGATGCCCTTGTCGCGTAGCCCCTCGATCGCATGGCCCTCGACGATGTCGGAGCCCTGGACGTCATAGCCCAGGTTCTTCATCACCTCCGCGATCCCGGACATGCCGATCCCGCCGATCCCGACGAAGTGGATCGGGCCGATATCGGTCGGAACCCCCGTCACGCGAACGCGGCCTTCTGCTGCGGCATCCCGACTGGCAACCGCGCGACCGGCGCATCGAGGCTCTCGACCAGATCGGCAAGATCGCTTACCGCATTGGGACGGCCGACGCTCTTCGCGCGTCCGGCGGCATTTTCGAGCGCGGCGGGATCAAGTCCCAGCCGCTGCATCTGCTTGGCGAGTTCCTTCGCGGTGAAATCATCCTGCGCGATCGTCCGCGCGCCCCCCGCCAACGTGATCTCGCGCGC
Organism: Pseudomonadota bacterium; assembly: GCA_030854075.1. GTDB lineage: Bacteria > Pseudomonadota > Alphaproteobacteria > Sphingomonadales > Sphingomonadaceae > Sphingomonas. The sequence continues at coordinate 17,513 of JALYTW010000096.1, forward strand.
ATTGGCGGTCTGGTGGTCGTCGGTCGCCGATGGCAGCGGCACCAGGATCGCGGGCCGCCCCGCGGCGGTCAATTCCGCGATCGTCGACGCCCCCGCGCGCGCGATCACGAGGTGCGCCCAGGCCAGCTGCGCGGGCATGTCGGGCAAGTAAGTCGCGAGTTCAGCGGGGATCTGGTGCTGCGCATATTTTGCGCGCACCGCGTCGATATCCTC
>JALYTW010000104.1 GCA_030854075.1 Pseudomonadota bacterium
ATCCTGAAGGACGACGGCACGATCTGGGTGATCGGCAGCTACCACAATATCTTCAAGGTCGGCTCCGCGATCCAGGACCTGGGCTATTGGATCCTCAACGACATCGTGTGGCGCAAGGCCAATCCGATGCCCAATTTCCGCGGCACCCGCTTCACCAACGCGCACGAGACGCTGATCTGGGCGTCGACCGGCGAAAAGGCCAAATACACCTTCAACTATCGCAGCATGAAGACGCTGAACGACGAACTCCAGATGCGCAGCGATTGGGAATTCCCGATCTGCGGCGGGCAGGAGCGGTTGAAGAAGGAGGACGGCCATAAGGTCCACCCGACGCAGAAGCCCGAGGCGCTGATCTACCGCGTGCTGCTCGCGTGCACGAAGCCGGGCGACGTCGTGCTCGACCCGTTCTTCGGGACGGGTACGACCGGCGCGGTTGCCAAGCGGCTGGGGCGGCGCTGGATCGGGATCGAGCGGGAGGACGCGTATATCGACGCCGCGCAGCAGCGGATCGACGCCGCGCTGCCGCTCGACGAATCGGCGCTCGCGACGATGCAGAGCCCGCGCTCGCAGCCCAAGGTCGCGTTCGGGGTGCTGGTCGAGAACGGCTATCTGATGCCCGGCGCGGTGTTGACCGACGCCAAGCGCCGCTGGAGCGCAACCGTCCGCGCCGACGGATCGCTACTGTCGACCTGCGGCGCAAGCGGGTCGATCCATAAGCTTGGCTCGACGCTCCAAAACGCGCCCGCGTGCAACGGCTGGACCTTCTGGTATCATGATGCGGCGGGCGGGCTGACCCCGATCGACACGCTCCGTCAGACCTATTTGTTGGCGACCCAGCCGTAACCACTGCCGTTCGCCCTGAGCGTGTCGAAGGGCTGGTTTCCCGGCAGATTGCCTGACAAATGCTTCGTGAAGCTCAGCACGAACGGAAATTGAGTGATGGCATCCCTCCACCTACGCCCCGTCCAGTTCGTCGACACCCCGGTGGGGCACCCCGACGGCAGCGTTGCGCGGTTGGCGGGGGGGATGCTGTGGTTCGCCGCGTATGAGGTGACCGAGCGGGGCGAGCGCCGTACCGTGCCCGTCGCGGATGTCGAAACGCTGGGTGCGCGCGCCGCCAGTCTGCATTCCCGGATCACCACGCCGCGGCCTGCGCTGACAATCGGTGAGCGCACGCTGCGATTCGACCAGCCGCAGGTGATGGCGATCCTCAACGCCACCCCGGACAGTTTTGCCGACGGCGGCCAGCATGGCGGCCAGCATGGCGGCGACACGGCCGCGATGGCGGCGGCGGGGGTCGACCTGGCGACACAAGGCGCCGCGGTGATCGACGTCGGCGGCGAATCGACCCGTCCCGGCGCTGCCGCGGTGTGGGAGGGTGACGAGATCGCGCGGGTCGTCCCCGTCGTCGAGCGGCTCGCCAGAAGCGGCACGCTCGTCTCGATCGATACCCGCAAGGCCGCGGTGATGACGGCGGCGCTCGGCGCAGGTGCGGGTATCGTCAACGACGTCGCTGCACTGCTGTGGGATGACCGCGCGCTCGAGGTGGTCGCAACGGCCCGCTGTCCCATCGTCCTGATGCACTCGCCCGATCCGGCGAAGGGGGGACACGGCGCGGGGGGATACCGCGACGTCCTGACCGACGTCTTCGACTGGCTGGAGGCAAGGATCGACGCGGTGGTCGCCGGGGGAGTCGATCGATCGCGAATCATCGCCGATCCGGGGATCGGCTTCGGTAAATCGCTCGCCGACAACCTTGCGCTGATCAACGGCCTGGCGATCTTCCACGGGCTCGGCTGCCCGATCCTGCTCGGTGCAAGCCGCAAGCGGTTGATCGGCGCGCTCGACAACGAAGCCCCCGTCGCCGCGCGCGTCGGCGGATCGGTCGCGCTCGCGGTAAAGGGCGTGGAGGCAGGCGTCCAGCTGCTCCGGGTCCACGACGTCGGCGAAACCGTCCAGGCGATTCGCGTCTGGCGCGGCCTGCGCGACCGCGCGCTGGTCGGCTGATGAAGGCCCCCGCGGTCGTTATCCTCAACGGTGCCAGCAGCGCCGGCAAGAGCTCGGTCGCCCGCGCGCTGCAACGACTCGCTGGCCGACCGATGCTGCATGTCGCTCTCGATGCCTTTTTGGCCATGTTGCCGACCCAAAGCTTTGATACCGCAGAGGGACTGACATTTGTCGCGCGAGAAATCGATGGTCATCGTTCGAGCGAGGTCGTCGTTGGACCGGTCGCGGCGCGGCTGATCGCAGGGATGCCGCGGCGCGGCTGATCGCAGGGATGCGCGCAGCGGTAGGCGGTCTAGTCGGGACGGGTAACGAGCTGATTGTCGACGACGTGATGTTCGGCATGGGAGAACAGGACGACTACTGGCGGCACCTCCTGCCGCATACCGCCGACGTTCGCTTCGTGGGATTGAGCGCACCACTGGCGGTACTCGAAGCGCGGGAAAAAGTCAGAGGCGATCGGATGATCGGCCTGGCGCGCTGGCAGCATCATCTCGTGCACACAAACCGATCTTATGACCTCAAAATCGACACGGCTGATAACTCGCCGGACCAGACTGCGCACATGATCATCGACGCCTTCGGGCTCTGAGCTCGATTCAAGGCCCGTCGTCGCTGACGACGCGCCTTTTGGTGAACAGCGCCGGATCGCCAGGACTTAGGAAGGCAATCTGCCCCAGAATGCGGATCGCGAATCGCGGATGACTTTGCCATTGGCGCGGCATCGTGCTTTGTTTGATCGACCAGCAACCAGAACGAGGAGCCGATGGCATGACGATCGCGTCAATCCTGCAGGGTAAGGGGACCGAGGTCGTATCGGTCGCGCGTGACGCGACCGTCGCGGAGGCGGTGGCGCTGCTTGCTGAACGGCGAATCGGCGCGGTGCCGGTGA
>JALYTW010000168.1 GCA_030854075.1 Pseudomonadota bacterium
GGCCGATCAGGTAATTGCCGGCGTTGGCGTTGGCGGCCTGTTCAAAATGGCCGAGATATTTGGGCATACGCGTGTCGCGGAATTGCGCGGCGGCGCGCGCCGCCTCGGGCTTCTGGTCGTCGTAATAGTCCATCATCGCGACGGGGTGGTGGACGCTGTGGACCTCCGCGACGATGTCCGCGATCGTCAGTTGAAGCTGGTGGAGCCAGTAGCGATCGGCCATCGACGACGGCGCGAGCTGGTGGCGTTCGCCGAGGTACATCAGGATGTTGGCGACCTGGGCGATCCCGATGCCGTCGATGCTGAGGAAGGGTGGCGCGAACGGCCCCTGGCCCGTCTCGTCGCGGCGGTTCATCTCCGCGATCATCGCGTCCGCGCCTTGTTCGCGCGCGCAATCGACATACGGGATCTCGGCAGCCTCTAGCGGCAGGCGGACGAATTCACCGCGGCCCTGGACAGTTGGCCAGTACCAGAGCTTGTACGCCATCACGCTTCTCCGGGAACGCGGGCCTTGATGGTGAGCGCATGGATCCGGGTTTGCAACAGTGGGGCGAGCGCATCGTTCACCAGCCGCTGGCGCGCGACGCGACTGAGATCGGTGAAGCGCGGGCTCTCGATCTCGACCCGAAAGTGCGTCTCGCCGGTGCCGTCGTCGCCCATGTGCCCGGCATGGTGGTGACTCTCGTTGATCACGGTGAGCGCGGTGGGTGCGAGCATCGCGTTGAGTTTGGCCGAAATCTGTTCGGTGACGGGCGCGGCAGGTGCGGTGGCAGGGTGTGTCATTGATCCTATATAGTCCCTTTTTTGCGGAAAAGCGGGGTTTCGGATTTTGGCGGATGACGAGCGCAAGCAACGACCGGCCGCGCGCTTTCACGGGCGGGTCGAGGGGGCGGGGCGACCGTGCATGGCGCCGGATTGCACCGAGCCCGGCGAATTTCGTGCGCCGCCGTTGGAAGGCGCGAGCAGCGGCGGGCTGCCCAACTTTCGCTGGTTCTGCCTCGACCATGTCCGGGCGTTCAATGCGCGCTACAATTACTTCAACGGGATGACCGCGGACGAAATCCATCACGCGCAGCGGCCGCTGGCGGGGTGGGAGCGCGAAACGCGCGCGTTCGCGACCGCGGGCGGCGACCGCGCCCCACGGTGGAGCGACTTCAACGACCCGCTTGATGCGATCGCGGCCCGGTTTCGGCGGGAAGTGGCACCCGAGCGCACCGACGGCAAGCCACTCTCGGGGCAGGATCGCGACAGTCTGCGGGTGCTGGGGCTGGCGGCGAATGCGGATCGGGCGGCGCTCAGGAAACGCTATTCGGAATTGGTGCGGCGTTATCACCCCGATCGCAACGGCGGCGATCGCAGTCACGAGACGATGCTGCAAAAGGTGATCGCGGCGTATCAGCAACTGCGACAAGCGCCCGCGTTCTTCTGATCGCCTGGCGCGGTAAAGGCGACGCCGACGCCAAACGGACCTTTGGGTTATTGAGTCGGGACCCGCCTGTGGACTAAGGCGTTGCCCGAACATGAGGCACGCATGACCAACATTCCCAATACCCAGCCCGACAGCCGCGAAACGACGATCATGGACGCACCCGACAAGATGGTGAAGGTTCGTGATCTCTTCGGGCTCGACCTCGACATGGAGGTGCCCGCGTTCAGCGAGGCGGACGAGCGCGTGCCCGATCTCGACCCGGCCTATGTGTTCGATGCGGATACGACATTCGCGGTGCTGGCGGGGTTCGCGCACAATCGGCGGGTAATGGTCCAGGGCTATCACGGCACCGGCAAGTCGACCCACATCGAACAGGTCGCAGCGCGGCTCAACTGGCCGTGCATCCGGATCAACCTGGATGCGCACATCAGCCGGATCGACCTGGTCGGTCGCGACGCGATCGTGCTCAAGGACGGCCAGCAGGTCACTGAATTCCGCGAAGGTTTGCTGCCGTGGGCGTTGCAGACTCCGACCGCGCTGGTGTTCGACGAATATGACGCCGGGCGCCCCGACGTGATGTTCGTGATCCAGCGCGTGCTCGAGACCGAGGGCAAGCTGACCTTGCTCGACCAGAATCGCGTGATCCGCCCGAACCCGTGGTTCCGGCTGTTCGCGACCGCCAATACGGTGGGCTTGGGCGACACGAGCGGGCTGTATCATGGCACGCAGCAGATCAATCAGGGCCAGATGGACCGGTGGAACATCGTCGTCACGCTGAACTATCTGCCCGCCGCGGTCGAGGCGCAGATCGTGCTCGCCAAATCGGGCGAATATGACAAGCCCGATGGCAAGAAGACCGTCGACGACATGGTCCGCGTGGCCGACCTGACTCGGCGCGGATTCGTCAACGGCGACATCTCGACGGTGATGAGCCCGCGTACCGTGATCACCTGGGCGCAGAACGCGTTGATCTTCGGCGATGTCGGTTTCGCTTTCCGGCTGTCGTTCCTCAACAAGTGTGACGAGGCTGAGCGTTCGCTGGTCGCGGAATATTACCAGCGCGTGTTCGGGAAGGATTTGCCCGAAAGCGTGGTGGGGAAGGTGTAGCCGCGCTTGGCCAACGAGACCCCGCTCGATCGCTTCAAGGCCGTGCTCGCGGGCGCGTCGCGCGCGATTGCGGACGAGGCCGAGCTTGAGCTTGCCTATACCGCTGATGCGCCGACCCAGTCGGGCAAGCACCTCAAGGTGCCGATGCCTGCGCGCAATTTGCCCGCAGAGCAGGTCGCCGAGGTGCGCGGGTTCGCCGACGGCTTCGCGCTGCGGCTGAAGCATCACAATCCGGCGCTTCACGCCAAGGCGGCGCCGGGGGATGCGGTGGCGCGCGCGGTGTTCGACGCGGTCGAGGGCGCGCGAGTCGAAGCGTTGGGGTCGCGCGGCTATGCGGGGATTACCGCCAATCTGGCGCAGGCGCTCGACGTCCGGTTGCGCGCCGATCCGATCACGCGCGCCCGCACCCGCGACGAGGTGCCACTGTCGACCGCGCTGGCGCTGCTAGTCCGCGAACGCCTGACCGGGCAGGCACCGCCCGCCGCCGCCGACAAGGGGCTGGCGCTGGTGCGCGACTGGATCGAGGAGAAGACCGACCTCGACGCGTTGAACCTCGCGCTCGACGACCAGCGCGCGTTCCAGTCGCTGACGATGAAAATGCTCGAACAGCTCGAACTGGTCGAGGGCGACCAGGTGCCCGAGGACAGCGACGAGGGCGGGGCGGACGACGAGGGCATCGACGAGCAGCAGCAGGACGAGGGCGAGGACAGCGACGACGAGGACGGCGGCCAGGGCGAAGGCGAGGTCGAGGCGCGCGGCGAACAGAGCGAATCCGACAGCGAGGACGGCGACGGCGAGGAGATGGGCGAGGATTCGTTCGACGACGCCGACGGCGAGCCGGGCGACGAGGGCGAGGAGGGGGTGCAGCCGGTGCGCCCCAATCGGCCGTTCGGCGACATCAACGCGCAGTTCGATTACAAGCCGTGGACGACCCAATTCGACGAGGTGATCGCGGCGACCGAATTGTGCGACGCCGAGGAGCTGACGCGGCTGCGCGGGTATCTCGACCAACAGCTAATGCACCTGCAGGCGGTGGTGTCGAAGCTCGCCAACCGGCTTCAGCGGCGGTTGATGGCGCAGCAGTCGCGGTCGTGGGATTTCGATCAGGACGAAGGGCTGCTCGATGCCGCACGGCTCGCGCGGGTGGTGGTGAACCCGACGCAATCGCTGAGCTACAAGATCGAGCGCGAGACCGATTTCCGCGACACCGTGGTGACGCTGCTGATCGACAATTCGGGGTCGATGCGCGGGCGCCCGATCAGCATCGCGGCGATCAGCGCGGATATCCTCGCGCGAACGCTCGAGCGATGCGGGGTCAAGACCGAGATCCTGGGCTTCACGACACGCGCATGGAAGGGCGGGCAGAGCCGCGAGGCGTGGCTCGGTGCGGGGCGCCCGCCGCAGCCGGGGCGGCTCAACGATATCCGTCACATCGTCTATAAAAAGGCCGACGAGCCGTGGCGGCGCGCGCGCAACAACCTGGGGCTGATGA
>JALYTW010000008.1 GCA_030854075.1 Pseudomonadota bacterium
CCCTTGCCGCCCCAGCGCGCCGCGTCGCCGTCGCGCTTTTCGACCGCCTCGTGCTTGCCGGTCGACGCGCCCGATGGCACCGCCGCCCGGCCGAAACTGCCATCCTCGAGCAGCACGTCGACCTCCACCGTGGGGTTACCCCGACTGTCGAGAATCTGGCGGCCATGGATGTCGATGATTGCGGTCACGTAACGAAGCTCCTACCTCTGGGGCGCGCGGCCGCCTGTACAGCGATGCCGTGCAGGCCGCAATTGGCGCGCCGAGGGAACCTCTACTCGGCGTGCGGGGTTGATGAGCCGAGACATATGAAAGGGGATTTACCCATGCCCGATACCGACGCCACCGCGATGACCGATGCCGATATCAACGCCGCTTCCGGCGCCCACCAGGCAGCGTCGCTCAAGGACGCCCATTCCAATTTCGACCATACCAAAGACGCTGACGCCAACGACACCCATGCCAATGACGAGGGCGGCACACTCGGTGCGAAAACCGCCGAAGCCAAACAGGCGATCAAGGACGGCGCCTCGAAATATAGTGCCCAGGCCACCGACAAGATCCGCAGCCTGGCCGATACCGGCAAGGCTAAGGCCGGCAGCGGCCTCAACCAGGTATCCAAGCTGATCGACGACGCCGCAACCCAGGTCGATGAGCGCCTTGGTCAGCAGTACGGCGATTATGCGCGGTCCGCTGCCAGCCAGTTGTCGGCGTTTTCGGGGCAGATCGAACAGAAAAACGTCGAGGAACTGCTCGATGACGCGCGCAGCTTCGTTCGCAAGAGTCCTGCGGTCGCGATCGGTATTGCCGCGGCGGTGGGCTTCGCGCTTGCTCGCGTGATCCAGTCCGGCATCGACACCAACAAAGGCTGATTTCGTTGCATCGGGGACAGGACAGCGAAAGCGTCGGGACGCTCGTCGGGCAGTTGGTCGAGGATACCCGCGGCTTGGCCAAGGCGGAGATCGAACTAGCCAAGGCTCGGCTGGGGGAGCGGGTCGCGTCATACCGGACCGCGGTGATCTTCTTAGTGGTGGCGGGAGTGCTCGCCTTTGCCGCGTTGATCGCGTTGCTCGTCGGATTGATCGTGACGCTCGCGACGCTGGTGGGTCCGGGCTTTGCGACCGCGATCGTCGTGATCGTAGTCCTCATGCTCGCGGGCGTGCTCGGCCTGATCGGCAAGGGTAAGCTGGCCAAGCCCGACCCGGAGACATTCGCATGACCGATCCCGGCGAGCGCCTCCTTGCCGCCCAGGCCGATGCCGATGCGCAACGCGAACGAGCGGCAACGTCGCTGCAACTGGTGAAGGATAAGCTTAATCCCCGCCGGATCGCCAAGCGGGCGGTGCTCGATGCGACTGCGGCGGGCGAATCCGCGGCGATCGCCAGCGTCGAGACGGTACGCCGCTATCCCGGCACGCTCACGGGTCTGGTCGCCGCCACCGGGCTGTTCCTCGCGCGCCACCGGATCGCCCAGCTTATCCGGCGTGCCCGCGGTGCCGACCATGAAACCGACCCGGACGATCTGAGTTAATTGTCCGCAGTATGCTCGAAAGGAATTGATAATGACCAAGACGATAGATCACGCCAGGGATGCCGCCGATGACACGTCGCGCCGCGCTACCGAGGCGATCGAATCGAACCCGCTGGCGATTTTGGCGGGCGGCCTAGCGGTGGGTGCGCTCGCGGGTGCGTTGTTGCCCCGTTCGGATCGCGAGAAGGAATTGCTCGCCCCGATCGGCAAGGAACTGAGCGCACGCGCCATGGCGGCGACCGAAGCCGCAAAGGGTGCGGGCAAGAGCGAACTGGAGGAGCTTGGCCTGACCAAGGGCGCTGCAAAGGATCAGGCGAAATCGCTGTTTCAGGGCATCGCGAAGGCGATCGGTACCGCAGGCTCCGCAGCCGCCAAGCAGGCAACGACGAAGCCATAATGCTTCAACCCGCCGCCGAAGCGCGCTAGAGCCCCCGCGAACACCCATCCAGGAATCCGCATGAGCAAGCTCCATCTCGTCTTCGGCGGCCGCGTGAAGGACCCGCGCACGCTCGATTTCGCCGACCCGAAAAATCTTCAGGTGGTCGGCATCTTTCCCGACTATGCCAGCGCCGAAAAGGCATGGCGCTCCGCCGCCCAGCGCACGGTCGACGATGCGGAAATGAAGTTCGTGGTGGTCCATCTCCACCGGTTGCTCGAACCCGAGCCGCTAGCGCCAGCGGGCTGACCCGACCGCCTCTCACCCGCGCGAGGCTAGCCGCCGCTCTCAGATGAACTCGATCTTCGACACGACGTAATAGCGGTCACCCGCTGGCACCGACACCTCGACCTCGTCGTCGACCTTGCGCCCGATCAGCGCGCGGCCCATCGGCGAGTTATACGAAATCCGGCCACTCCTGGCATTTGCCTCGGTCTGCCCGACGATCTGATATTTGACCGGCTTGTCGTTGTCATCGCGTAGCGTCACCGTCGCGCCAAACACCACCTTGTCGCCGGACAGATCGAGCGGATCGATGATCTGCGCACGGCTCAGCTTGTCCTCGATATCGCTGATCGTGGCCTCGTTCTGGCCCTGCTGCTCCTTGGCCGCGTGATATTCGGCGTTTTCGCTCAGGTCGCCATGCGCGCGCGCTTCCTCGATCGCATCGACGATCAGCGGGCGTTCCACCTTCAGCCGTTTCAGTTCCGAAGTCAGCGTGTCATAGCCTTCCTGAAGCATCGGCATCTTATCGACGGTGGCCATAGCAGTCCCTGTTCCCATTATTCCCGCCCCAAGCGGATCAACTCGATCAGCCGCACTCAATCATCCATGTGGGGGTCGGTTGTGCGATTGAGAATAATAGGATTGTAATGGCCGTACTTCAAGGGATCGCGTCGGCAACGATAGCGACTGGATAATCGCCTTGGCGGCCTCGACGCTGGCGGGGGCGGTCGTGAAGTATGGAATTTTCTGGGTCAGCGCCGCCGCCCGGATCGGCTGCGAATCCTTCAGCGACTGCCACCCCTCGGTGGTGTTGAAGATCAGCTTCACCTCGCCGTCCATGATCCGGTCGAGGATGTGCGGGCGCCCCTGCGCGACCTTGTTGACCGTTTCGACCGTCAGCCCCGCGGCACCGAGATAATCAGCGGTGCCCCCAGTCGCGAGAACATGGAATCCCGCCTCGATCAACGCGCGGATGCCCGGCACGATGTGCGGCTTGTCGCCGTCCTTGACGCTGACGAACAGCGTCCCCCCGGTGGGCAGGATCATCCCCGCGCCAAGCTGGGATTTGGCAAACGCGGTGGTAAAATCATAATCGATTCCCATCACTTCGCCCGTACTCTTCATTTCTGGTGACAGCACTGGATCGACCCCGGGGAAACGGTTGAACGGGAACACCGCCTCCTTCACCGCATAATAGTCGATGTGACGGTCGATCGCGGGGAGGTCGGCCAGCTTCTCCCCCGCCATCACCCGTGCCGCGATCTTCGCGATCGGTGCGCCGATCGCCTTGGCGACGAACGGCACCGTCCGCGACGCGCGCGGGTTGACCTCGATGAGGTAAACCTCGCCATCCTTCACCGCGAACTGGATGTTCATCAGCCCCACCACCGACAGCGCATGCGCCAGCGCGACGGTCTGCCGCTCGATTTCCGCGATGACATCCGCCGACAACGAATACGGCGGGATCGAACACGCGCTGTCGCCCGAATGGACGCCTGCCTCCTCGATATGCTGGAGCACGCCCGCGACGACGACATCGACGCCGTCGCAAATCGCGTCGACATCGACCTCGATCGCGTCGCGCAGATACTGGTCGATCAGCACCGGTGACGTGCCCGACACCTGGACCGCGGTCGCAATGTAATTGTCGAGCTGCGCGGGGCCGTCGACGATCTCCATCGCGCGCCCGCCGAGCACGTAGCTCGGGCGCATCAGCACCGGATACCCGATCCGCTCTGCCGCCGCGATCGCCTCGTCGCGGCTGCGGGCCAGGCCGTTGGCGGGCTGTTTCAGCCCCAGCTTGTTGACCAGTGCCGCGAACCGCTCGCGGTCCTCCGCTAGGTCGATCGCATCGGGTGAGGTGCCGAGGATCGGGATCCCCGCTTTCTCCAGCGCGCCGGCCAGATTGAGCGGCGTCTGTCCCCCGAACTGGACGATCACCCCGACCAGCTCGCCGTTCTGCTGCTCGACGTGCAATATCTCGAGCACGTCCTCCGCGGTCAGCGGCTCGAAATACAGCCGGTCCGACGTGTCGTAGTCGGTGCTCACCGTCTCCGGGTTGCAGTTGACCATGATCGTCTCATAGCCCGCGTCTGCCAGCGCGAAGCACGCATGACAGCAGCAATAATCGAACTCGATCCCCTGCCCGATCCGGTTCGGCCCGCCGCCCAGAATGACGATCTTGCGGCGATCGGTGGGCTCGCTCTCGTTCTCTGGCTGGCCGCCCCCCCCTGAACTGAAACTGGGGGCTTCATAGGTCGAATACATATACGGCGTCTTGGCGTCGAATTCGGCAGCGCAGGTGTCGATCCGCTTGAACACCGGGCGCACCCCCAGTTTGACGCGATGCGCGCGCACCTCCTCCTCGGTCACGCCACCGGTCATCGCCTTGACCACTTCGTGGATCAGCCCCGAACCGCGCGCGACGCCGCGATTCATGCCGCGCAGATCGACCGACTGCAGCGCCAGCCACGCGAGCCGCTTGTCGCTGAACCCCATGCTTTTCAGCCGCCGCATCCCCGGCGCGTCGATCGGCAAACCCTCGCGCATCACCTCACCCTCGGCGACGATGATCTCCTCGATCCGATCGAGAAACCACGGATCGTATTTGGCGATGGCGTGCACCTCGGCGACCGTGAAGCCCTCGCGTAACGCCTGTGCCGCGACCAGCAGCCGGTCGGGGGTCGCCATCGCCAGCGCTGCCTCGATTTCCGCGCGAGGGGCGCCGACCAGATGATCGACGGTGTTGAACCCCGACAGCCCGGTCTCCAGGCCCCGCAGCGCCTTTTGCAGCGATTCGTGGATGTTGCGCCCGATCGCCATCACCTCGCCGACCGATTTCATCGCGGTGCCCAGCGTCGGCTCGGCGCCCTTGAACTTCTCGAACGCAAACCGGGGGATCTTGGTCACGACGTAATCGATCGTCGGCTCGAACGATGCAGGTGTCGCGCCGGTGATGTCGTTGGTGATCTCGTCGAGCGTATAGCCGACCGCCAGCTTCGCGGCGACCTTGGCGATCGGGAACCCGGTCGCCTTCGATGCCAGCGCCGATGATCGCGACACCCGCGGGTTCATCTCGATCACGATCAGCCGGCCATCCTTCGGATTGACTGCGAACTGAACGTTTGAACCGCCTGTTTCCACACCGATTTCGCGCAATACCGCGATCGATGCGTTGCGCATGATCTGATATTCCTTGTCGGTCAGCGTCAGCGCGGGCGCGACCGTGATACTGTCCCCGGTATGGACCCCCATCGGATCGACATTCTCGATCGAACAGATGATGATGCAATTGTCCGCCGCGTCGCGGACCACCTCCATCTCATATTCCTTCCAGCCGAGCAGCGATTCCTCGATCAGCACCTCGGTGGTCGGCGACGCGTCGAGCCCGTTGCGGACCATGTCGACGAATTCGGCGCGGTTATAGACGATCCCGCCGCCTGATCCGCCCATCGTGAACGATGGCCGGATGATCGCGGGCAGCCCCGTCACCTCGAGCCCCGCAAGCGCCTCCTCGACGGTATGCGCGATCGCCGAGCGGGCGCTTTCGAGCCCGATCCGCGTCATCGCGTCCTTGAACTTCAGCCGGTCCTCGGCCTTGTCGATCGCCTCGGCATCCGCGCCGATCATCTGGACGCCGTATTTGGCCAGCGTGCCATCCTCGAACAGCGCCAGCGCGGTGTTGAGCGCGGTCTGCCCGCCCATCGTCGGCAGGACGGCGTCGGGCCGCTCCTTTTCGATGATCTTGGCGACGATCGCAGGCGTGATCGGCTCGACATAGGTCGCGTCGGCGAGCTCGGGATCGGTCATGATCGTCGCCGGGTTCGAATTGACCAGGACGATGCGATAGCCCTCCTCACGGAGCGCCTTGATCGCCTGCGTGCCCGAATAATCAAACTCGCACGCCTGCCCGATGACGATCGGCCCTGCGCCGATGACGAGGATGGAGGAAATGTCGGTGCGTTTGGGCATTATACGGTAAACCCAAAAAATGCTGCGAGCAGCACAAGCAACCCCCACGCTATCTTGCCAACAGCGGCGCCGGCAGCCTTTTCGCCAATCCAATGTAGAACACGGAAAGAATATTCCGCGATCACATCAGGTCGAATTAAGGATCTCTTGAGAGCGTTCTCTATGTTCTGCGCTTCGGCGAGAGCGGCCTCGACCTGCTCGACGTTTAGTTCGCCAACATCATTATCAGTCTGGAGCGCCCTAACCAATTCGGTGGCTTGATGTCGAAATTCAACGACTTCCGGTTGATTGTCATCAAGCCGGACAATGCGATCTGCGGCAGGAATCGCCATTGCTCCATCGGTCGCTTCCAATATGCCGGATTTGAACCCTTCGAATACATCGGGATAGAAACGACTTCCTATTCTGGTTGCGGTTACAGTTATACCGTCGTTTTGCCGAAAACTTGACCGCATCGCCTTCCAATGCGCCTCAGAGTATCGGTAATATTTCCCCGCGAACCTCGGCTCATCTGTCTCAAAAACGGCATTCGATACCATCTCTTCGAACAACTCCTCTGAAACGGCAGCGGGATCAATCAGATTTTCAACGCCATAATTCGAGCCGATCTCGGCGATGCGAGCTGCTAGAACGGGGAGTATTTCCTGTTTGCGAAGATACTCTGCTGCCAACTCGACCGCTGGCGTTGAACCTACGTAAAGCGAGAAGATGTATGGATTAAGATCGCTCATCGCATCATCCCCACAAACCGCTCGAACAGATACAAACTATCCTGCGGCCCCGGGCTCGCCTCGGGGTGATACTGCACGCTGAACGCGCGACCGCCGTCGATTTCGATCCCCGCGTTCGATCCGTCGAACAGCGACACGTGCGTCTCGGTCACGCCCGCGGGCAGGCTGTCGCGCTCGACCGAAAAGCCGTGGTTCATGCTGGTGATCTCGACCGCGCCGTCGCTCAGCCGCTTGACCGGATGGTTCGCGCCGCGATGCCCCTGGAACATCTTGGTAGTCGTCGCGCCCAGCGCGAGCCCGAGCAACTGATGCCCCAGGCAAATCCCGAACAGCGGCAATTTGGTGTCGAGCAGCGCGCGGATCACCGGCACCGCATAGTCCGCGGTCGCCGCCGGATCGCCCGGGCCGTTCGACAGGAAAATTCCGTCGGGCTTCAACGCCATCACCTGTTCGAAACTCGCGGTGGCGGGAACGACGGACACCTGCGCACCCGCCTCAACCAGATTGCGGAAGATATTGTGTTTGCTGCCGTAATCGATCGCGACGACATGGGGGCGGTTCAGCTGGCCACGTCCTTCGACAAGCTCAGGACGAACGGGGGTTAATAAGGCGCCCTGTCCCCCCTCTTCCGTTCGTCCTGAGCCTGTCGAAGGACCTGCCCTGGGCGCACCGCTCTCCCCATACCCGAACCCCAGCCGCCACACCCCGCCAGCGCGATCGTCGCCCCACCCGCCATGCGTCGCGCGCGTCACCACCTTGGCGAGGTCCATCCCCTCGAGCCCCGGCCACGCGCGCGCCATCTCCAGCAGCAGCGGAATGTCGAATTCCCCGCTCGGCGAATGCGCGATCACGCCGTTGGGCGCGCCCCCCGCCCTGATCCGCCGGGTCAGCGCGCGGGTGTCGATCCCGGCGAGCCCGATCCGCGCATGCCGCGTCATCCAATCATCGAGCCGCCCGGCGCTGCGGAAACTCGACGGCGCGGTCACGTCCTCACGCACGATGATGCCGAGCGCGTGCGGCATGTCCGCCTCGACGTCGTCGGGGTTCGCGCCGACGTTGCCGATATGCGGAAAGGTGAAGGTGACGATCTGCCCCGCGAACGAGGGATCGGTCATGATCTCCTGATACCCGGTCATCGCGGTGTGGAAACACACCTCGCCAACCGCCTGCCCCTCGGCGCCGAATCCGCGCCCCCACGCGATCTCGCCGTTGGCGAGGACGAGCACGCCGGTCGCTCCCTCCGGAACCTTGGCGGAGACTTCGGCGCGCGCAGCAGTAGGATAGGCGTCGGCCATGGTCAGGCGGGCACTCCCTTGGAATCAACGATGTCGCTAAGCCCCGCTCGCTAAGGGCGCGCGCCCGCGCCGTCAATCTGATAAGGGTCCAAACCATGATTCGAGACGACATCAAAGCCGCCCAGATCGCTGCCATGAAGGCCGGCGACAAGGACACCCGCAACGCGGTCAGCCTGATTCAGGCCGCGATCAAGAACCGCGACATCGAAGCGCGTGCGCCGCAGAGCAGGGAGGGCAAAGCCCCCGACGACGACGACGCGCTGGTCGTCGAGGTGCTGCAAAAAATGGTCAAGCAGCGCCGCGAATCGATCGAGATGTACCGCAAGGGCGACCGCGAGGAGCTCGCCCACGCCGAGGAGGTCGAGGTCGCGGTGATCGAACGTTTCCTGCCCACCCAGCTGACCGAGGCGGAAACCGCCGCGGCGATCGAGGCGATCAAGGCCGAACTCGGCGCCACGGCCATGAAGGACATGGGCCGCGTCATGGCCGAACTAAAGGCGCGCCACGCCAGCGAACTCGACATGAGCAAGGCAAGCGGGCTCGTGAAGGCGGCGTTGAGCTGAGATGCAGGAACGGGGCGTCATCGGCGCACCTCTCCCCTCCCGCTTGCGGGAGGGGTCGGGGGTGGGCACCGTGGATGGCGTCCGCCGCCCAACCCTGAACGCCCAGCGCCTGCGCCGCGACGCGACCCCCGCCGAACGCAAGCTCTGGTCGGCGCTCGGCGCGAGCAGGTGCGGCGCCAAGTTCAGCCGTCAGATGCCAGTCGGCGGGTATATTTGCGACTTTCTGTCACGATCGGCGATGCTCGCGATCGAGCTGGACGGCGACAGCCACGCGAGCACGATCGAATACGACGCAACGCGAACACGTTTTATCGAATCACGCGGCATCAGGGTCATCCGCTTCAGCAATGCGGAGGTAATGGGTAATCTCGAAGGCGTCGTGCATATCATTCGTGCCGCGCTCGGTGAGCAAGCCCACCCCCGACCCCTCCCGCAAACGGGAGGGGGGCTATGACGCTCACCCCCGCCTTCCTCGACGAACTGCGCGCGCGCACTTCGCTGTCGGCGCTGATCGGCAAGACCACCAAGCTCCAGAAGGCGGGCCGCGAGATGCGCGGGTGCTGCCCGTTCCATCAGGAAAAAACCCCGTCGTTCTACGTCAACGACGACAAGGCATTCTATCACTGTTTCGGCTGCAGCGCCCACGGCGACGCGATCCGCTGGATGACCGACCAGCGCGGGTTGCCCTTCATGGACGCGGTCAAGGAACTCGCGGCCGCCGCGGGGCTGGAGCTGCCCGCGATGGATCGCCAGTCTGCCGAGCGTGCTGAGCGCGCCAAGGGGCTGCACGAGGTGATGGCCGACGCCGCGACCTGGTTCACCGAGCAATTGAACGGCCTACCCGGTGCCGAAGCGCGCGCGCTGCTCGATCGCCGCGGGATCAAGCCCGGGACCGCGCGCGCGTTCGGCATGGGGTTCGCGCCCGACAGCCGCGGCCAGCTCAAGGGCGCGCTCAAGGAATATGGCGAAGCGCTGCTGGTCGAATCGGGGATGCTGATCCAGGTCGAGGGCGCCACTGGACCTCGCGAGCCCTACGACCGGTTCCGCGGGCGCCTGATGATCCCGATCCGCGACGCGCGCGGCCGTACCATCGCGTTCGGCGGGCGGATCATGGATCAGGGCGAGCCGAAATATCTCAACTCCCCCGACACCCCGCTGTTCGACAAGGGCCGCACGCTCTACAATCTCGATCTGGCCGCCCCCGCCAGCCGCAAGGCGGACCGCGTGCTGGTGGTCGAGGGCTATATGGACGTCATCGCGCTCGCGCAGGCGGGGATTGCTGAGGTGGTCGCCCCGCTCGGCACCGCGCTAACCGAGGCACAGCTCGAGCGATTGTGGCGGATGGTCGATGTTCCCATCCTCTGCTTCGACGGCGACGCCGCGGGGCAGAAGGCGGCGTTGCGCGCCGCGCACCGCGCGTTGCCGATGCTCAGGCCCGGCAAAAGCCTCGCGTTCGTGACCTTGCCGCCAGGGCAGGATCCCGACGACCTCGTCAAGGCGGGCGGCCGACCGGCGATGGAGGCGCTGCTGAAGGCGACCGAACCGCTGGTCGATCGGCTCTGGTCGAGCGAATATGCCGCCGAGGCGCTCGATACCCCCGAACAGCGCGCCGGCTTGAAACAGCGGCTAATGGAACTGGCCTCAACGATCGCCGATCAGTCGGTCCGGGTCGAATATGAACGCGATTTCCGCCGCCGCCTCGACGAACAATTCGCGCCGCAGCGCCGCCCCTTCGTGCCGTTCCAGAAGCGCCCCTATGATCGCAAGAGCGGCTGGAAGGCTCCGCTCGCCCCGATCACCGCCGACGCGAAGGAATTCCGCGCCGCCGGAATCGACCGCGTTCTCGCCAAGGCGGTGCTGGCCGGATTGCTGCGCCATCCGGCGGAGATTGCGCGGCACATGGAGGTGCTCGGCAGCCTGAAACTTGCCGCCAATGATCATGGCGGCACGCTCGGGCGGTTGTTCGAGGCGGTGGTCGACGTCGCGCTGGCAGACAGCCGTCGCGAGGGGGCGCTTGATAGCGCCCGCCTCGTCACCATATTGGCGAAATCCGGTTTCACTTCAGTCGCAAGCGATTTGCTGAGAGCCGATACGATGCCCTATTCGTTCACCCAGAGCGCCGGCGATCCCGAGCGCGCCTGCAACGACCTCGACGAAGCCATCGCGATCATGGTGGCCCGCCCGGAAGTCGATCATGCCCTCGCCGAGGCGACGGTGGCGATGCAGGCGCATTTCACGGACGAGGCGTTCGAACGGCAAGTGGCATTGGTGAGAGAAAAACAGGCGTTGGAAGATCGGCTTGCAAATCTATGTCAAGCCAACGAAGACGCCCGAGCATTCGGATCCGAGGGTAATTAATGGCGAAGGCTAACATGGCGGCGGACACGGCAGAAGCACCGGACACGGGCGATGCGCCGCTGATCGATCTGAACGACGCGTCGGTCAAAAAGGTGATCGCGCGCGCCAAGAAGCGCGGGTACATCACGTACGACCAGCTCAACGAGGCGCTACCGCAGGGTGAGATGACGTCCGACCAGATCGAGGACATGACCTCGGCGTTGTCGGAGATGGGGATCAATATCGTCGAGAACGACGAGGCGGGCGAGGACGGCGACGAGGCCGAGCCGCAGCCCGAAGACGAGGTCGAGACGGTCGACGCCGATCAGGGCACCGCGCCCGCGGCCGAAGTGAAGAAGAAGGAGACGGTCGATCGCACCGACGATCCCGTCCGCATGTACCTGCGCGAAATGGGCGCGGTCGAGCTGCTCAGCCGCGAGGGCGAGATCGCGATCGCCAAGCGGATTGAGGCCGGGCGCGACACGATGATCCTGGGGCTGTGCGAATCGCCGATCACCTTCACCTCGATTATCGACTGGTCGACCGCGCTCAACGAAGGCACGATGCAGCTGCGCGAGATCCTCGATCTCGACGCGATGCTGTCGAAGGGGCCGTCCGCCGAGCAGGTCGAGAACGCCGACGAGGACGACGGCGAGATCAGCGAAAAGAACGCCGGGACCAGCTTCAAGGAAGAAGACGACGTCAAGGAGGAAGCCTCGGCCGACGAGGACGAGGACGACATGACCGAACGGCGCACCCCCCGCCCGTCCGACGACGAGGAGGAGGATAACACCCTCAGCCTCGCGCAGATGGAGGAACAGCTCAAGCCGATCGCGCTCGAACGCTTCGCCAGCATTACCGCGCTCTACAAGAAATTCAGCAAGGTCCAGCACAGCCGACTCGACGCGATGAGCGCGGGCGGCGAGCTGTCGGCGAGCGACGAACGCAAATACCAGAAGCTGCGCGAAGACCTCACCGCGGAGGTCGAAAGCGTCCAGTTTCACAACGCCAAGATCGAATTCCTGGTCGATCAACTCTACGCCTTCAACCGCCGCCTTACTGCGTTGGGCGGCCAGATGCTGCGCCTTGCCGAGCGCCACAAGGTCAGCCGCAAGGATTTCCTCGACCGCTATATCGGCAACGAGCTCGACGAAAGCTGGCTCGCGTCGGTTAAGTCGCTCGACAAGAAATGGACCGCGTTCGTCGCGAACGAGGCCGAAGCGGTCGACCGCATCCGGACCGAGATCGCGGAAATCAGCCAGCAGACCGGGATGGCGCTCGGCGAATTTCGCCGCATCGTCAACATGGTGCAGAAGGCGGAGCGCGAGGCGCGGATCGCCAAGAAGGAAATGGTCGAGGCAAACCTGCGCCTCGTCATCTCGATCGCGAAAAAATACACCAACCGCGGGCTGCAGTTCCTCGACCTGATCCAGGAGGGCAACATCGGCCTGATGAAGGCGGTCGACAAGTTCGAATACCGCCGCGGCTACAAGTTCAGCACCTATGCGACCTGGTGGATCCGTCAGGCGATCACGCGCTCGATCGCCGACCAGGCGCGCACGATCCGCATCCCGGTCCATATGATCGAAACGATCAACAAGCTGGTCCGCACCAGCCGCCAGTTCCTCCACGAGCAGGGCCGTGAGCCGACTCCAGAGGAAATGGCGGAAAGACTCTCCATGCCTTTGGAAAAGGTGCGGAAAGTCATGAAGATCGCCAAGGAGCCGATCAGCCTCGAAACCCCGATCGGCGACGAGGAGGATTCGCATCTCGGCGATTTCATCGAGGACAAGAACGCGGTGATCCCGGTCGACGCCGCGATCCAGGCCAACCTCAAGGAAACCGTCACGCGGGTGCTGGCGTCGCTCACCCCCCGCGAGGAACGCGTGCTGCGAATGCGGTTCGGGATAGGGATGAACACCGACCACACGCTCGAGGAAGTCGGCCAGCAGTTCAGCGTCACCCGCGAACGCATCCGCCAGATCGAAGCGAAGGCGCTCCGCAAGCTCAAACATCCGAGCCGCAGCCGCAAGATGCGTAGCTTCCTCGACCAATAAGCGTGTCCTCCCCGGTCAGCGCCGGGGAGGCTCACCAGCGGCAAGGTAAACCCGCTCCCCGATCGTCCCACCCGGGGACAGCGTGTTGATACCCCTAGAAAATTAATCGCTTTTCGCGCACGTTGCCAACGACATCAGGAGATTTCGTTGGCTGATCGCCGTTCCACCAATCGGATGCGCATCGTCGCAGGCCTCGTCTTCGCGACCCCGCTGCTGGCGCTGCCGCTCTTCGCCGCGGTCCGGAACATGCCCGCCCGCGCCAGCACGCCGCGCGTTGCGGTCACGCGCGATGTGCCCCCCCGCGCCACCAGGCGCTCGCATCCCGCGCTCACGCCCATGCCGTCGGTAAAGCCCGCTACCCGGACGCCGGTCGACGACCGCTTCGTCGTCAAGCGCATCCTCGATACCGACGGCCCGATCCCCTACGGCAAATATTTCTGGGACGAGGGCGGCGCGCCTGCGGGGCCGATCGTGGTCACCGTCGATCTTGGCGCGGAAACCCTGTCGGTGTTCCGCAATGGTTATGAGATCGGCACCGCCGCGATCATCTTTGGCGCGCAGGGTATGGACACGCCGCTCGGCACCTTTCCGATCACCCAGAAGGACGCCGACCACATCTCGAACCTCTACGATGCACCGATGCCCTATATGCTCCGGCTCACCAACGACGGGATTTCGATCCACGGCAGCGAGATCAAATACGAGAATGCGACCCACGGCTGTATTGGCATTCCGCTCGGTCTCGCCAAGAAGCTGTTCGGGGTCGTCAAGCTCGGCGACAAGGTGATCGTGACGAAGGGCAAGATGATCGGCCTCGGCCAGTCGATCGTCACGCGCTGACCGGCGTTCCCATCCTCTTCCGTTCGCCCTGAGCCTGTCGAAGGGCTCCTCTCGACACGCGATTTGCTGCGCCTTTGGGATGCCGGGCTTCGACAGGCTCAGCCCGAACGGTATAGATGAGCCTTGCGCCCTTGTCCGGTAGCCCTGCCCGCTGCTTCAGTGCGGCGCAAACCCGATCTCGACCCCGGTCTTGTCGTGCAGCGCGAATTTGTCGACCAGATCGGCGCTCGCGCGGTTATAGCCGATCACCTCGACCACAACCTCCTCGCGGCGCAGCTTGGCGACGATCTTGTCGAGCGCGCCGACCGCCGAGATATCCCAGAAATGCGCCGCGGTCACATCGATCACGACGTGCCGCGCATCGCCGCGTTGTGCATCGAATTCGCGCGTAAACCGATCAACCGAGGCGAAGAAGATCTGCCCCGTCACGCGATAAGTCGCGGTGCCGCCCTCCTGAATCCGCTCCAACGCGAACATCCGACGGACCTTACCGGCAAAGAAGATCCCCGACAGCAGCACACCCGTCAGTACCCCCTTGGCGAGATCATGGGTCGCCACCACCACCACCACGGTTGTCAGCATCACCAGCGATGACGGCCAAGGGTGGTGGCGCAGATTGGGGATCGAGCTCCAGCTGAATGTCCCGATCGACACCATGATCATTACCGCGACCAGCGCAGGCATCGGCACCCGCCCGACAAACGGCCCGAGCACGGCGAGCAGAAACAGCAGAAACGCGCCCGCGGTGAAGGTCGATAGTCGCCCGCGCCCGCCGCTCGTAACGTTGATCACCGATTGCCCGATCATCGCGCATCCCCCCATCCCGCCGACCAGCGCGGCGACGATGTTCGCGCCCCCCTGCCCCGCACACTCACGGCGCTTGTCGCTGTCGGTGTGGGTCATGTCGTCGACGATCTGCGCGGTCAGCAGCGATTCGAGCAAGCCTACCGCGGCCATCGTCAGCGAATAGGGCGCGATGATCCGCAGCGTATCCCACGTCAGCGGAACGTTGGGCAGGACGAGGCTGGGCAGGCCTTCCGGCAGCTTGCCCATGTCACCCACCGTGTGGACGCTCGCACCCATCCCGATGCTGATCGCGGTCAATACCAGGATCGCGACCAGCGGTGACGGCACCGCCTTCGACACGCGGGGGAACAGATAGGTCACCGCCAGCCCGCCCGCGACCATCGCATAGGTCTGCCAGCCGACCTCGGTCAGCTGCGGCAACTGCGCCATGAAAATCAGGATCGCGAGCGCGTTGACGAAGCCGGTGATGACCGATCGCGAGACGAACTGCATCGCCAGATTAAGCCGCGCGAGCCCCGCCAGCACCTGGATCAGACCCATCAGGATCGTCGCGGCGAAGAGGTAGTCGACGCCGTGGTCGCGAACCAACGGCACCACGACGACCGCGACCGCGGCGGTCGCGGCGGAGATCATGCCCGGCCGGCCACCGGTCAACGAGATCACCATCGCGATCGCCACCGATGCGTACAGCCCGACGCGGGGATCGACGCCTGCAATGATCGAAAAGCCGATCGCCTCTGGGATCAACGCCAACGCAACGACGATCCCGGCAAGGATGTCGGCACGCGGGTTCGTGAGCCAGTCGCGGCGAAGCGTGGCGGTCAGGGTCATGGGAGAGTCCAGAACTGTCGCGGTACAACGCCCGCATGGTCCCGGGGATAGGCGCCGGGCCGAGCCACCCGCTTGAGCGAGTCCGTCGTGTTATGCTGCATCGCAGCAATCTTGCTAAGAAGCAACCCACCGTCGCGTAATACGAAAAGGGGCGCCGCAGCATTCGCTCCGGCACCCCATTCGCATTCGCCTCGGGCGAAGATCACTCCGCCGGGGCGGGAGCGTTCTTCGGCGGACGCGGATCACGGCGCTCGGCGATCCGTGCCGACTTGCCGGTCCGGCCACGCAGATAATAGAGCTTGGCACGCCGCACCGCGCCCTTGCGGACGACGACGATCGATTCGACGTTGGGCGAATAGAGCGGGAAGACGCGCTCGACGCCCTCGCCAAAGCTCATCTTGCGGACCGTGAAGCAACTGCCCATCCCGCGGTTCGAACGCGCGATGCACACCCCTTCGTAGTTCTGGACGCGGGTCCGTTCGCCTTCGACGACCTTCACGCCGACCTTCAGCGTATCGCCGGGGCGGAATTCGGGAATGCTCTTGGTCTCATGGAATTTGGCGATCTGCTCGGCTTCGAGCGTCTGGATCAGGTTCACGTCGGTTAGTCCTCAGTCCGTCGCCGCGCGCCATAGGGCGACTGAACCCGAGCACCCTGATGGCGCTCCCAAAGGTCCGGCCGCCGTAGCCGTGTATCGGTCTCCGCCAGGGCGTACCGCCAGGCATCGATCCTCGCATGATCCCCCGATCGCAGCACTTCGGGGATCGTGCGCCCTTCCCATTCATTAGGTCGGGTATAATGCGGGTATTCGAGCAGCCCCGTTTCGAAGCTCTCGTCCACGCCGCTATAAGCCGCGCCCATTACGCCGGGGAGCAGTCGAATGCAAGCATCCAGCAGCACCAGCGCCGCCATCTCGCCGCCCGACAATATGTAGTCGCCGATCGACACTTCCTCGATGGCGCGCGCCTCGAACAAGCGCTCGTCGAACCCCTCGAACCGCCCGCACAGGATCGTCACGCCCGGCCCTGCAGCCAGCGCCCGGACCCGCGCCTGCGTCAACGGCTTGCCCCGTGGTGTCATCGCCAGCAGCGGGCGCTGATCCGCGTGCGCGTCGATCGCCGCCGCGACGACATCCGCGCGCAACACCATTCCCGCGCCCCCGCCCGCCGGGGTGTCGTCGACCGATCGATGCTTGTCGGTGGCAAAGTCGCGGATCTGCACCGCCTCGCACGACCATTTCCCCTCCCCCAACGCGCGCCCGGCGAGCGACGTGCCAAGCGGCCCGGGAAACATCTCTGGGTAGAGCGTCAGGATGGTGGCGGCGAAAGTCACAGCGTCCAGTTCTCGATCCTCAATCCGGGGACGTCATTAAAATCACGCTCATTGTTGGTAACGATAGTCGCGTTCAAACTAATGGCGTGAGCAGCCAATAGTCGGTCGAACCGCGCGCGCCTGAATGGCAACGCCGCATAGGCTCGGGCCGCGGCTTCGTCGAACGCGAGCATCGGGATGATTGCTAAAAAGGCGTCGAACACGTCGCCGGGTGGCGGCCTGCCGAGCACCGTCCCAAATTTGAGTTCGGCAAAGCTGATCACAGAAATAGCGACCTCACCGGGCGCGCAATCCACCAGCCGGGCGCCGAGCGCCGGGAATTGACCGGTCATCGCGTAGATAGCGCAATCCGAATCGATCAGGAATCGAGTCACCGATCATCTTTGATCGAGTTCGCGGTAATCGCACTGGGGCGCTCCTCGAAATCCTCGCGCGGCGACACGGTCAGCCACGGGGCCTTGCCCCAAAACTTGCTGACATCGATCTTGCGCCCGGGCTCGGCGGGCTCGAACGTGTATTTTCCTGCCTCTTCGCGAACGCGCATCTCGGTACCCTCGACGACGCCGAGCGCCTTGGGCAGTCGCAGCGCGAGCGAATTGCCTGACTTGAACACCTTCGCGCGATATTCCTTGCTCATCGCAACCTCCGTATATACGCGATGTATACACATTGGCGGAGCGCGACAAGATGTCGGACAGGTGGGACGACTGCATCATCATCGGCGCCGGCCCCGCCGGCCTCACCGCGGCGATCTACCTCGCGCGCTTTCACCTCTCGACCCGGCTGTTCGATTGTGGATCGAGCCGCGCGGCGTTCATTCCATGCACCCGCAACCATGCCGGCTATCCCGATGGCATTGCTGGTCCGGATCTGCTCGCCCGGATGCTCGCGCAAGCCGAAACTTACGGCGCGGTGCGCGAGCAGGTCGAGGTCAAACGGATCGCGCCCGACGGCGAGAATTTCACGGTCACGACCGATCACGGCCGCTACGCTGCGCGCACGGTCCTGCTCGCGACCGGCGTCATCAACAACCGGCCCGACATGGACCCCGCACTCCACGACCGCGCGCTCGCGGCGGGGCTTCTCCGCTATTGCCCGATCTGCGACGGTTACGAAATCACCGACCGGCGTGTCGGCGTGATCGGCACCGGGGATCATGGCATGCAAGAGGCGCTGTTCCTGCGTGGCTTTACCAGCGACGTGACGCTCGTCGCACCCGCCGCCGAACACCAGCTCGACCCCGCCTGCGAACGCGCGCTCGATGATGCGGGGATCGTGCGGGTCGATGGGCCATGCGGCGGCTATGCCATCGAGGACGCCGATGACGGCCAGCGCCTCGCGTTCGACGCCGCGCGCGGACGGCTGGAATTCGATAGCGTCTATCCCGCGCTAGGGTCGGTGATTCGATCCCGGCTCGCGGTCGACGCGGGCGCAACGGCGAGCGACGATGGCTGCCTGGAGGTCGACGAACACATGCGCACGACTATCCCCGGGCTCTTCGCAGCCGGCGATGTCGTCAAGGGGCTCGACCAGATCGGCCACGCGATGGGCCAGGCGGGAGTCGCGGCGACGACGATCCGCAACCTGCTGAGCGAACGCGCCCCGCTTCGCCGCTAAAGCGAAGTGACGTTACCTAGACCCAGTCGTGCTGAGCTTGTCGAAGCACGGTGAGACTCAGGCCCTTCGGCGTGGTTCAGGACAGGCTTCGACCAGCTCAGGGCGAACGGTTGGGGTTCGTTCGACCTGCAATCATTTACCCTATTCGACGAA
>JALYTW010000032.1 GCA_030854075.1 Pseudomonadota bacterium
GGCGGTGGCTGGGGCGGCGGCGGATTCGGCGGCGGCGGCGGCGGCGGGTTCGGCGGCGGCGGCGCGTCGGGGGGCTGGTGATGACCATCGATGCAAGCGACCGCGCGGCGATCGGCGCGGCGGTGACCGCGGCGGAAGCGACCACCGACGCCGAGATCGTCGCGATCGTTGCGCAGCGATCGGACGCGTATCACGACGCCGCGCTTCATTGGGCGTTGCTGGGGATGCTGCTGCTCGTCGCGGTGATGGCGGCGATCCCGGCGCGCTTCGTCGCGGTCCTCGACGCGGTCTATGGCGGGGGCGATTGGGGCGGCTGGGGCGGCGCATTGACGATGGGGCAGTTGCTGTCGGCGTTGCTGGTGCTGTTGATCGTCGTGTTCTTGCTGCTGCGCTGGGCGGCGAGCCCCGATGCGGTGCGGATGCGACTGACCCCCGATTCGACCAAGACCCGGCGGGTGCGCGCGCGCGCGGTGCTGTTGTTCCGCGCCGCGATCGAGGCGCGCACCGCGACGCGGACCGGCGTGCTGCTCTATGTCAGTCTCGCCGAACGCCGCGCCGAGATCGTCACCGACGAAGCGGTGCTCGCCAAGGTAACCCCCGACGCATGGGGGCGGGCGATGGCCGCGCTGGTCGAAGGGCTGAAACAGGGGAACGCGGGTGACGGGATGGTGGCCGCGATCGCGCAGGTCGGCGCGGTCCTCGCCGACCATTTCCCGCACACCGGGACCGACCCCAACGAACTGCCGGACCGCCTGATAGAGCTGTGACCGAACCGGTCGAAACGATGTGGTCGGGGCGCTACCTCGCGGTGCGCCGGCAAGGCCGTTGGGAATATGCCGAACGTACCCGCGACATCGCCGCCGCGGTGATCGTCGCGGTCGATGACCTCGGCTGCGTGCTGCTCGTCGAACAATATCGCGTGCCGATCGCCCGCGCCTGCCTTGAACTGCCTGCAGGGCTCGTCGGCGACGAGGAAGCCTGTGAGAGCGTCCTTGTCGCGGCGCGACGCGAGCTGGAGGAGGAAACCGGCTATCGCGCGACGCGCCTCGAGGAACGCGGCGAGTATTTTTCGTCGCCGGGAATGACGTCGGAGCACTTCACCTTGGTCGTCGCATCGGGGCTCGACAAGATCGCCGATGGCGGCGGCGTGGCGGGGGAAGACATCACCGTCCACCGCGTCGCGATCGGCGAGATCGCGGCGTTCGTCGCGGCCAAGCGGCGCGCGGGTGTGGCGATCGATGCCAAGCTGTTGATGCTGCTCGGCAGCGATATCCTCGGCGGGCTTTAGAGCGCGATGAGCTTACATAGAACCGTTCGCCCTGAGCCTGTCGAAGGGCGATGAGTCTCACCGTGCTTCGACAAGCTCAGCACGAACGGATGTGGGTACGTCATTAGGACTTAGCTAGCGAAAATTGTCCGCATAGGCCTGCAGCTTCAGCGTCTTCGTCGGCGCGGGGACGACCGAATAGTCCCAGCCCTGCCGCTCGCAATAGGCGATCGCCGCTTCCTCAGTCGGAAAGCCGAGACGAACCTGGTCGCGGGTGTCGCCGCTGCCCGCCCAACCGGTAAGCGGATCGGGATGCTTGGCCTCGACGGGCTCGAACTCAAGCTGCCAGCGATCGGTACGGTATCGGCCGGACTGCATCGCATTCTTGGGGCGCTGAAAGATTCGGGCGGTAGGCATGCCTTCCCCCTATCGCTTCCCAAGCGCGCGCGCATCAGCATTCTTCGTCCGTAACGTTGCCGATGCGGACGCGGGATCGTCGGGCCAGGGATGCCGCGGATAGCGCCCCCGCATTTCTTTCGCGATCGCGGCCCAGCTTCCCGCCCAGAACCCGGGCAGATCGCGCGTGGTCTGGATCGGCCGATTCGCGGGGCTGGTAAGGCTGAGCACGAGCGGGGTTCGCGCTTCACCAATCGTCGGATGTTCGGCGAGTCCAAACAGCGCCTGCGGGCGGAGTTCGACGGTCGGGCCCGCCTCCGCGGCATAGTCGATGCGATGAGTGCTTCCGGCCGGGCTCGTGAAATCGGCGGGCGCAAATCGGTCGATGGTGCGAAGCGCGTCCCAGCCGATCATCTTGCGGAGCGCATCGGCAAGCGCAGGCGGCGGGATTGCGTCCAGGCGGCGCTTGCCCGTGACCAGCGCGGGGAGCCAGTCGTCGAGCCTGGCGTTGAGCATCGCGTCATCGAGCGGCACGCTTGCATAGGCGGCGCGATGGCGCAGCGCCTTCGCCGTGGCGTTCCACGGCAAGAGCGCGACGCCATTGCTACGAACGCCCTCGACCAGCGCCGCGGCAATGGCATCGGGATCGGCGTCACTGTCGGGACCGCTCGACAACCGCAGCGCGCCCAGTCGCCGTTCGCGCAGCGCGGTGACACCCCCGGTTGCAGGATCGAAATTGGCGGTGCGGCGGATCTCGATCCGATCCGCAAAGAGCGTTTCGATGGTGGCGAGATCGATCCCTGCGGCCGACAGGATGCGCGCGCCCGACGCCGCACCCTGCGTGTCGGCGACCGCAAGCCAGTCGTTGCGCGCCAGTGACGAGGTAGGATCGATGCGAAATCCGCGGCCGCCGACCGACCCCCAGGCCTCGCCCGACGCGTCGCGGCGACGCGCGATACGATCCGGAAAGGCAAGTGCGATGGCGGTCGCGATCTGTTCTTGCCCGTTCGACACGAGCGGATGAGACCGATGCGTCGCCAGTTTGGACCATCTTGCCGCCAAGCTTCGCGCCGCCTCGGCCTTCTTCCCCCGGTCACCGTGCCACTGGCGCAGCCGCGCTTCGAGATCAGGATCAGTGCCGCCGATCCCTCGCTCGCTGAGCAGCACCGCGACCTCGGCCGCAACGCGCCCCAGTCCGAGCGGGCCAGCGCACAATAGCATGTGCGCGAGCCGCGGCGGCATCGGCATCGTCGCGATCGCCTTTCCATGCGGCGTCGGTCGCCCATCCCCATCGAGCGCCCCGAGCGCCGTGAGGCGCGCGCGCGCTTCAGCAACTGCGACGTCGGGCGGTGGATCGAGCCAGCGCAGCGCGCGCGGGTCCGCGACCCCCCAGATCGCGGTGGCGAGGACGAGGCTCGATAGGTCGGTCTCAAGAATTTCGGGCGGGTCGAAGCGCGGTAGCCCCGCGGTCGCCGGCTCTTCCCACAGGCGATACGCAACGCCCGGCCCGAGCCGCGCGGCGCGGCCCGCGCGCTGGGTGACCGCCGCTTGGCTGGCGCGTTCCGTGACGAGGCGGGTCATGCCCGCCGCGCGATCGTAGCGCGGGCGTCGCGCCAACCCCGAATCGACGACGATCGACACCCCCGCCAGCGTCAGGCTGGTTTCCGCGACGCTCGTCGCCAGCACCAGCTTGCGCCGACCATCCGGCTCGGCGAGGATCGCGGCGCGCTGGTCGCGCGGATCGAGGCTGCCGTGCAATTCATGCAGCGCGATCGTGTCAGGCAGGTCGGCGAGCCGGTCCGCGACCCGCTCGATCTCCGCGACCCCGGGCAGGAACGCTAGCACGCCCCCCTCCCCCTCGCGCAGCGCGGTGCGGATCGCGCTCGTCATCTCGTCCTCGATCCGCGCTTCCGCCCGGCGACCAAGATAGCGGAGTTCCAGCGGATAACTCCGCCCTTCGCTCTCGATCACCGGCGCGGAACCCATCACTCCCGCGAACCGCGCGCCGTCGAGCGTCGCGGACATCGCGACCAGCCGCAAATCGGAGCGAAACGCCTCTTGCGCATCGAGTGCGAAGGCGAGCCCGGTATCGCCGTCGAGGCTGCGTTCGTGGACCTCGTCGAACAACACCGCGGAGACGCCCGCGAGTTCGGGGTCGGACTGGATCCGCGCGACGAAGATGCCCTCGGTCACGACGGTGACGCGCGTCGCCGTCGACCGTTTCGAATCCATCCGCGTCGCATAGCCGAACGTCTTGCCGACCGGTTCGCCCGCCAGCGCGGCCATCCGCTCCGCCGCCGCACGCGCCGCCAACCGGCGCGGCGACAGCAGCAGTATCTCGCCGGTGCACCATGGCTCGGCCAGCAACGCGGGCGCGACCGCGGTGGTCTTGCCCGCCCCCGGCGGCGCGACGAGCACCGCGTTGGCCACATCGCGCAAGCCTGCGACGAGGTCGGGCAGCACCGCGTCGATCGGCAGCGTCGTCACGGGGTTGTCGGCGGGCGGCATGCGATCGCCATGCCATGATCGCCCGCTGCGGAACAGGCAGCCGCGCGCCAGGGTTGGCCGGGATACGGCGGCAGGCCGTGGCGAAACCACGGTCGCTTTCCTTTGCGCGCGTTGTCGGCTAAGGGGCGGCGCAAGATTTCCCCTATATTGTCAGAGGTTTTGTTTGGCCAAGGAAGAACTACTCGAAATGCGCGGCCAGGTGGTGGAATTGCTCCCCAACGCCATGTTCCGCGTTCGGCTCGAGAACGACCATGAGGTCCTCGGTCACACCGCGGGCAAGATGCGCAAGAATCGCATCCGCGTCCTCGTCGGTGACGAAGTGCTCGTCGAGATGACGCCCTATGACCTGACCAAGGGGCGAATCACCTATCGCTTCATGCCGGGACGCGGCGGCCCCGGCCCGCAGTAACTGGGCGACCACCCCCAGCGCGACCACATGACGAGGCGTATGCGCCGCGAGGCTTCCCTTGCCGCGCGAATGATGCTTCCGACAGCGCGATGACCAACCCCGTCGACTCCCCGCCCCGGCTCGTGCTCGCCTCCTCCTCGCCGCGGCGGCGCGACCTGCTCACGCGGCTGGGGGTCGAGCCCGATCGAATCGCCGCGCCCGACGTCGACGAAACGCCGCTAAAGGCCGAACCGCCGCGCGACTATGCCGTCCGCATCGCGCTCGCCAAGGCGGCGACGGTTGCGCGCGGCCCCGACGAGATCGTGCTGGCAGGCGACACCATCATCGCGGTCGGCCGCCGGATTCTCGGCAAGCCCGCCGACGATGTCGAGCTTGCGCGGATGCTCGCGCTGCTCTCGGGGCGCCGCCATCATTGTCTATCGGCGGTCGTCGTGATCGCTCGAGACGGCGTCATGCGCCACCGGCTGTCGGACACGATCGTCGCGTTCCGTCCGCTCGATGCCGCCGAAATCACGGCCTATGTCGCCAGCGGAGAGGGCCGCGGCAAGGCGGGGGGCTATGCGATCCAGGGCCGCGCCGAGGCGTTCGTCCGCTTCCTCCACGGCAGCCATTCGGGGGTCGTCGGGCTGCCGCTGATGGAAACGCGCGCGCTGCTACGCACCGCGGGGCTGCTGCTTGCCTGAGTGGCTCTGGGAGCGCGGCATCGGCGAAGCCCGCGCCGCGCTGGTCGAGGACGATCGGATCGTCGAGACCGCGATCGAGCTCGACGAAGGGCTGCGGCTCGGTGCGGTTATGTCAGCGAGGCGCACCGCCGCCGACCGCGTGACGCTGGCGGACGGTGCAGAACTCCAACTCGTAACATCACCGCGCTGCGTGCCGCAGGGGGCCACGCTGACGGTCGAGATCGTCCGCGAGGCGATCCCCGAGGCGGGCCGCGCCAAGCTGCCACGCTGCGCGCCAACCGACGCCGGCCCGCGCGCCGCGCCCGATCTCCACGAC
>JALYTW010000040.1 GCA_030854075.1 Pseudomonadota bacterium
TCGCTCGCGCGGATGATCGTGGCGGCGGAGACGCTTGCGACTGGCTTCGACTTCGCCCGCGTCGACCTGTACGAGGTGGGGGGCCGACCATTGTTCGGGGAGGTCACCTTCTACCCGGGTTCTGGGCTCGATCGGTTCGACCCCGTTTCGCTCGACACGCAGATGGGCGCGCATTGGCTGCGCGCCGCCGCAGCTGGCTAAACCTCGTGTGAACGCGCCGTTCCGGCGGCGTTCAGCGCGATCTTGCTACCGATGCAACACGGTCGGTCGCCGTGCGTTGGTGATCCGCGGACCGGGCGTAGCGAGTAACTGGAGGTTCGGTAATGAACACTATTATCAAGCAAGCAGCGCTCGGCGTTGCAATGGCGGCAACCGCGCTCACGGTCGCGGCACCAGCCGAGGCGCAGCGCTATTACGGGCGCCACTACAACCGTGGCGGCGACGCGGCGGGGGCGGCGATTGTCGGCGGGATCATCGGTCTCGGTCTCGGCGCGGCAATCGCGAGCAGCAACAACAACCGCTATTATGATCGCGGCTATTACCCGCAGGGCAATTATTATTACCCGCAGAACAATTATTATGACCGCGGCTATTACCCGCGCCAGGGCTATTATAATGACGATTATCGCCCGCAGCGGTGCTGGGTCGAGCGGCGGTACGATCCCTATTACGGGCGCGGCGTGCGCGTCCGCGTTTGCGGCTGACACCGATCCGAACAATCGGCGGCGCGGGGCGAGCGATCCCCCGCGCCGCTTTTTTGTGGCGGAGGCGCGCGCGAAGCGGTTAAGCGCACGCGCATGACCGACAGCCCCCCCGATCGCCTCTCGACCGACCCGTCGAGCCCCTATTTCGACCA
Organism: Pseudomonadota bacterium; assembly: GCA_030854075.1. Taxonomy (GTDB): domain Bacteria; phylum Pseudomonadota; class Alphaproteobacteria; order Sphingomonadales; family Sphingomonadaceae; genus Sphingomonas. Next base: position 857 of record JALYTW010000040.1, read on the forward strand.
GGCCGCGCTCGAACGCGGCATCGGCATCCGCTTCAAGGGTGCCGAGCGCAAGGATGTCGAGGAATATTCGATCCCCGACGGCTGGATCCGCGTCGCGCTCGGCAAGAAGGTCGACCGCCGCGGTCGTCCGCTGACGCTGAAGCTCAGCGGCGAGGTCGAGAGCTGGTTCGAACGGCCTGCCGCGGGTGGCGAGGAGGCCGACGAAGGCTGAACCGCCGCGTCGGCGTGGCAATCCGCGCCACAAAGTTCACACAAGGTCACCCCCGTGCGGGTGCTGGCCGCAGTCACGGCGTCCAAAACATCGCTGGAGATCGTCGCGATCCGACCGTGAGAATGAGCGATAGGGACGATGACACGGTTGGGCCGTGTAGGACAGTGGCCGAAAGGGGCGGGTTTCGCCCAATGTCGGCCTTCATGTCGAGTAGCAGCACCGCCCGAAAGCGGTCGTTCGTCAAACCTCAATAGTCGCCGAACTCTTGCTCTAGCTTGCGTAGTGTGCCCTCGAAGTCATTCATTGCCTTACGATGGCGCGCGTCGCGCTCAGCCGCTGACCCATTGAACATGCGACAGTCGGTCAGGATAATGAAGTCCGGATCAGGACGACCTGATCGGGCGAGGTGGACATTCTTGAGATGCTGTATTCGTTTTCCATAGCGCCGTTGGAAGTCCGCTGCATAGCGATCCCCACGTCGGGTTGGACAGTCGTGGTGCGCGTCAGCATCGCGCGTCGCGTATTCAAGGCGATAGGTCAAATTAGAAGGCGTCGGATCAGCAGGAATTTGACCCAACGCCGAGCTAGATGCACACGCGATTAAGATGGCACATCGCTTCATGCCGCGAGAAGTGCCTGCCGCCACGACGTGCGTCAATGTCTGCTTTGATAAACGTCGTCGCAAAGAGCCGCCAGACCGCTTTCCACCATCTTCAGCCGTCCCTCAGGCCGCGACGCCCTCCAGCGCCTCGCTCGCTTCGAGCCATTTCGCTTCGGTCGTTTCGAGCCGCGCCTGCACCTCGGCACGGCGGATCGCGAGGTCGCTCATCGACATCGTGGCATAGCGCGGCTCCGCGCCCGAGGGATCGAACATCGCGCGATCGAGCGCGCTGCGTTCGGCGTGGAGCTTGGCGGTTTCGCCCTCCAGATCGCGGACGGTCTTGCGCAGTTCCTGGTCGCGTTCGCGCGCGGCGGCGATCGCCTTCTTGTCGGCCTTCTTGGCCTTGGCTTCCTTGGGACCGTCGCCCTTCAGGACATAGGCGATGTAATCGTCGAGGCTGCCGTCGAATTCCTTCGCGGTGCCCTCGTCGACCAGCACCAGCCGGTCGGCGGTAAGTTCGACCATGTGGCGATCGTGGCTGACCAGGATGACCGCGCCGGTATAGGCGTTGAGCGCCTGGACCAGCGCCTCGCGCGCATCGACGTCGAGGTGGTTGGTCGGCTCGTCGAGGATCAGCATGTGCGGCGCGTCGCGGGTGATCAGCGCCAGCGCCAGCCGTGCGCGCTCGCCGCCCGACAGCTTGCCGACCTTGGTCGTCGCCTTGTCGCCCGAAAAGCCGAACCGCCCCAATTGCGCGCGCACCGCGGCAGGGCTCGCGCCCTTCATGACATGGGTCATGTGTTCGAGCGGCGAATCGTCGGTGTCGAGCTCTTCGACCTGATACTGGGTGAAATACCCCACCTTCATCTTGCCCGACGCGGTCATGCCGCCGTCCATCGGCGCCAATTGCGCCGCGAGCAGCCGCGCGAGCGTGGTTTTGCCGTTGCCGTTGCGCCCCAGCATCGCGATCCGGTCGTCGGGATCGAGCCGCAGGTTGAGCCGCTTGAGGATCGGGGTCTCGCCATAGCCGACGCTGGCATGATCGAGCGTAATCAGTGGCGGACGCAATTCGGTGGGATCGGGGAAGTCGAAGCTCAGCGAGGGATCGTTGTAGCTTTCCGCGATCGGCTGCATCTTGGCGAGCATCTTCTGCCGACTCTGCGCCTGCTTGGCGGTCGAGGCGCGCGCGCTATTCTTGGCGATATAGCTCTGCAACTTCTCGCGCTGCACCGCCTGGTTGGCGCGCGCCGCCTCGATCTGCGCCAGTCGCTCGGCGCGCTGGCGCTCGAACGCATCGTAGCCGCCTGGATAGAGCGTGATCTTGCCGCCCTGCAGGTGCAGGATGTGATCGACGACGTTGTTGAGGAAGTCACGCTCATGGCTCACCACCACGATCGTCGCCTTGTAGGTCTTGAGGAAATCCTCGAGCCACATCACCGCTTCGAGATCGAGGTGGTTCGAGGGCTCGTCGAGCAGCAGCAGGTCAGGCTGCGAGAACAGCAGCGCGGCGAGCGCGACGCGCATCTTCCACCCGCCCGAGAAACTGTCGAGCGGCTGCTGCTGCATATGTTCGTCGAAGCCGAGGCCGAGCAGGATCTGCGCGGCGCGCGCGGGCGCGGTGTACGCATCGATCGCGATCAGCCGCTCATACACGTCGCCAAGCCGGTCGGTATCCTCGGTCGTCTCGCTTTCGTGCATCAGCGCGGCGCGTTCGACATCGGCGGCAAGCACGGTGTCGAACGGGGTCATCTCGCCCGACGGCGCTTCCTGCGCGATATAGCCGATCCGCGCGCCCTTGGGCATGTCCGCGCTGCCGTCGTCGGGTTCGAGCAGCCCCGCGACGACGCGCACCATCGTCGACTTGCCCGCGCCGTTGCGCCCGATCAGCCCGACGCGGCTGCCCGGCGGCAGCGCCGCGGTCGCGCCGTCGAGGATGACGCGCCCGCCAAGGCGCACCGTGATGCCATTCAGATTGAGCATGCGCGCGCCGTTAGCAGATGCAGCATGATTGCGCGAGGGGCGCGTTGGGCAATCGTCGCGCCGTCGTACAGCGTCAGGGGGTGAGTTTGGTCATCGAGCTTTACCTCTGCTGCCGACAAGAGCGAAGCTCGCGCCCTGGGGGTCGATTGCGGAGAGCGAATAATCGCCGCCGGGGATTTCAATCGGGGGCTGAGTGATGGTGCCGCCGCTGTCTGTGATTTGCGCTGCTGCGGCGTCGATGTCGGGGACGCGGAAATAATAGGTCCAGGCGGGGGCGGGCATTTCGGGGGGCCGGGGCATCACCGCGCCGATCATGCCGCGTCCCGGCGGCGAACCGTCTGGCGCGCGACCGGCGTGGCGGAGGAATTGATACGACCCCATCGACCCCATGTCCATCTCGCCATCCTTCACCCAGCCGAAGCGCTGGCCGTAAAAGCCGAGCGCGGCGGTGGGATCGTCGGTCGCGAGCTCGTTCCACGCGCAATGACCCGGACGCGGCCGATCATAGGAAAAGGCGTGGCTTTCCTCGTCCGACGCGCCGCGCATCAGGTAGAAGGACACGCCAGCGGGATCGGCGACGAAGGCGAAACGGCCAACGCCGGGAAGATCGGTGGGGGCGAGATGGATCGTGCCGCCACCCCGTTCGATCGACGCCGCCATCGCATCGACATCGTCGACCCCGATATAGCCGAGCCACGTCGGGCGTGCGCCGCCCGACGCCATTTCGGGGGTGAGCGGCATCAGCCCGGCGACCGGGCCGTCGGCGGCGGCGATCATCCGATACCCGATGTCACCCGACGCCTGCGCCTCGATCGTCCAGCCGACGACGCCTTCGTAGAAAGCGCGCGCGGCATCAGCATCGGGGGTGAGGAGTTCGTACCAGATGAAGTCGCCATGATGGTTGGTCATTTTACGCCTCCGAGTGCGACGACGGGCGAAAATCCGCCGAAGATCATGCGCTTGCCGTCGAACGGCATCGGTTCGTCCATCATGCGCTCGTCGGTGCGCAGCTTTTCCATTGCCGCGTCGCGGGTCGCCTTGTCGGGCCATTCGATCCAGGAGAAGGCCACCGTCTCGCCCGCTTTCGCCTGCACCGCGCGGGCGAAGTCGGTGACGGTGCCGTCCGGTACGTCGTCGCCCCAGCATTCGACGATCCGGGTCGCACCGAATTCAAGGAAATGCGCGTCGATCCGGCGCGCGTGGTCGATGAATTCGTCTCGCCGAGCGGTCTCGACCGCTAGCACGAAACCGTCGATGTAGCTCATTGTCCTTCTCCCTCGGTGCTGGATTGGCCCATGCTGCGGCGCAGGAAAGCCTCTCGGTCGACTTGGTCGCGAGACATCACCTCGACCAGGTCCGAGGCTTCGTAGAACGGCCGGATTTCGAGTTCGCTCGGCCCCGGCATTGGGTTGGGGCATCGTTTCGCCCAATCGATTGCGTCGTCCATGTCGCGGACGTTCCAGATCCAGTAGCCTGAGACCAGTTCGCTGGTGGCGGAGAAAGGGCCATCGATCACGGTGCGCCGGGCGCAGTCGAAGGCAACCCGCTTGCCAGCCGACGACGGCTTCAGTCCATCGCCTCCCACCATGACGCCCGCTTCCACGAGCTGTTCGTTGAACGCTCCCATCGCCGCGAACATCGCGTCAAGTTGGGAAGAGGGGTGCATGCCGGCTTCGCTGTCCGCGGTCGCCTTGACCAATACCATGACGCGCATCGCTTACTCCACTTTTCGAATCATCTTGATGATCATGGCCAGATAAATTACATATTACAACTATGAAGTTAGAAAAAACAACCAGACGTCGCTATGACGATGCGTGCGGCGCGGCTCACGCGATGGAACTGCTCGGCGAACGCTGGGCGCTGCTCGTGGTGCGCGAGCTATTGTGGTCCCCCAAGCGCTTCGGCGAATTGCGCACGGGATTGCCCGCGATCAGCGCGAATGTGTTGTCGCAGCGGCTCGGCGAACTGGAAGCCGCGGGCGTGGTATGTCGGCGCACGCTGCCGCCGCCCGCCAATGTCGCGGTCTATGACCTGACCGAGTGGGGGCGAGAGGCCGAGCCGATCTTCCAGGCGCTGGGGCGCTGGGCGGCGCGATCGCCCGCGCATGATCCGACGCTGCCGATCAGCGCCGCATCGGTGTTGGGATCGCTGCGGACGATGCTCGATCCCGCGCGGGCGGAGGGGGTCGCGATGGTCGTCGGGCTGGAAATGGGAGCGGAGCGGTATCGGCTCACATTGTCTGGGGGCGAGCTGAGGGTCGCGCTGGGTGCCGCGGAGGATGCCGACGTCGTGATGGCGGGGCTGCCCAAGCTTATCGCGGCGACGATCTACGGCGGTCAGCCGGTAGAGACAGTACTAGCCAAAGGATCGACGGCCGCCGCACGGCGGTTCGTCGACCTGTTCCTCCTACCCGAGCGCGCCGAGGCGTGAGCGCTCGGCATTATGGTATCACCCGCCGCCAGGCGACTTCGCGCGTTCGGGATGCACCTTAACCGGTGGCGCGCCCTCGGGGTGTTGGGTCCAGTCGATGCGGTACAGATCGAACCGGCGGTCGGCGAGATTCCGCACCGTGCCTTCCGCGCGCGCCCAGGTCAGGTCGGCGAGGTTGACGTCGGCGATCGTCAGCGTTTCGATATTCTCGCTCGCCTCCGCGGCGATGCCGTCGCGGGCGAAGGGGAAGTCGCAGGGGGTGAGGATGCACGACTGCGCATATTGGATGTCCATGTTGTCGACCCCGGGCAGGTTGCCGACGTTGCCGCTCATCACGACGAAACACTGGTTCTCGATCGCACGCGCCTGGCTGCAATAGCGCACCCGCATATAGCCCTGGCGGCTGTCGGTGCAGAACGGGACGAACAGGATGCGCGCGCCTTCGTCGACCAGGCGCCGCGCGAGTTCGGGGAATTCGCTGTCGTAGCAGATCAGCACGCCGATCGGGCCGCAGTCGGTCTGGATCACGTCGACCGAATCGCCGCCCTTGATCTTCCACCAATAGGCCTCGTTGGGGGTCGGGTGGATCTTTTCCTGCGCGTGGATCGAGCCGTCGCGCAGGCAGACATAGGCGACGTTCTGGATGTCGCCGTCGTCGGCCACGGTCGGGTGCGAACCGCCGATGATGTTGATATTGTAGCGCAGCGCCATCCGCGAGAGCTCGTCGACGAGCGGCTGGCGGTGTTCGGTCAGCCGATCGATCGCCTCCATCGGGGTCAGCGTCGCCTTTTCGAACGAGAGCAGCGGCAGCGAGAACAATTCGGGGAAGACGACGAAATCGGAGCGGTAATCCGCAGCGACGTCGACGAAATATTCGACCTGTTTGATGAACGCGGCGAAATTCTTCACCGCGCGCGCCTGGAATTGCACGGTGGCGAGGCGGACGCTTTCGATCCCGCGCGGCACGCGGAATTCGGATGCCTCGTCGGGATCGACATAGGCGTTGCGCCAGACCATGTGCGCGGCGTTGCCCTTCGACGCCTTGTCTTCGGGCAAATAGCCCTTGAGGACGCCGATCGGGGCGAAGCCGTTGGCGAGCTGGAAGGTGATGACCGGATCGCGCAGCTCGCCCTCGACGACCTGGCTCAGATAGTCGTCGGCGGTCCCCACCTTGCGCGCGACGCGGGCATAGCCGGGCATCCGGCCGCCGAAGACGATGCCCTTCAGCTCGAGCTGTTCGACCAGCGACCGCCGCGCTTCGTAGAGGCGCTTGCCGATGCGCAGGCCGCGCTGTTCGGCGTCGACCGCGAGTTCGAAGCCGTAGAGCCAGTCGCCGGTCGGATCGTGGCGGCTGCCGAAGCCGTTGCCGGTGATCGTCTCCCAATCGTGCGGCGCCATCACCAGCGCCTCGTCGATCCGCGAGGAGGCGCAATAGCCGACCACGGCGTCCTCGAAGATCGCGATGAACTGGCCTTCGGGGAAATTGTTGATCTGCCCCCGGATCATCCCCGCGCTGTAGCTGACGAAGCCGGGATAGACGCGGTCGATCAGCGCCAGGATCGACGGCACGTCGCGCGGCGTCGCGGGGCGGATCGTGAGGCGGGCCTTGGATTTACGGGACAAACGGGATTCCTGGGTTGGGGGATGGGTTCAATCGACACCAGCGCCGTCACCCCGGACTTGTTCCGGGGTCCATCGGGCGGCAAATGGCACGCCTGACGTTAGGGCGCACTCGCGGTGACATGGACCCCGGAACAAGTCCGGGGTGACGAGTCAGTGAACGAACCGAGCGACCACGTCGCGGTACGACCGGCTGACCTTCACGTTCGCGCCTGAATTCAGCACCAGGAAGCATTCGCCATTGGTGTGCGGTTTCACCTCCTTCACGAGATCGAGGTTGACGATCGTCGAGCGATGGACGCGCTGGAACCGGCGCGGGTCGAGCCGCTTTTCCAGATCCTTCATCGTCTCGCGCAGGATCAGCGTGTTGTCGCCGGTATAGATGCACATGTAGTCGCCGGCCGCGTCGATCCGTTCGATCGTATCGACATCGACCCGGAAGATTTGGCCGCGATCCTTGATGTTGATGAGTTTTTCGAACCGATTGGCGGCCACTGCGTCGCTGCCCGGCCCCCCGCTCTCGGCGGCCATGTCGGCGGCGGTTTCGGGCGCGACCTCGGCCAGCACTTCCATCAGCTTTTCGACTTCCTCGACCCCGCGCTTTTCGCTGAGCCGCTGGCGAACGCGATCGAGCGTGTCGGCGAGCCGCGATTCGTCGACCGGTTTCATCAGATAATCGACCGCCTGCGCCTCGAACGCGCGCAACGCATGGTCGCTATAGGCGGTGACGAAGACGAACAGCGGGGGTTCGACTTCCATCAGCCCCTGAACCACCGAAAAGCCGTCGAACCCGGGCATCTGGATATCGAGGAAGACCAGATCGGGCTTTTGCGTCTTGATCGCGCGGATCGCCTCGCGCCCGTTCGAGCATTTCTCGACGATCTCGACGTCCTCATGGCGCTCGAGCCGCAGCTCGAGCCCCTGGATCGCGAGCGGTTCGTCGTCGACGAGGATGGTGCGGATGGTCATGCGGTCTCTCTATTCATGTCTTCCAGCTGGAACGGAATCTCGATGTCCACCGAGAATCCGCCAGCCGCGGTCGAGCGGGTCTCGAACCGCTGATCCGGGCCATAGGCCTGGAACAGCCGGTCCCTTATATTGGCAAGCCCGACCCCGGTTGAAAGGCTTGCGCCGATCCGCGCTTCGTTCAACCCCGGCCCGGTGTCGGATACGGCGATCTGCACGCGTTCCCCGGCGAGCCGCACGCGGACGCGGATTTCGGCTCCCTCTTCCTGGGTGGTGACCGCATATTTGATTGCGTTTTCGACGAGCGGCTGGAGCAGTAGTGACGGCAATCGCGCGCGTTCCGCTGCCGCGTCGATCTCGAACACCGGGCGCAATCGCTCCTCGAACCGCATCTTCTCGATCTCGAGATACAGTTTCAGCGTCTCGACCTCCTGCGCGACGGTGACGTGCGCGGTGGGTTCGTTGGCCAGCGTGTAGCGCAGGAACGACGACAGCCGGTTGAGCATCGCGTTGGCGCGTTCGGTCTGTTTCAGCAGCACGAGCGTCGAGATCGAGTTCAGCGTATTGAACAGGAAGTGCGGGTTGAGCTGATAGCGCAGCATCGCGAGTTGCGCGGTCGAGGCCTGGGTGGTCAGGTCCTGCATCTGATCGATCTGTTCCTCGACGATCAGATAGAAATTGATCCCGAAATACAGCGCCGACCAGCCCGCGAGCACGGTGAAGGTGACATAGACCGCGCCGAGCAGGCGGGGAATCGTGATCCCGGGGGTGGCGTTCTGCTGGACCAGGCTGAACGCGAAGGCGAGGATCACCGCATAGATTAGTACCGATGCCAGCAAGGTCAGCGCGGTCAGGCTGACCCCCAGCAACCGAGGCAGGGTTCGGCAATAACCGTATAGCGCCGACAGCAGCAGCGTGATGCAATAGCCGACGATTGCCTCGATGATCAGCGGGGTGATCGCCTGCCACGTCAACCCGTTGCCGATCGACGACGCGCTCCGCAGCACGAGGTAGCCCGTCCACCCCACCGCCTGCAGCGTCCAGAAGGCGCGGGCCTTGTTCTCGAAGAACGGGCGGACGTTGAGCGCGGGACGCACGAGTGTGGGGGCGGTCGCCATCCCCCCGGCTCTACACGCGCGCGGTCGCTCGCAAAAGAGCGCGCGTAGGTTGCGCGCATGCATGCGCGAGTCGAACCTTGCGACGTTGTCTGGGTCGAGACCCTATTTTTTGTGCATCCCGCCAGCGATCACCCATCCCTCGCTGCACGAGTTGGCCAACGCTATGCGGAACTGGCAAAAAAATGGCGCCGTCCCATCGTGGGGGACAGCGCCATTTCTTAGTGATTTGCCGTCTCGTTAAAATCCGACGATGAACGATCCACTGATCGCACGCGGCGATCCAAAGTTCACAAATGCTCTAGCGGCGGCATCATCAATACTGCCGCTAAACGAACCCACGTAAAACTCGTCGAACAAGTTACTGATGTTCAGCTGGAAATAAGTTTTGGGCAGGCCCGCGCCTGCCAGCGAGTAGCGCAAATCCACGTCGACAACGGTGTAACCGCGGAACGCAACCGTGTTGGTGTCGTTCAGAAAACGGCGGCCGGTGTACTTCAGCTGCGCGCCGAGATCTACGTCGCCGAACGTGCCCTGCAGGCGGCCCCCGGCAAGCCAGTCTGGTGCTGCCCGCTCGGATTTGCCCGCGGTGGCGTAGAACGTCGTCGCAGTCTTCGGAACGTCGTTCTGGATTTCCGACTTGATGTACGATCCGAAGACATACGCCAAGACTTGCGGGACGGGGCGCACCGACAGGCTTGCATCGAAGCCATATTTCTTCACCGGACCGAGGTTGGTGTCGACCGAGCAATCACAGTCGAGGTCATAGGCTGACACGATGCGGTTCTTGTAGGTCGAATACCAGCCGGTAAGCGCCGCCTGCACGATGCTGCGCTGGTAACGCAGGCTGACGTCGTAGCTGTTCGATGTTTCGGGCGCCGGCTGTGCGGCCGCGTTGGTAGCAGGCACGTACAGCGAGTTGTACAGGGTATCGGTACCCGGAACCGAGAGATTCTGAGCAAAGCTTGCCGCAACGCTAACGGCAGGCGTCAGGCGGAACGTGGCGCCGACGTTCGGCAGGATCTTGTCGTATGTATAAGTACGCGACTGCGGCGGGGCAGCGCCCGTCGGCGTGCCGGTCGCCTTGATGACATACGGGTTAGCCGCCTGATATGCCGCCACACTGCCGCCAGCGATGCAGTTCACGAAGCCGCTCAGCGATGTCGTGAAACAATATTGGTTGAGATCGCGCTTATAAAACGGCGCGCTGACGCCCAACAAGACGGTCAGCTTATCGTCGATGAACTGACCGCGATACTCTGCGGCAACCTTGTTCAGCGTCGCGAATGACTTCCGATCCCGCTTTTGGAGGACGTTGCCTGCCCCATCGGTGAGCGGATTGTTGACCGGGAACACGTCCAACGGCTCGCCGCCGATATTCACCGCGCCGGTCTGGCCGGTCTGGCGATGGCGGGCGCGATCAAAGGTGTACGACAGGCGGATGCGGTTAGTCCGGTTGATGTCGTACGCCAGATTGGCGACGCCGGTGTAACGACGCGTCTGCGTCTGGCTTGGCTGGATCACCGTGACCCGGCCCGTCGGGCTGATCAAGCCATCGCCGTTCAGGTCCATATTGTAATAGGGTATGCCGCTGAAGAACCCCGTGTAGCTCTTTGCGGCAGCGCCGGAGCCTTGCGTAAATGCGCTCTCGCGGGCGGACACCGTGCCACCGCCGTTCGCCTTCACATACTGATAGGCTCCGTCGAGCGACAGAATCAGGCCGTCTGCCAGCGTGTAGCGCGAGGTGATCCGCGCATTGCCATTGTTCGACGGATTGTAGCGACGTTCGAAAGAGGTGCCGCAGTCGTTGGGCGTCCCGTTCAGGCTTACGTTGCAAGGGATGCCGCCCGCGACCTGGTAGAACCGCACCGATTTGTCGGTTCCAAACGAGGCGGCGTTGAGCGGTGAGCCGCCAAAGTTGTTGCGGTTGACGTTGTAGTTACCGGCGATCTGGATGAAATCGCCATTGCTGCCGATGTCTTGGCGGATCTTGGCATTGTACTGCGACTTCTGGATGACCCCATAGTCCGCAAACACCGCCTTGTTATGCGCGTTCGATACCGCGAACCAGGCGGTAGTGCCGTGGCCGGTGATGTCACCGGTCTGCAGCAACCCGAAGACGCGATTGAAGGGGCGGTCGCCCGATCCGGGCGCAATGATGTTGCCGTAGGTGGCCGAGGCCAAGCCGGCGAGCGTCTTGCTGGGCGTCAGCGAATTGATGTTGACCGTGCCGCCGACAGCCGATGCCGTCGGGCTATCGACGTCGGTCGCGCCCAGATTGACACTCACCCGGTCGATCAGTTCCGGGTCGAGCTGCTGGTTGGAATAAATTGCGTAGTTGCCCGAATCGTTCAGCGGAATGCCGTCAAAGGTTTGCGAAATGCGTGAGGAATCGAACCCGCGGATCGTGAACGAACCACCCGCCGACCCCCAGGGATCGTTATTGGTGAAGCTGACGCCAGGAACCAGATTGATGATCTCGTTGACCGACTGACCAGGGCGCTGGCGCCGAATCAATTCACTGGTGATCGCGACTTTTGGTTTAGGCGAATCGGGAATATCGACGCCACCAACTGCTTTTTCCTTGGCGCCGATCACCAGGATGTCACTGCTTTCGTCAAAATTCTTGGAACCAGTGGTTTGTGCGTAAGCGGCGCTTGGAAGAATGAGCGCGGCGACCGCCGCACTGCAAAACAGCTTCATACGGATCATTATTTTTCCCCTT
>JALYTW010000042.1 GCA_030854075.1 Pseudomonadota bacterium
GACGGATCGATCCACGCATCGGCGGGCTTGACGTAGATTCCGTGCGGATGCGGTTCGATCCAGTCGCCGAGCTTTGCCATCGTGACTATATGGTTGGGATGACGCCCGGTTCCATCCTGTCCTCACCCCCCCGCGCCGCAGAACCCTGCGGCGCTCCTCCCCTCTCCCGCCGGGAGAGGGGCAAGGCGGCATCGCCGCCGCGGGGTGAGGGCAGGGAGCTGCGCGAGCGTTGAGTTCGCTCCCCCAACCCCTCACCGACTGGTTCGCGACCCGCGGCTGGCAGCCCCGCCGCCACCAGCTCGCGATGCTCGACGCCGCGCGCGCCGGGCATCACGCCCTCCTCGTCGCGAGCACGGGGGCGGGCAAGACGCTCGCCGGGTTCCTGCCGACGCTCGCCGATCTGATCGACCACCCGCGTGACGGCCTCCACACGCTCTACGTCTCGCCGCTGAAGGCGCTCGCGGTCGACATCCAGCGCAACCTCGTCACCCCGCTCGACGAGATGGGGGTCGATCTGCGCGTCGAAACCCGCACCGGCGACACCCCGTCGGACCGCAAGGCACGCCAACGCGTCAGGCCGCCGCAGATCCTGCTGACCACCCCCGAATCGCTGTCGCTGCTGCTGAGCTATCCCGACAGTTTCACGATGTTCGCCGGGCTGAAGACGATCGTGATCGACGAAGTCCACGCCTTCGCGACCGGCAAGCGCGGCGACCTGCTCAACCTGTGCATGGCGCGATTGCAGCGGATCAGCCCCGACCTGCGCCGCGTCGCGCTGTCGGCGACCGTCGCAGACGCCGATGGCTATCGCGCGTGGCTCGCCCCCGACGGCGACATCGACACCGTCGACCTTGTCATCGGCGACAAGGGTGCCGACCCCGACATCGCGATCCTGTTGCCGCAGGGGCGCGTGCCGTGGTCGGGGCATTCGGGGCGCTATGCGGCCGAACAGGTGATGGCGGAGATCGAGACCCACAAGACGACGATCGTGTTCTGCAACACCCGCAGCCTCGCCGAGCTGATCTTCCAGGATCTGTGGAAGGTCAACGACATGAGCCTGCCGATCGGGGTCCATCACGGTAGCCTCGCGTTGGAAGCGCGGCGCAAGGTCGAAGGCGCGATGGCCGCGGGGCGCCTCCGCGCGCTCGTCGCCACCGCGAGCCTCGATCTCGGGGTCGATTGGGGCGATGTCGACTGCGTCATCCAGATGGGCGCGCCCAAGGGCTCGTCGCGGCTGCTCCAGCGGATCGGGCGCTCGAACCACCGGCTCGACGAACCCAGCGAGGCGATCGTCGTCCCCGGCAACCGCTTCGAATATCTCGAGGCGCGCGCCGCGCTCGACGCGGTCGAGGCGGGCGAGCTCGACCCCGACATCTTCCGTCTCGGCGCGCTCGACGTCCTCGCGCAACATGTCATGGCCTGCGCATGCGCCGCGCCGTTCGCGCCTGCGGCGCTGCTCGACGAGGTGCGCTCCGCCCTTCCCTATTCGGCGCTGACCGACACGCTGTTCGACCGTGTGCTCCAGTTCATCAGCGACGGCGGCTACAGCCTCAAGGCCTACGACCGGTTCAAGCGCCTGACGCGGGACGCGGACGGCACATGGCGCGTGACCCGTCCGCAGTTCGTGACCCAGCACCGGCTCAACGCCGGGATCATCATCGAATCGACGATGCTGGCGGTCCGCTTCAAGAACGGCCGCAACCTCGGCAAGATCGAGGAAGGATTCGCCGCGTCGCTGACGATCGGCGACACCTTCTTCTTCGCGGGGTTGAGCTGCGAGGTGATGAAGATCGACACCGCCGACGTCATCGTCCGTGCCTCGTCGAAACCGGCGCGCATCCCGACCTATGGCGGCAGCCGGATGCCGCTGTCGACCAATCTCGCCGACCGCGTCCGCGGGTTCCTGGCGACGCCGGGGGAATGGGCGCGCTTTCCCGACGACGTGCGCGAATGGCTCGAATTCCAGGCGTATCGGTCGGTCCTGCCGGGGCCGGGGCAGTTGCTCGTCGAGACCTTCCCGCGCGAGGGGCGGCATTACATGGTCGCCTACAGCTTCGAAGGCTGGAACGCGCACCAGTCACTGGGGATGCTGATCACGCGGCGGATGGAAACGCAGGGGCTGAAACCGCTGGGGTTCGTCGCCAACGACTATGCGTTCGCGACCTATTCGATCGATCCGGTCACCGATCCCGCCAGCCTGTTCAGCCCTGACATCCTCGAACATGAATTCGTCGACTGGGTCCAGCAATCGCACCTCCTGAAGCGCGCGTTCCGCGAAGTCGCGGTGATCGGCGGGCTCGTCGAGCGCCAGCACCCCGGCAAGCGCAAGACCGGCAAGCAGGTGACCTTCTCGACCGACCTGATCTACGACGTGCTCCGTAAATACGAGCCGTCGCACCTGCTGTTGCAAGCCGCATGGGACGATGCGCGCGCGAAAATGACCGATGTCGGCCGCCTCGCGCATTTGCTCGATCGCGCCGCCGAAACGATGGTCCATGTCGACCGCGATCGCGTCACCCCGCTCGCGGTGCCCGTCCTGACGCTGATCGGCCGCGAAAAAGTCGCGACCAACACCGCCGACGACGCGCTGCTGATCGAGGCCGAGGCCCTGGCGGCAGAGGCGATGCGGCTGGATTGAAGCCACCCGTGTTCCCGCGCAGGCGGGAACCCAGAGCCGCCGACGCTGCGCTCCGTCACGCTGGACTCCCGCCTCCGCCGGAGAACAGAAAGCGGCTAATCCCGCCCTCCCGTTCACCCCTCCGCGCAAATACCACCCGGTCTTGCCAAAGGCCCGGATCGGGCGCACCCTGCGTGGATCATGATCAACGGAGCGATCCTGGCCACGCTGGCCGCTGCGGCGGCGACGGTGATGTCTGCCCAGATTGCGATCGCGCCGCCGACCGATCCGACGGCGCCGCTATCGGATTTCGATATTGCCTTGGGTGATGCCCAGACGCGCCTTACCGTCCCGGTGTCGATCAAGGACCGCGGACCGTGGAATTTCATCATCGACACCGGTGCCGAACGCACCGTCGTCAGCCGCGAACTCGCGGGGATTTTGGGCCTGCCCGCGGGGCCCGGGGTCCGTGTCACCGCGATGACGGGCACGACCAGCGTCGCGACCGTCATCGTCCCCGAACTCAGCGTCAGCAGCATCAGCAACGAAACGATCGACGCACCTGCGCTCGAATCCCGCAATCTCGGCGCACCGGGCATGCTCGGCATCGATGCGCTCCAGGGACACAGCGTCAATATCGATTTCGATCGCAAGACGATGGTACTGAAGCCCGCCGCCAAGCGCGCCAGTTCGGTGCGCCACGATCGCGACGATATCGTGATCACCGCCAGGTCGCTGTTCGGACAACTGATCGTGACCGACGCACATTGGCGCGGAAAGAAGATCGCGGTCGTGATCGACACCGGTTCGGCGATCAGCGTCGGCAACCCCTCGCTGATGGCCATGATGACGAAGAAAATGCACTTCCTCGGGCCAGTGTCGATGCTCGGCGCGACCGGAGGCACGCTCGTGGCGAATGCGTACAGCGTCGACGGCGTCGAAATTGGCGGGATCGGGTTCGAGAATTTTCATGTCGCGTTCGCCGATGCTCCGCCGTTTAAGCGCTTTGGCCTTGGCGAGCAGCCCGCACTGCTGCTGGGCATGGATGCGTTACGGCTGTTCCGTTCGGTCGACATCGATTTCGCCAACCGGGAAATCCGGTTCAAACTGCCGCGCGGCCGCGTCTTGAGCGCCTACAACGGCTGACCTGGAATCCGCGCTTCGACCGATCGTGCGCTTCAATTGGCGCACGATCCGTCCTAAAGCTGGCGGACGATGACCATTGCCCTCGCCCTCCTCGTCTCCGCGCTCACGATGACATTGATCGTGGGCGTGAGGTATCTTGTGACGAGCGGCGGGTTCGCGCTGGTGACGCGATGGCGACATCCGGGCCTTTACCACGGACTCGACCCGCAGATGCGCCGCGAAATCGGGTGGAGCATTGCCTCCGCCGCGATCTACGGCATCCCCGCGGGCATCCTCGCCTGGGGGTGGCAAGCGCATGGCTGGACGCAGGTCTACACCGATATCCACGCGTTGCCGCTCTGGTACCTGCCGGTGTCGGTCTTCGTGTATCTCTTCGCGCACGACACCTGGTTCTACTGGACCCATCGCTGGATGCACTGGCCGCGCCCTTTCCGCATCGCGCATGCGGTTCATCACGCCAGCCGCCCGCCCACCGCCTGGGCGGCGATGGCGTTCCATCCGATCGAGGCGCTGACCGGGGCTGTGATAATTCCGCTGCTCGTGCTCGTCATTCCGATCCACGTCGGCGCGCTGGGCTTGGTGTTGGCCATCATGACCGTTATGGGCGTTACCAATCACATGGGATGGGAAATATTCCCGCGTTTTCTGTGGGGTGGGCCGTTGGGAAAGTGGCTTATCACCGCGAGCCACCATCAGCGGCATCACGATCAGTATGGATGCAATTATGGCCTATACTTCCGCTTCTGGGACCGATTGTGCGGCACCGACCGCGGGCTCGGCAACTTCGCAGCGGCGCACGCGCGCGCTGCTCGCCGGGTTAGTGCTGGCGGGAACGCTGTCGGTGGGCGCAGCGCCGATCGCGACGCTTGACGTCGATGTCGATCACCTGCGCAACGCCAAGGGGCTGATCCGGGTCTGCCTGACCGCAGATCCCGACAATTTCCCCGCCTGTGTCGACGACGTTGACGCTACCACCCGCTCGGTCGCCGCCAATGTCCGCACGATCCGCTTCGCCGGATTGCCCTATGGTCGCTACGCGGTCGCGGTGATCCATGACGAGAACAGCAACGCCAAGCTCGATACGTTCGCGGGCATCCCGCGCGAAGGCTTCGGGTTTTCGCGGAATCCCGGCGTGACGTTCGGCCCGCCGCGGTTCGCCGCCGCGCAGTTCGACATCAATGGTGCGGCCGATCAGCAACAGATTCGGATGCGCTACATCTTCTAGCACCCTCGACGGTATAGATTCACAGGTCCGCGCGTTGCGCAGACGTAACAGGTTTGGAGCCACCGCTTTGCGTTTCATCATCAAGCTGCTGGCAGTTCCCGCCATCGTTCTCGCTGTGCCTGCCATCGCCCAATCGGGACCGACGCCCCCCGATATCGGGTCAGCTGCCGGCCCGGGGGCCGATTTCGATCCGAACGCCGATTCGATCACGATCGGCGCCGGCGCGGTGTACCTGCCCGATTACGAAGGATCGGACGATTATCGCTTCACCCCGGCGCCCGGCGCGATCGGGTCGTACAAGGGCTTCAGCTTCACCGTTGCGGGCAACCGCGCGAGCGTCGATCTGATCCCCAACCGTGCGGGTGACGCGATCGATTTCCAGGCGGGGCCGATCGGCGTCATCAATTTCAATCGATCGAACATCAACAGCATCGACGACCGGCGCGTCCGCGCGCTGGGCGAACTCGGCACCGCAATCGAGCTTGGCGGCTTCGTCGGGGTCGGCAAGACCGGCGTGATCACCAGCCCCTACGACCGGCTCTCGGTGTCGGTCAGCTATCGCTACGACGTCAACGGCGTCCACAAGAGCGGGATCTGGCAGCCGACGATCAACTATTTCACCCCGCTCAGCACCAAGGCGGCGGTGGGATTCTTCATCTCGGGCGAACACGCCGGTGACGGCTATGCGCAAACCTATTATTCGATCTCACCCACGCAGTCGCTCGTGAGCGGCCTGCCCGCCTCCCGCGCGCGCGGCGGATGGAAAAACTACACGCTCGGCGCGCTCGGTACCTATTCACTGACCGGTGACCTGCTCCACGGCTTCAAGATCGTCGCGGGCGGCACCTATTCGCGGCTGCTCAACGATTTCGGCGACAGCCCGGTCGTCAGCATCGCGGGCTCGCGCAGCCAGTGGCTCGGCACCGTCGGGCTCGCCTACACCTTCTGATCATGCTTGCCCCGCCCGGGGATGCGCCTATGCTGCGCGCATCCCCGGGGGAGCGCTATCCGGGTCCCATCGAAGTATTACTCCGATGGGGTCCCAATGCGCGCTTGAGAGGGGGGCAGCAGCCCCCGACCCGCCGAACCTGATCCGGTTGAGACCGGCGGAGGGAGGGAGGTCGCGCAACAGGCCATCCTTGCTCCGTGCATATTTGGAGCAAGACGCATGGCCGACATACAAGCAAAGACCGAAATCGGCGTCACCACCGGCCCGATCCGCGGTTCGAAGAAAATCCACGTCGGCCCGCTCAACGTCGCGATGCGCGAAATCCACCTTGATCCATCGAGCGGCGAGCCCCCCCTGCGCGTCTACGACCCCAGCGGCCCCTACACCGACTCGAACGCGCACATCGACATCATGGCGGGCCTCCCCCAGCTCCGCCGCCAGTGGATCGAGGCGCGCGGCGACGTCGAAGGCTACGACGCCCGCGCGCTCCGCCCCGAGGACAACGGCCAGCTCGGCCCCGACCGCAGCGGCGGTGTCCCCCAATTCCCCCGCGTCGTCCATCGCCCGCTCCGCGCCAAGTCGGGCCAGAACGTCAGCCAGATGCACTACGCCCGCCGCGGCATCATCACCCCCGAAATGGAATATGTCGCGACCCGCGAAAATCTCGGCCGCCAGCAGCTCAAGGAATACGCGAGGGACGGTGAATCCTTCGGCGCGAGCATCCCCGATTACGTCACGCCGGAGTTCGTGCGCGATGAAATCGCGAGGGGCCGCGCGATCATCCCCAACAACGTCAACCACCCCGAATCCGAACCGATGGCGATCGGCCGCAACTTCCTGGTCAAGATCAACGCCAATATCGGCAACAGCGCGGTCGCCAGCAACGTCGCCGCCGAGGTCGACAAGCTGGTCTGGTCGATCCGCTGGGGCGCGGACACCGTCATGGACCTCAGCACAGGCCGCAACATCCACGACACCCGCGAATGGATCATCCGCAACAGCCCCGTGCCGATCGGCACCGTGCCCATCTACCAGGCGCTCGAAAAGGTCGGCGGCGTCGCCGAGGACCTGACCTGGGAGATCTTCCGCGACACCCTCATCGAACAGGCCGAACAGGGCGTCGATTACTTCACGATCCACGCCGGCGTCCGCCTCGCCTATGTCCCGATGGCGGCCAAGCGCGTCACCGGCATCGTCTCGCGTGGCGGCAGCATCATGGCGAAATGGTGCCTCAGCCACCACCGCGAGAGCTTCCTCTACGAACGCTTCGACGACATCACCGAGATCATGAAGGCGTACGACATCGCCTACAGCCTCGGCGACGGCCTGCGCCCCGGCAGCATCGCCGACGCCAACGACGAAGCGCAGTTCAGCGAACTCTACACCCTCGGCGAACTCACCCACCGCGCGTGGCAGAGCGACGTCCAGGTCATGATCGAAGGCCCCGGCCATGTGCCGATGCACAAGATCAAGGAGAATATGGACAAGCAGCTCGAGGTCTGCGGCGAGGCGCCCTTCTACACGCTCGGGCCGCTCACCACCGACATCGCGCCGGGCTACGACCACATCACCAGCGGCATCGGCGCCGCGATGATCGGCTGGTACGGCACCGCGATGCTCTGCTACGTCACCCCCAAGGAGCATCTCGGCCTCCCCGACCGCGACGACGTCAAGGTCGGCGTTGTGACCTACAAACTAGCCGCACATGCCGCCGATCTCGCCAAGGGCCACCCCGCCGCGCAGATGCGCGACGACGCCTTGAGCCGCGCGCGCTTCGACTTCCGCTGGCGCGACCAGTTCAACCTCAGCCTCGATCCCGACACCGCCGAGGACTACCACGACCAGACGTTGCCAGCGGAAGGCGCCAAGACCGCGCATTTCTGCTCGATGTGCGGCCCGAAGTTCTGCTCGATGCAGATCAGCCAGGAAGTGCGGGAGTTCGCGGCGAAGCAGAACCAGCCTGCGGATGCGTTCATCGCCGCAGGCGGACCGACCGGCGCGGAGACTGCGGCGGCCAGCAAGGCGGCGGCGCTCAAGGGCATGGCGGAAATGAGTGAGCGGTTTAAGGAAAAGGGCGGAGAACTCTACCTACCGGCGGCCGAATAGATGCTTACAGCGTTGCTTTCCGGTGCTTTTGCTTTGATCGGAGTTGCGCTTGGTGGTTTTTCATCACACTTTTTAAGCCTACGTCGCGAACGAGAAGCCAGAAATCATCAGATAACCACGCAAAATAGAGATTTGCTTAGATCAAAGCGCGAGGAACTGTACTCGATACTGGCGATTTGGTCGACACTCCTCATAAATAACAATTTGACGTTCTCTGGCGCGATGCGGGGGAAAATTACTTATGATGAGGCTAATGATATATTTATCAAAAATGCGGAACGCAGTGAGGTAAAATTTGAAAGGATAGATTTACTAATTGATGCGTACTGCCCAGAAGTTCGCCCACTTTATGACATTTTCTTGAATATTCGAAGCGAGATAAACTCAATATTTTTCGACTTTAAGAATCAATATGATAAAGCTGGACCGTATGAATCTTACTCGCAGTTGAAACCATACCTATCATCTGGAGCCAAATTTGAGAAGGCTGCGGATCATCTCAAAAAAGAAATTGTACAACGTATCCGAGAAATGGATTAGGGGCGTGTGATATTTGACCGACATGATGGGTGCAAGCGGTTCAGCGATAACCACCGCTGTACCTCACCAATGGAGAACCACCCGTCGCAATCGCGTTGACGCACGGCTCTAAAATTTGCTCAAATGATAGCCCAACGAAAGGACGAGCCATGGACGCGAGGCTTCAGAAGTTGATCGACGCATCGCGGGACCGGATAATGACCGAGGCCGAACAGGAGGCACAGCGCCGCAGCTTCGCTTACGGTAACGCGCACATCGAGAACGATCGCGTCACCCGCGAAATGGTCGACGAAGCCGCGGAAAAGCTTGGTAAGCACCACGGTGACTGACGATCGGCACAGCAAGGCGGAAGAGGCCTCGCTGATCACCGATCCTATTGAGGAAGCGCGCCGCGAATCCGAAAACGCGATCGCGCAATTCGACTGCGTGCTGGACCTGATCGACGATGTCGTTCGCGGCGGGCGACCGTTCCGCATCCGCACCTCGACCATATTGGACCTACACCGCATCGTGCTGGATGGCCTATCCGCTTATGCGGGCAACTTCCGCCCAGGCGGCGTTGAAATCGGGCTCAGCCAGCACGTCCCGCCTGCCGCTCACCTCGTCACCGGCCTGATCGACGAGATGTGCGACCACGTCATGGACAATTTTGCAGAAGGTTCGGCGCTCAACCTGTGCGCCTATGTCAGGTGGCGGTCAACTGGATTCACCCGTTCACCGATGGCAACGGTCGCACCTCTCGCGCGCTCGCTTATTACGTCCTCTGCGCGAAGATCGGTTATCGTCTGTCCGGTCACGAGACCGTTCCTGAACAGATCGCCGCAGACAAACGTCCCTATTATGCCGCTCTGGAAGCCGCAGACCTCAGCCTTGCGGCGGGACAACTCGATCTGAGTGCGCTCGAAGCATTGCTCGACAGCCATCTCGCAACGCAGCTGCTGTCGGCTTATGCCGATGCGAAGAATCCGGGCGCTGGCGGTGCCAAGGACCGCAAACTCCACTGATCGGGCCTATCCTGCATGCCCCACCTAGCCCACATCACCCTGATCGTCCGCGATTATGACGAAGCGCTCGCCTTCTACGTCGGCAAGCTCGGCTTCACGCTGGTGGAGGACACGCCTCAACCCGAACAAGACAAGCGCTGGGTCACGATCCGCCCGCCCGGCGCGCCCCCGAACGCCACCACCATCCTCCTCGCCCGCGCCGTGATACCCGACCAAACAGCTGCGATCGGCGACCAGACCGGCGGTCGCGTCTTCCTCTTCCTCGCCACCGACGATTTCGATCGCGACCACGCCGCCTTCACCGCCGCCGGAGTCGAATGGGTCCGCCCGCCCGCCACCTACGATTATGGCCGCGTCGCAGTGTTCAAGGACCTCTACGGCATCTGTGGGACCTCGTGCAGTACGCCTACGCACCCACCGCTACTTCCGCAGCCACCTAGAGGCCGGATCGACCACGCGCTGCTTGCCGTCCTTGATGCCATCCCACGCCGCGCTCCCGAACGCATAGCGGCTGGCGGACACCGCATCGCCGTCCCCCGTCTGACCGAGCGTCTGGCCGAGCGCCTGATGCGTGGCGCGCCGAACGCGCCTCGCATGCTGCTGCTTCCACGGCTTGTCGCTCGGCGCGGTCGTGTTGCCCACGAACGGGGAATGGCGGCGGCTACGGCTCATGCGTCGATCATAATCGACCATCGCGCCGCTTAACGGTGCCGCAATCGAACGCCTTTACCGCCTAGACGTGACGCGCCGGGTCCATTGCCTTGTGCAGGACGCGGACGATCGAAACATGCGTCGTCGTCATCACATAATAGATGCGATGCTCGCCGACGGGAAAGCTGCGCACGTCGGGCGACAGGTCGCGGCGTGCGGCGCCGATGCCCGGATAGTCCGCCAGCCTGTCGAACGCGGCACCGATTGCCCGTAGATAGGCCTCCGCTGCCGCTTCGCCGTGCTCGACGATGCTATAGTCGAGGATCGTGTCGAGATCGGTGCGCGCTCGCGCACGGACCCTTACCGTCACCGTCCGGCTCGGCGCCTGCGCCCGTCGGCGATGATGCTTTTGATCGTCGCGTCGGTTTCTGCAGACGCGCGCCCCTCGTCGATCGCCGCCTGCAATCGCGCCAGCTTTTCCTCATACTCCTGATCGCGCCGCACCAGATCGCGGACATAGTCGCTGGTGCTACTGTAGCGCCCCTCGGCGACGCGGCCTTCCGCCCAGCTTTTAAGCTGGTCGGGAATCGAGATGTTCATCTGTGCCATCCGCGCCTTATACGATTCCGCGCTAAAGTTGCCAAGCAACGGTGGCGCGCCCGCTGCCGCCGCTCGCGCGTTGTCCGACGATGCATGCCCTCGCCCCCCTCGCGCTCCTGGCGCTTGCCACCGCGCCAGCACCCGCGGCGTCGCCCACCTTCGACCCGATCGCCTTCTTCACCGGCTACACCGAAGGCGCCGGTGACCTGAAGATCGCCCTGCGTCCTGCCACGGCGATGCAGGTCCACGGCCACGGCAGTGTCGATCCCGACGGCACGCTCGTCCTCGATCAGCGCGTCGAGCAACATGGCAAGCCCACGCGCAATCGCGAATGGCGCATCCGCCGGACCGGCGCGACCCGCTATACCGGGACGCTGACCGACGCGATCGGCGCGGTCACCGGTGACACGGTGGGTGATCGGTTCCACATCAGCTATCGCATGAAGGGTCATCTCGGCGTCGACCAATGGCTGACGCTCGCACCCGACGGCCGCTCCGCGCACAACGTCATGCGCGTCCGCCTGCATGGCGTTCCGGTCGCGCACCTCGATGAGACGATCCGCCGTACCGGTCGTTGAGGCCGCCGCACCGCAAGTGAACACCGTCGGCCGGGGAGCCGCTGGCGCTACCGCACCTCGACGCCTTTCCAGAACGCCACCCGGCCCTTGATCTCTGTCGCGGCATCCCTGGGCTCGGGATAATACCAGGCCGCGTCCTTGTTCTCCGCGCCGCCGACCGCGAGCGTGTAATAATGCGCGGTCCCCTTCCACGGACACGTGCTCGTCGTCGCGCTTTCCTTCAGCATCGCGGGGTCGATCGCGTCCTTGGGGAAATAGGCGTTCCCCTCCACCGTGACGATATCGTCGCTCGTTGCGATCCGGGTGTCGTTCCACCACGCTTCGGCCATGTTGTCTCTCCTTCGCTGTGCATAACCATCGGGACGGCCCGCTGGCTCCCCTCACCGCTTCATCGCGGCTGAATTGCGCTAGCGGCGCGTGCGATGTAGCGTTGCGACAGTAGCAGGTCGCGTCCACCATCGTCCGGGGAGCATGCCATGTCTCGTCATCATGTGTTGCAAGCCGCGCTCGTCGCGTTCGGCGTCGTCTTTTGCCTCGTCTATCCGCTCGCGATCGTCTGGCCATCGGGCTGGGCGTGGCATGAGGGCGCGCCCGCGTCGTCGCATTATTTCATGATGATCGTCGGGATTTACGCGACGCTCGGCGTCTTTCTGGTGTTCGCGGCGCGCAATCCGGCGGCGAACCGGTCGCTGATCGATTTCACGATCTGGTCGAGCCTGGTCCATGCCGCGATCATGGCGGTGCAATCCTGGACCGATCCGACGCGAATGGGGCATCTGGCGGGCGACGTCCCCGCGCTCCTCCTCGTCGGAGTTGTGCTCGGCGCGCTGCAATATGCGGATCGATCAGCCGCGGTTCGCCCGCAACCCCCTGATCCGGTACCACAGGTATAGCGCGATCAGCCCGGCGAGCACCGCGACGATGACGATATCTGCCGAATGGAACGCGGCCTTGATCCGGGGGTCGGTGTTCCATTTGTCGCCGAGCTTCATCCCGATCCACGCGAGCGCAAAGCAGAACGGCCATGATCCGATGAAGGTGTAGAGATGAAACGGCAGGTACCTCATCCGCGCGACGCCGGCGGGAAACGCGATGAAGGTCCGGATCACCGGGAGCAGCCGCCCGATCAGCACCGCGGCGGGGCCGAAGCGCGCAAAGAACCGATCGGCGGTGTCGAGTTCATCGGGACCGATCAGGAGATATTTGCCCCAGCGTTCGACGAAGGGGCGCCCGCCGTGCTTGCCGACCTCATACGCGACCGCGGATCCGATATTGCACCCGATCGCTCCCGCAGTCGCAGCGAGGTACAGGTTGAACTGCCCGGTCGACACTAGATAGCCCGCGAACGGCATGATGATTTCGGAGGGCAGCGGGATGCACGCGCTCTCGATCGCCATCAGCAGCGCGATCCCGAGATACCCCCCGCTCGAGATGACGCCGATGACGAAGGTGGCAAGCGCGGCCAGGATTTTTTCGATCATGGGGCGGCGACTTGGGGCATCGAGCGTGCGAAGAAAAGCCAAAAGCGGCAAGGATGCGGGCGATGACCGGAAGTTTCGACAGGCATACCACGATCGTCGGGGACGACGGCGCGTTCACCGCAACGCTCGACCGTTCGTTCGAGATATGGGGTCCCAACGGCGGCTATCTTTCCGCGATCGCGCTGCGGGCGGCGGACGCCACGGCCGCTGCGGGACACCGCCCCGCGAGCATCACCGTCCAATATATCGGTCGGGCGCAGTTCGGTGCGGTCGAGGTCGCGATCGAAACTGTCAGGACCGGGGCGTCGGCGCTCTTCTTCGTGACGATGACCCAGGGCGGCACCCGCTTCCTCGTCGCGCAGGTGTGGACGACCGCGCGCGACAGCGGCCCGGCCGGCACCGCGCTGGCGATGCCCGACGTTGCCTTACCCCATGACCTCGAAGCGCTCGAGGCGGCCGTCGCGCGAACCGGCCAGCCCCTCAATCCCTTCTGGCAGCATTTCGATGTTCGCGTCTTCGGCGATCCGCTGGCGCGCAATCCCGACGACCCGCGCGTCCTACGCTGGTTCCGCTACCGTGACTTCCCCGCCGACGCCGACCTCTTCCTCGACGCTGGGCGCGCGCTGCTCCTGATCGACACGCTCGTCTGGCCCGCCCACTGCCGCGGTCTCGACGAGGCGCCCGCCTATTTAGCGCCGAGCCTTGACGTCGCGGCGTGGTTCCACGCCGCGCGGGGCGGCGAGTGGCTATTGCTCGACGTCGCCGCCGATCAGGCGGGGGGCGGCCTGATCCACGGTACTGCGCGAGTGTGGGGTTTGGACGGGCGGTTGGTCGCTGCGGGCGCGAGCGGCCTGGCGGTCTTGCCGCCACGCTGACCCGGGGGAACATTGCTGCGCTGCGGCGGGTTCACCGACGCATGACAGATCTAACGCTCAACGACGGCCGATCGATGCCGCAACTCGGCATCGGCACGTACCAGATTCCCGAGACCCAAGCCGCGATGGTGGTCCGCCAGGGACTCGATACCGGTTTCCGGCTGGTCGACACCGCCGCGATCTATCGCAACGAACGCGGCGTGGGCCAGGGCGTGCAGGGTGCCGACATCTTTCTCACGACCAAGCTGTGGAACGATCGCCAGGGTGATGCCGCCGCCGCGCTGGACGAGAGCCTGGCGCTGCTTGGGCGCGATGCGGTCGATCTGTATCTGATCCATTGGCCGGCCCCCGGTCAGGGCCGGTACGTCGACGCGTGGAAGGCGCTGATCGACCTGCGCGCGGCGGGCAAGGCCCGGTCGATCGGTGTCTCGAATTTTCTGCCCGAGCATCTCGACGCGATCATCGCAGCGACCGGCGTCATCCCGGCGGTCAACCAGATCGAGATCCACCCCGATTTCCAGCAACGCGATCTGCGCGCCTATCATGCCGACCACGCGATCGTGACGCAGAGCTGGAGCCCGATCGGCCAAGGCAAATCGCTGCTCGACAACGCCACGATCCGCGACATTGCGGATAAACACGCGCGTTCGGCGGCGCAGGTCGTCATTGCGTGGCATCTCGCGCACGGCCTGTCGCCCATCCCCAAGGCATCTAGCCCCGAACACCTGAGCGACAATTTCGCGGCGCTCGACCTGACGCTCGACGACGAGGATATGGCCGCGATCGACGCGCTCGACCGCGACGACCGGCGAATGGGCCCAGATCCGCGATCGATGTAGCCGATCGCAATCGACGGACCCCCGGTTTTAGCCGACGTCCGGCGCGCTCTTGCACAGCGCGGCGAGCGCGCGCCTGATCGTCGGCCCGCTCAGATGCGCCACGACACTGTCATGCCCCTCGGCCAGCAGTGTGCGGCGCACGTCGTCGACGTTGCTGCAACTGCCCGACCGCGCCAACTGGTACGCGCGTTCGATCGTCGATGGTCGCCGCTCGGTGAGCTCAGCGGCGGGGATTATCTGGGGCGAACTGCTGCTGTCGGTCATGCGCGGCTCACCCGGCAGCCCGTGCTGCGCGATGCGGAAAATCGCGCTGGGCCAGCAGCGTGGCATAGCCGCGTGCGAGCGCGCGATGCGAATATCGCGCCTCGCGGCTATTGGCGTTGACGGCCATCCACAACGAAACCTGTTCGCGCTTCAGGAGGTAATTGATATCCATAGGGGCAACTTGATGGGCAGGCGAAAGCGTCGGCGCTCACGGTCACAAGGGGCCTGCGGGAACATATCCGATGATGGCTCACCCTAGCACAATTCCGGTTTCGTTCCGAATCAATTTCGCGCAAGGGTAGCCCGGACGCGCCGCTGCAACGGGGTCGGTCGGCCCAGCTGTAGGCTAGTCGATCGCCGCGTGCGCGCCGCGCAGATCGGCGACGAAGCGCGCGAACTCATCCGCCTGCTGCGCCGCGTCGGGCAGCCGCAGCAGATAGCTCGGATGGACCGTAATCCACGCCGCCCCGCCGGTGGGCAGGTCGATCGCGTGGCCCCGTTCGCGGCCGATCGTCATCGTCCGGCCGAACAGCGAGCGCGCCGCGGTCGCCCCGAGCGCCACTGTCATGCGCGGCTTCACCACCGCTCGCTCCTGCTCGATCCACCACCGGCATGCGTCGATCTCGCCGGTCCCGGGCTTGGCGTGGATTCGGCGCTTGCCGCGCTGGTCGAACTTGAAATGCTTGACCGCGTTGGTGACATAGGCGCGGCTGCGGTCGATCCCCGCCTCGCCCAGCGCGCGGTCGAACAGCTGCCCGGCGGGGCCGACGAACGGCCGCCCCGCCAAATCCTCCTGATCGCCCGGCTGCTCACCGACGAACATCAGCGCGGCATCGACCGGGCATTCGCCGAACACGGTCTGGGTCGCATCGCGGTACAGCGGACAACGGATGCAGCCCGTCGCCTCATCGCGCAGCGCCTCCCACGCGATCTCGCTGTTGCCGCCGATGTCGGCGCGCGCCTTCGCGATCATCCCGCTCTCGCGCGCCTGTGCCCCCGCGATCAATCCGGGGACCAGCGCGGTTTCGGGCATGTTCTTCCAGTATTTGCGCGGCATCTCCTTCAGCATCGCGCCGATCTTGACCCGCGCGGGATTGAAGATGCTGGCATAATAGGTCTTCCATACTTCTTCGGTCGGATCGCCGTCGGGTGCGTCCGCCTTGCTGGCCCCGGGGCCCTGGCTGAGCGTCTTGCCATCCCAGTGGAGCGACATCGCCGGAGTCAGGATCGAAAAACGCATGCTCGCGAACCGGTTGACGAAGAAGGCAGCGCTGGCGCGGACGATATGGTGATCGGGTTCGAACCACGCCACGAAGCGGCTGCCCCCGCCGTCCTGCGCAGGATTCTGGACCTCGCGAAACCGGAGGAAGGCGCGCATCTTGTGGATGTCGCGGCGAACGTCCTTGGCGATGCGATCGAGCCGCCGCACCAGCGGGTCGGCGTGGTCCTCGATCAGACCGGGTTCGCGTCGCAGCCGGTCGAGCGCGGTATAGAGCAGGGCGAACCGTTCGGGATCGCTGCCGAGCACGACCCTGCGCGCCAGATCGAGAAACGCGCGCGGCACCGCAAATCCCGCCGACGGCGTGGTCGCGCGCGACTCGGCTTCGCCCGCGAACAGGTCAGCGGGCGCATCGCCGACCTGCCAGACGACGTCCTCTGGGGGCACCGCATCGGCGATCAGCCCACGCGCCGCGTCGCGCCAGCCATCGAAATCATCGGGTTCGGACAGAGTGACGACGCGCATAGGCTGGATGACGTATCGGGCGCGAGTTGGTTGCACCGCTCAGGCGGGGCGACGCATCCGCAACAACTGCTCCTCGGCGATCGAGAAATAATCCGCCGGGCCGCCGCCCCGCATGATCGGGCGGGCGCGCGCGGTCTGATAGACCCCGTTATCGAGCATCGCGGTATCGATGTGGATACCGATCGCTTCGCCGACGACGAACCACTGATCGAGCTCGTCGCCTTCCTTATTCGTCAGCCGGACGATCTGCGTCACCTTGCATTCGAATGAGACCGGGCTCGACGCGACCCGGGGCGGGGCGACGAGGCGGGATGGCGCAGGGTCTAGGCCCGTCAGCGCGAATTCGTCGACATCGGCGCCCACCGTTGCCGAGCTCATGTTCATCGCCTCGGCCAATTCCAGCGTCGCCAGATTCCAGACGAACTCGCCGGTTGCTTCGACATTGGCCAGGCTGTCTTTCCGCCCCGACGACGAAAAGCCGATCAGCGGGGGGTGATAGTTCAACGCGTTGAAGAAGCTATAGGGGGCAAGGTTGCGAACTCCTGCCGGCGACACGGTGCTGATCCATCCGATCGGGCGCGGCGCGATGATCGCGTTGAAGGGATCGTGCGGCAGCCGGTGGCCGTCGCGGGGTTCGTAAAAATGCCATTCGGTCATGCTGCCATGCCCTGCTATGTAACCGGGATAATGGCTAGCGCGAACAGGAGCACATGGACGATTCCACCACGCCACCCGGCACGCTGATCCGCCGCCATGCGATGGCCACCCGGATCTGGCATTGGGTCAACGCGATCGCGATCTTTATCCTGATCGGCAGCGGGCTCGGCATATCGAACGCGCACCCGCATCTTTATTGGGGCAGTTATGGCGCGAATTTCGATTACAGCTGGTTCGCGCCGCCGCATTTTCCGTCGTGGCTGACGATCCCGGGCCAATATAATCTGGCGCTATCGCGACGCTGGCATCTGTTCTTTGCGCTGGTGCTCGCCTTCGGGCTGCTCGCATTCATGATCGCGAGCCTGGTCAACCGACATTTCCAGCGCGACATGCGGGTCAAGGCGGGCGATCTCAAGCCGCGGACCCTGCTGCGCGATATCAAAGAGCATCTCGCGTTCCGCTTCCACGACCCCGCGCATCCGGGCGCGTATAACGTCCTCCAAAAACTCGCGTATGTCGCGGTGATCTTCGTCATGTTGCCGCTGGTCGTGCTGACCGGCCTCGCGATCTCGCCGGGGATGGATGCAGCATGGCCGTGGTTGCTCCAACTCTTCGGCGGCCGACAATCCGCGCGGTCGATCCATTTCCTGTGCATGGGCGGGATCAGCCTGTTCGTCGTCATCCATCTGATCCTGGTGATCCTCGCGGGGGTAGGCAACGAACTGCGCTCGATCATCACCGGACGCTGGCGCGTACCCGCCGACACGTTCGACGACACCCCCGCCGCGGAGCCCGCCGAATGACCGACCTCCTGATCAAGCGCCGGACCCTGATCGCGGGCGGGGCCGGACTGCTGCTCGCAGGCTGCGACAAGGTCGCGCAAATTCCCGCGGCGCGTAAAATTCTGTTTGCGGGCGAGGACATCCATTACGGGCTCCAGCGCGCAGTCCAAAACCGCGGCGCGCTCGCCCCCGAATACCGCCTCGACCAGATGTCGCCGATCTTCCGCTCGAACGGCACCAGCAACCCCGCCACTCCTAGCTATGACGCGATGGTCGCCAACCAATTCGCCGATTACCGGCTCACCGTCGACGGGCTGGTCGACCGCCCGCTGTCGCTTGGCATCGCCCAACTCGCCTCGATGCCCGCGCGCAGCCAGATTACGCGGCATGATTGTGTCGAGGGCTGGAGCGCGATCGGGCAGTGGCAGGGCCCGATGCTCGGCACCGTCCTGAAGGCGGCGGGGATGCGCGCGTCGGCCCGGTACGTCGTCTTCACGTGCGCCGATCTCTACAATGGCGAGCCCTATTATGAATCGATCGATACGATCGACGCCTTCCACCCGCAAACGATTCTCGCGCTGAAGATGAACGGCGCGCCACTCGAAGTCGCGCACGGTGCCCCGGTGCGACTGCGCGTCGAACGCCAGCTCGGCTACAAACACGCCAAATATGTGATGGGCGTCAAGGCGGTGGCGAGCCTCGATGGGATCGGCAAGGGCAAGGGCGGCTATTGGGAAGACAATGTCGATTACGATTGGTACGCGGGCATCTGACCGTTAGAGCGCGCGCGCATGGCGTTGATCGATCTGTTCCTCGCCCGCCGGGTCAAGCGCGGGCAACTGACTGTCATTCACGCGGACGGCAAGCGCGCGACGCATGGCGCGCCCGACCCGGCCTTCCCCGATGTCACGATCCGCTTCACCGACAAGGGCGCGGCGAACTACATCGTCCGCAACCCCGCGATGGGCGCGGCGGAGGCGTATATGGACGCGCGGATGGTCGTCGAGCAGGGCGATATCCGCGACCTCGTCAACCTGCTGACCGCGAACGATCCGTGGGAAGCGGGGGCCAACGCGCTGGTCCCCTCGCGCGGAAGGCGGATGCTTCAGGCGGTGACCCACCGCGTAGACCGCGTGAACATGGCGCGCCGATCGAAGAAGAATGTCGCGCACCATTACGATCTGTCGGATCGGCTCTACGATCTCTTCCTCGACGCCGACCGCCAGTACAGCTGCGCCTATTTCACCGACCCGACGAACACGCTCGAACAGGCGCAGGCCGACAAGAAGGCGCATATCGCCGCCAAGCTCGCGCTGAAACCGGGCATGCGCGTCCTCGACATCGGCTGCGGCTGGGGCGGGATGGCGCTCTACCTCCACCAGAAGACCGGCGCTGAGGTCCACGGCGTCACGCTATCGGAAGAGCAGATCAAGGTCGCGCGCCGCCGTGCCGAGGAGGCGGGCGTCGCCGACAAAGTGACGTTCGAACTGATCGATTATCGCGCCGTCACCGGGCAGTTCGACCGGATCGTGTCGGTCGGGATGTTCGAACACGTCGGCCCGCGCGATTACCGGACGTTCCTGGCCAAGTGCCGCGACCTGCTCACCGACGACGGCGTAATGCTGCTC
>JALYTW010000058.1 GCA_030854075.1 Pseudomonadota bacterium
GGGGAGGCCGAGCCGGGTCGCAGTCTCGCCATCGGTCGCGACCGCACCCGCGGTCATTCCGCCATCCTCGGCATGCGTCACGACCGCGACATCAAGGTCGTGCGCGTAGGCGAGCACGCGCGCCATCACCCCCGAATCGGCGATCCAGCGCCGCCCGGTGCCGACCGCCTTCGCGCCCGCCGAACCGCAGATCGCCATTTCGGCGAGATCGCGCCCGTCGAGCCCGCGGGTCGCGGCGGCGATCGGATGGATCCACAGGTCGGGCTTGCCGATCAGCGCGGCGCGCTGGACGATGCCGGGATCGTCGAGGACGGGCACGCCGTCGGGCATCAGCGCGACGCGGACGATCCCGCCCGCGCGACACGCGGCGGCGTCGACGGTCGCGACGCCGAAGTCGATGATGCCGGGGGCGAGCGTCTTGCCGCGGCAATCGATCGTGTCTGCGTCATCGAGCGAATCGACGATGACGCCGTGCTCGACGAACAGGTCGCCGTCGCGCAGCCCGGTGTCGGGGCAGACGATCCGCGCGTTGGTAAAGCGGAGTTTCACGCCCAACCCTCGACGCGGCGCGCGCGGCGGGTCAGCACATCGAGGCATGCCATCCGCACCGCGACCCCCATTTCGACCTGTTCGGTGATCGCGGATTGCGCGCCGTCGGCGACGACCGAATCGATCTCGACCCCGCGGTTCATCGGGCCGGGATGCATCACCAGCGCGTCGGGCAGTCGCGCGAGCCGATCGGCGGTCAGCCCGTAGCGCAGCCGGAATTCGCGGCTCGAGGGGATGTAGCCGCCGGTCATCCGTTCGTTCTGGACACGCAGCATCATGACGACGTCCGCACCGACCAGCGCGCGGTCGAAATCGGTGAAGCGGGTGACGCCCATCCGCTCGACCCCTGCGGGCATCAAGGTCGACGGCGCGCAGACGCGGACCTCGGCGGCGAGCGCGGTGAGCGCCAGGATGTTCGAGCGCGCGACGCGGCTGTGGAGCAGGTCGCCGCAGATCACGACGCGTTGCCCCGCGACCGACCCGCGGCGGCGGCGGATCGTCAGCGCGTCGAGCAGCGCCTGGGTCGGATGTTCGTGGCGCCCGTCGCCCGCGTTCAGCACCGCGCAGTCGACCTTGTCCGCGATCAGCCGCACCGCTCCGCTCGCCATGTGGCGGATGACGATGATGTCGGCGCGCATCGCGTTGAGCACCTGCGCGGTGTCGATCAGCGTTTCGCCCTTTTTCACCGAGCTTTGCGCGGCGTGCATGTTGACGACGTCGGCGCCGAGGCGTTTGCCCGCGATCTCGAAACTCAGCAGCGTGCGGGTCGAATTTTCGAAGAAGGCGTTGATCTGGGTCAGGCCATCAAGCCGCTTGTCGGGGGTGGCGTGCGCGCGGTTGGCGTCGACCCAGCGTTCGGCCTCGTCGAGCAGGAACATGATCTCGTGCGGCTGGAGGCCGTCGATTCCGGTGAGATGCCGGTGCGGAAAAACCGCGCCGCCATCGATAAGGGCCGCGGGACGATGATCGGAGGCTGGCATTAAAGCTGTCGCCTAGACCGCGCGGGCGGGGGCGGCAAGAGGGGGCAGCAAGGAGGGGCGAGCGTTGCGATCAGCGCCCGACGAACAGAAAGCCGACCGCGGCCATGATACAGGCAAAGGCGGCACCATGACGCCAGGTCAGCGGATCCTTGAGCACCAGGACCATGAAGCCGCCGAACACGATCAGCGCGATCGCTTCCTGCACGACCTTGAGCTGTCCCGGCGTCCAGCCATGCGCGAAGCCGATCCGGTTGGCGGGCACCGCAAGGCAATATTCGAAAAACGCGATGCCCCAGCTGATCGCGATGACCAGCAGCAGCGGTTTGTCCATCCCGCCGCGCAGATGCCAGTACCAGGCGGTGGTCATGAACAGATTGGAGAGGATCAGCAGCGCGATGGTCGGCATGGCAAGGGGCTCGCAGGGCGCCGGGTGGGGTGCCGACGGTGCGCGTTTCTAAGCGTGCGGCTCCGGCGTGCTAAGCCGCGAGCGAACGCACGGACGAGCGGCGTGTCGGTTCAACCGTCCTGATGCCGTTCGGGGATCGCGACCAACGCGTCGATCGCGGCCTGGAGGATGTGGGCGGCGGCGAGGTTGTCGATCCGTGTCGCGCGCTTGGCGCGGCTCATGTCCTGTTCGATCATCGTGCGTTCGACCGCGACGGTCGACCAGCGTTCGTCCCACAGGAGGATCGCGCCAAGATCCTCGATGTTCCTGGCGAAGGCGCGGGTCGACTGGCTGCGCGGGCTTTCGCTGCCATCGAGATTGAGGGGCAGGCCGAGGACGATGCCCGTGACGTGCTGGCGCGCGATCAAGGCGGCGAGCGCGGTCTTGTCCTGCTGGAATTTGGTGCGGCGGATAAGCTCGGCGGGGCTCGCGAAGCTCCACCCCGCGTCGCACAGCGCGGTGCCGATCGTCTTGGTGCCGAGATCGAGCCCGATCAACCGCCCCGCGTTCGGGAGCGCAGCGCGGAACACGGCGCGGTCGGTGGTGATCATCGCGCGGCGAACGCGGCCAGCCGCCGCGCGGCATCGGTGCGGACGTTGGCCCAGAACAGGCTGTAATCGTAGACGTGGTAGTTGTTGCCGGGCAGCACATAGGCACCGACGTCAGGCGGATCGCCGATCAGCAGGAGGCCGCGCGGGCCGCAGGTCGCGGGAACCTGACCGGGGCGGATATCGGCGGTCGCGAGGTCCTTGGCGGGAAACAGCGTACCGAGATTGGCGGTCGCGGGCGCGGCGGCATCGGCGGTTCCGGTCAGCGGGTTGGTACAGACCATCGGGGTGTCGCGGCGGGGTTGGCCGTCGAAGCCGGTCGACGCATCATATTTGTCGAGGATCAGCGACGGGTCGGCGGGCACCGCGAAGCTCTGCCACGACAGGATGCAGCCCGCCTGATCGGCGGCGGTGCATTCGGGCAGCCCGAGCGCGGGGAGATCGGCGCTGCGCGAGATCGGCCAGCCGACCACATACGCCGCGACGATGCGTTTCCTGAGCGCGGTGTCGGTCGCGATCCGGTCGCGGAGCAGGCGGATCAGGTGGATGCTGCCCTGGCTATGCCCGGCGAGGATGATCGGGCGCGTCGGGCCGACCTGGCGCAGGAAGGCGTCGAACGCGGCGGCGACGTCGCGATACGCCAGCGCGAGCGCCCGGTCGGCGTCGGCCGCGCTGGTCAGGAACGCGCCGAACGTCGCCTGGCGATAGCGCGGCGCCCAGATATCGCCCGACGCGTTGAACGCGCTCGCCTGCGCGCGGAGGAACAAGGCGGCGCGATCGTTCGCCTCGATATCGTCGAGCGGCGCGTTCCAGTGCGCGCGGTTGAGGTAGGAGGTCGGGTGGATGAAGAAGATCGCGGCACCCTTTCCGCGGTGGCCGGGATGATA
The DNA here is from genome assembly GCA_030854075.1 of Pseudomonadota bacterium. Taxonomy (GTDB): domain Bacteria; phylum Pseudomonadota; class Alphaproteobacteria; order Sphingomonadales; family Sphingomonadaceae; genus Sphingomonas. The sequence continues at coordinate 3,410 of JALYTW010000058.1, forward strand.
GCCCGCCGGGGTCCATCGCGCCGGATCGGTCGCCAGATCGGGGCGTGCGAGCCACATCTTGGGGTCGTCGTACGCCTTGCTCGCGAGCGACGGCTGCGCCTGGAACGCCTCGCCCGGGGTCATCGCGATCCGCATCATGTCGACGCCCCAGATCCGATAGGCGAACATCGCGGCGATCGCGAGCACGACAAGCGCCGCCATGACATAGAGGAATTTGCGCGCCACTCGATCATCCTTCGTCGCGTCAGGGGGCCTGCACCGGTAGGCGCGCTGCCCGTGCCGCACGGCTGCAGCGAATGCAATCGTGCGGCATGGTGGCACCAAAGCCGTTGCGCGGGCGGAGCGCGCGGTGCTAGCCGCTCCGCCATGTCCGTAGACACCACCACCGTAAAGAAGATCGCGAGCTTGGCCCGGATCGCGATCACCGATGAGGACGCCGCGCGGATCGCGCCCGAACTCGACAATATATTGGGCTGGATCGAGCAACTGGGCGAGGTCGACACCAGCGGGGTCGAGCCGATGACCGCGGTGATCGCGAATACGCTGCGGCTCCGCGACGACGTGGTCGACGCCGACCCGCTGACCGGCGGCGGCAGGCGCGACCAACTCATGGCCAACGCGCCGCAGGGCGAGCATGGGTTCTTTACCGTGCCCAAGGTGATTGAATGATGAGCGTCGATCGTCACTCGATCATCCCCGCGTCGGCGGGGATCCAGAAACAAGAAGCGTTGCTCGCGGGTCGCTGGACCCCCGCCTGCGCGGGGGAACCGAAGGTGACAGCGCGATGACCGACCTGACTGACCTCGGCATCGCCGCGATCCGCGACGGCGTGCGAGCGGGAAGCTTTTCCGCGGTCGAAGTGGCTGACGCGTTCGTCGTCAAGGTCGCGCGCGCCAAGGCGCTCAATGCGTTTCTGGTCGAGACCCCGGATCACGCGCTCGCCGCGGCCAAGAACGCCGACGCGGCGCGCGCGGGGGGCGAGGTGCTGAAGCCGCTGGCGGGCGTGCCGATCGGGATGAAAGACCTGTTCTGCACCGCGGGCGTGCCGACCACCGCGGGGAGCAATATCCTCGCGGGCTTCACCCCGACGTACGACAGCACGGTCAGCCAAAATCTGTGGGACGCGGGCGCGGGGATGCTCGGCAAGCTCAACATGGACCAGTTCGCGATGGGATCGTCGAACGAGACCAGTGCATTCGGCAACGTCATCTCGCCATGGCGGCGCAGCGGCGGCAGCAATGCGGACCTCGCGCCGGGCGGGTCGTCGGGGGGCAGCGCCGCCGCCGTGTCCGCGCGGCTGTGTCCGGGCGCGACCGGCACCGACACCGGCGGCTCGATCCGCCAGCCGGCCGCGTTCACCGGGATCAGCGGTATCAAGCCGACCTATGGCCGCTGTTCGCGCTGGGGGACGATCGCGTTCGCCTCCAGCCTCGACCAGGCGGGGCCGATGGCGCGCGACGTCCGCGATTGCGCGATCATGCTCGAGGCGATGGCGGGGTTCGATGCGAAGGATGCAACCTCGCTGAAGCTCGACGTCCCGAAGTGGGAACATAGCCTGTCGAGCAATCTCAATGGCCTGCGGGTCGGTATTCCCAAGGAATATCGGATCGATGGCACCCCCGAGGAGATCGATGCGCTGTGGCAGCGCGGGATCGACTGGCTACGCGATGCGGGCGCCGAGATCGTCGACGTATCGTTGCCGCACACCAAATATGCGCTGCCCGCCTATTATATCATCGCGCCCGCCGAAGCCTCGTCGAACCTCGCGCGGTACGACGGCGTCCGTTACGGCCTGCGCGACCTGCCCGAGGGAGCGGGATTGCAGGACATGTATGCCGCGACCCGCGCCGATGGCTTCGGTGCCGAGGTCAAGCGGCGGATCATGATCGGCACTTATGTTTTGTCTGCAGGGTTTTACGACGCGTATTTCACGCAAGCGTCGAAGATTCGGACGCTGATCGCGCGCGATTTCGAACGCGCGTTCGACCAATGCGACGTGATCCTGACGCCGACCGCACCGTCTGCCGCGTTCGCGCTAGGCGAAAAGAGCGATGATCCGCTCGCGATGTACATGAACGACGTCTTCACGGTGCCGTCGAGCCTCGCTGGATTACCCGCGATGAGCGTGCCGGGTGGCCTCGACAAGCATGGGTTGCCGCTGGGACTGCATCTCATCGGTCGGCCGTTCGACGAACAGGGCGTGCTGAACGCGGGGCTGGCGATCGAAGAGCGCGCCGGGTTCGTCGCGCGTCCGGAGGCATGGTGGTGAAAGAGTCCAATGAGGTCGGGGAGCGTCACGTCGACCCGACGGTTCGGCTAACCGCGTACATCAACTTGGTTCACCGGCTGATGGACGAGATCGCGCGCGAAAAGAACCTTGCCCCGGTTATCATCGCCTGTGTGCGAGGACTCCGTTTTTTCCCAGAGTACCGTGATTCTACGGTAATGTTACTCGATGAAATTGAAGTGATCGGCATTTCCCACTTCGACCAACTGTTACGCCGTGAACTGACAGCGCTGGCTGACCATCTGCTGGAACTCAATAATGACTGACTATCGTATCCAGGGCGACACCGGCGAATGGGAGGTCGTGATCGGCCTCGAGGTCCACGCGCAGGTTACCTCCAACGCCAAGCTGTTTTCGGGCGCGTCGACGACGTTCGGCGCGGAGCCCAACACGCAGGTCAGTCTGGTCGATGCGGCGATGCCCGGCATGCTGCCGGTGCCCAACCGCGAATGCATCCGCCAGGCGGTGCGCACCGGAATGGCGATCGACGCCCAGATCAACACATGGTCGCGGTTCGACCGCAAGAATTATTTCTACGCCGATCTGCCGCAGGGCTATCAGATCAGCCAGCTCTATCATCCGCTGGTCGGCGAAGGATCGATCGAGGTCAGTCTCGACGAGAAGGATCCCGAGGGCGCGACGAAGGTGATCGGGGTCGAGCGGATCCATGTCGAGCAGGATGCGGGCAAGCTGATGCACGATCAGCATCCGACGCGCAGCTATGTCGACCTCAACCGGTCGGGGGTGGCGCTGATGGAGATCGTCAGCCATCCCGACATGCGATCGCCTGCGGAAGCAGGGGCTTACGTCCGGAAGCTGCGGGCGATCCTGCGCTATGTCGGGTCGTGCGACGGCAATATGGAAGAGGGCTCGATGCGCGCCGACGTCAACGTCAGCGTGCGCAAGCCCGGTGACGAACTCGGCACGCGGACCGAGACCAAGAACGTCAATTCGGTCCGCTTCGTGATGGCGGTGATCGAACAGGAAGCCAGGCGCCAGGTCGAGGTGATCGAGAGCGGCGGCCGGATCGTCCAGGAAACCCGCCTCTACGATCCCGATCGCAACGAGACGCGATCGATGCGGTCGAAGGAGGACGCGCATGATTACCGCTACTTCCCCGATCCCGATCTGTTGCCGCTCGAACTCGACGACGCCTTTCTCGCGGAATGCCGGGCGTCGCTGCCCGAACTCCCCGACGCCAAGCGGCATCGCTTCGAATCGCTCGGCATTGCGCCGTATCAGGCGGGGGTACTGACCGCGGAGGTCGAGGCGGCGCGCTGGTTCGACACGCTGCTCGACGCGGGCGCACCCCCGGTCGCGGCGGCGAACTGGACGACGTCCGAACTGTTCGGCGCGCTGAACCGGACGGGGCGCGACATTGCCGATTCGCCGGTCGGCCCCGTGCAGGCCGCCGAACTGCTCGCGCTGGTCGCCGACGGGACGCTGTCGGGCAGCCTCGCCAAGCAGGTGTTTGAGGTGATGCTCGAGACCGGTGAGTCGCCCGCCAAAATCGTCGAGGATCGTGGGCTGAAACAGACCAGCGATACCGGGGCGATCGAGGCGGTGATCGCCGAGGTGATGGCCAAGAACCCGAACCAGCTCGAACAATATCGTGGTGGCAAGGAGGCGTTGTTCGGTTTCTTCGTCGGGCAGACGATGAAGGCGATGGGGGGCAAGGCCAACCCCGCGGTGGTCAACGCATTGCTCAAGAAGGCGCTCGGCGCATGACATGGCTCGCCGCGATGCTGCTGATGCTCATCGCGGTGCCCGCCGCGGCGCAGGACGCGCGCGCGCCCGTCGATCCGTCGCTGCCGCGGGTCGCGATCCACACCAGCGCGGGCGATTTCACCGTTGCGGTCGAGGTGGTGAAGGCGCCGATCACCGCGGCGAATTTCTTGAAATATGTCGACGAGAAGCGGCTCGACGGGGTGAAATTCTATCGCACCGTCAAGGTCGGCGATCGGTTCGGCTTCGTCCAGTTCGGGGTCGACAACGATCCCAAGCGGGTGCTGCCGCCGATCAAGCATGAACCGACGACGCTGACCGGCCTGTCGCATACCGACGGCACCCTGTCGGTGACGCGGTTCGAGCCGGGCACCGCGCGCGGCGATTTTACGATCAGCCTGGGTGATCAAAGTTATCTGGATGCCGATCCCGCCAAGCCGGGGGATAACCTCGGCTACGCGGCGTTCGCGCATGTCGTCGAGGGAATGGACACGGTGCTCAAGATTTTCGATGCGCCGGTGTCGCCGACCAAGACGCAGCGCGGGTCGTTCAAAGGAGAAGTACCCGAAGAGGCCGTCACCGTGATCTCGGCGCGGCGGTTGCTGCGCTAGGTCGTCATCCCGGACCAGCCGGGGTGACGCATGCTTGGAGACGATGAGCTACTTACTGCGCGTCATCTCCCTGGTTTTTAGTGACGCCGCCGGTCCCGCCGACGCCATCGGGCATGCCGGGATCTGTCATCGTGACGGGCTCGGGGCCGCCTTCGCCGCGCTCGACCGCGTCGGAGCGCGAGGCGACCTTCTGTTCCAGATCGCTGCGCTCGTCCTCGTCACGGTCGGTTGGTAGTGTCGTGGGGTCGGTCCCTGCGTGATTGGTGTCGGTCATGGGGATCTTTCAGATTTCGGCGGGTTGCTGGATACCGGGATCGCCCGCGGGAGTGCCCGGAGATGGCTGGTCGAAATCGGGCGCTGGCGGATTGAATTCCGGGGGTGGTGCGGTGGGTTGAACGGGCTGGGTCGGCTGGACCGGGGTTTCGGGCGGGGGCTGGGTTGCCACTGACATTTCTCCTTGTCCTGGCTCAACGCGCGGTTTTCGCTGGAGTTGCCTCACGGCTTGCTCCAATGCGCCCGGCTGGTATAGACGCGCGCCAACGGGACATCGACGGAATTCAGTTTTGTCGGAGCCCCACCGGCGGTGTCCTCGATGCGGGCGTGGCGGAACTGGTAGACGCAGCAGGTTTAGGTCCTGCCATCGCAAGATGTGGGGGTTCGAGTCCCTTCGCCCGCACCAGTCCCGCCGCCAGTGGCGGGGCTGACGCCAACAGATTTTCTCCAGACCAAAAAGGCCTGAAATGCAGACTGTCGAGACGTTGAACGAGGGGCTCAAGCGCGCCTACACGCTGACCATCACCGCCAAGGACATCGACAAGAAGGTCGACGCCGAGGTCAAGCGCGTTGCCCCCCAGATCCGGATGCCCGGGTTTCGCCCCGGTAAAGTGCCCGCGAACCTCGTCCGCAAGATGCATGGCGAGGCGCTGGCGCAGGACGCGCTGAATTCGGCGATCCAGGACGGCGTGCAGGGACTGATGGCCGACAAGCAGTTGCGTCCCGCGATGCAGCCTTCGGTGGAACTGAACGACGGCTATGCGCCGGGCAAGGATGCCGAGGTCAAGGTCGAGCTTGAAGTGCTCCCCACGATCCCGGCACCATCGATCGAGTCGATCAAGCTCGAGCGGCTGACCGTGCCGGTCGCGGACGAGGCAGTGACCGAGCAGCTTCAGAAATTCGCCGACCAGCAGAAGAGCTGGAACGACACCAAGGCGACGTACAAGGCGAAGATGGGTGACCTCGTCACGGTCGATTTCATCGGTAAGACCGCCGACGGCGTCGTGTTCGAGGGCGGCACCGGTGAGGACATGGGCGTGGAGCTGGGATCGGGTCGGTTGATCCCGGGGTTCGAGGACCAGCTGGTCGGCGTGAAGACCGGCGAGGACAAGGTGCTCAACGTGACCTTCCCCGCGGATTATGGCGCGGCGAACCTCGCCGGGCAGCCCGCGACGTTCGATATCATCGTCAAGTCGGTCCAGACCGCGGGCACGAGCGAGATCAACGAAGACCTCGCCAAGAACCTGGGTCTCGAGAGCCTGGAGCAGCTGACCGGGCTGTTGAAGGGCCAGATCGAGCAGGAGCATAACGGGCTCACCCGCACGCACATGAAGCGCAAGCTGCTCGACCAGCTGGCGGAGGGGCATGATTTCGAAGTGCCGCCGTCGATGGTCGAAGCCGAATTCGCGCAGATCTGGCAGCAGCTCGAGCATGAAGCGACCCATGAGGACGACCCCGACGCGGCGCTCAAGGAAATGGAAGCCGAGCGCGACGATTACCGCAAGATCGCCGAACGGCGCGTCCGTTTGGGGCTGTTGCTGTCCGAGATCGGCCAGGCGAACGGCGTCGAGGTCAGCCAGCAGGAGATGCAGCGGCTGATCGCACAGGCCGCGCAGCAATACGGTCCCGAGGAGCGCCAGCGCTTCGTCCAGTATGTTCAGCAGGACCCGATGGCCGCCGCGCAGCTGCGCGCGCCGTTGTACGAGGACAAGGTGGTAGATTTCCTGTTCGAGAAGGCCGACGTCACCGACCGCGAGGCGACCCGCGAGGAACTGGAAGCCGCGATCGAGAGCGAAGAGGGATTCTCGACCGGCACGCACAGCCACGATCACGAGAATCATAAGCCCAAGAAGAAGGCCGCCGCGAAGAAGGCCCCGGCCAAGCAGGCTGCCGCCGAACCCACCGACGGGGATGAAGCGGCGGCCGCGGAGAAGAAGCCAGCGGCCAAGGGCGCGAACGCCGGGACCGCGGGCGAGAAGGCACCGGCGGCTGCCAAGCCTGCGGCCAAGAAGCCCGCCGCCAAGAAGGGTGCGCCGGTCGAAGCCGAGACCGCGGTGACCGAATCCTCGCCCGTGGCGGCGGAGCAGGCCGAAGGCGCTGGCGAGAAGCCCAAGAAGGCGCCCGCCAAGAAGGCGCCCGCCAAGAAGCCTGCCGCGAAGAAGGCTCCCAAAAGCGGGGGCTGATCGGTAGCAACATTGTGTCCTCGCGGACGCGGGGACCCAGCAGGACTCCCGCTTTCGCGGGAGAACAATGGGGGGTGGGGCCGTACCATGACCGAACCGACGATCGCCGTCCTGCTGCCCAGCTATAACGAGGAGGCGGCGATCGCGCAGACGGTGGCGGGGTTCCGCGCCGCGTTGCCGGGCGCCGCTATTTATGTGTACGACAATAATTCGACCGACCGCACGGTCGAGGTCGCGCGAGCCGCTGGCGCGATCGTGCGGCGCGAGCGGATCCAGGGGAAGGGCGCGGTCGTGCGGCGGATGTTCGCCGATGTCGACGCCGATATCTATATCATGGCCGATGGCGATGCGACCTATGACGCCGCCTCCGCGCCCCGCCTCGTGGCGCAGTTGATCGACGAGCAGCTCGACATGATCGTGGGTAGCCGCATCAGCCAGGTCCAGGAAAGCTACCGTCGCGGGCACCGGTTCGGCAACGCGCTGCTGACCGGGATGCTCGCGCGATTGTTCGGACGCAGCTTCACCGATATCCTGTCGGGGTATCGGGTGTTTTCCCGCCGGTTCGTGAAGAGCTTTCCCTCGCTCTCCGCCGGGTTCGAGATCGAAACCGAGATTTCGGTGCATGCGCTCGAACTCAAGATGCCATGTGCGGAGGTCGAGACGCCGTATTTCGCGCGGCCGGAAGGGTCGGCATCGAAGCTGAGTACCTATGGCGACGGCTGGCGGATTTTGCGGACCATCATGACGCTTTATCGGATCGAGCGGCCGTTGCTGTTTTTTGGCGCGATCGGCGCGTTGTTCGTCGTCGTCGCATGCGTGCTCGCGGTGCCGCTGGCGGTTACATACATGCACACGCACCTCGTGCCGCGACTGCCGACCGCGATTCTGGCGATGGGACTGATGATCATCGCCGCGCTTTGCTGGTTTGCGGGGTTGATCCTCGACACCGTGGTCCGCGGGCGGCGCGAAGTGCGGCGGCTGGCGTATCTGAACCACTCGGCGCCGTCGCGGAGCCCGGCGGTGGCGGACTGGGAGGCGGGGACTTGAACTCGTTTCGGGTAGCGCCGATGTTGGCGACTCCAAGGGCATAAGAGAGTTTCATCCCCATGCAGAATCCGTTCGAGACCGGCGATTTCGCGAGTCCGCTAGCCGCCGCTGGTATCGGCTTGCAGCAGACCTCGATGCAGCCTGGGGCGGGGCTGGTGCCGATCGTCATCGAACAGTCGAATCGCGGCGAGCGCTCGTTCGACATTTTTAGCCGGCTGTTGCGCGAACGGATCGTGTTCGTGACCGGCGGCGTCGAAGATGGAATGGCAAGCCTGATCACCGCGCAGTTGCTCTTCCTCGAATCCGAGAATCCGAAGAAGGACATCTTCATGTACATCAACTCGCCGGGCGGGGTGGTGACGGCGGGCATGGCGATCCACGATACGATGCAGTATATCCGTCCGCGCGTCGGCACGGTGTGCCTGGGGCAAGCGGCGTCGATGGGCAGCTTCCTGCTGGCGGCGGGCGAGCCGGGGATGCGCGTCGCGATGACCAATTCGCGGATCATGATCCACCAGCCGTCGGGCGGGGCGCAGGGCATGGCCACCGACATCGAAATCCAGGCGAAGGAAATCCTGCGCATTCGGCATCGGCTGAACGAGCTTTATGCGCAATATACGGGTCAGCCGCTCGAGACGATCGAACTCGCGATGGACCGCGACAAATTTCTCTCGGCCACAGAGGCCAAGGATTTCGGGCTGATCGACGAGGTGTTCGACAAGCGGCCGGCGCCGACCGAGGATACCGGCAAGCCTGCCTGACCGCCGCGAGGCGCCAACGGCGTACGCCGAGCCGATGGCATTAATGACGTTTGTCGATTGTAGTTTGCGTAACGACCGGGCTACCATGTTCGGCCAGAAGCGGAGGTCCCCTCCGCGCGAAGGATGGATTGAATGACGAAACTGAGCGGTGGCGACTCAAAGAGCACCCTCTATTGCTCGTTTTGCGGCAAATCGCAGCATGAGGTGCGCAAGCTGATCGCGGGCCCGACCGTCTTCATCTGCGATGAGTGCGTCGAGTTGTGCAACGATATCATCCGCGAGGAAACCAAGTCCGCGCTGGTGAGCAAAAAGGACGGCGGCGTGCCGACTCCGCAGGAAATCTGCGACGTCCTCGACGATTACGTCATCGGTCAGGTGCGTGCGAAGCGCGTCCTGTCGGTTGCGGTGCACAATCATTACAAGCGGCTCAATCACGGTGCCAAGGGTGCCGATGTCGAGCTCGCCAAGTCGAACATCCTGTTGGTCGGGCCGACCGGTTGCGGCAAGACGCTGCTTGCGCAGACGCTGGCACGGATCCTCGACGTACCGTTCACGATGGCGGACGCGACGACCCTGACCGAGGCCGGTTACGTCGGCGAGGACGTCGAGAACATCATTCTCAAGCTGCTCCAGGCATCCGATTACAACGTCGAGCGGGCGCAGCGCGGGATCGTCTATATCGACGAGATCGACAAGATCAGCCGCAAGGCCGAAAACCCGTCGATCACCCGCGATGTGTCGGGCGAGGGGGTGCAGCAGGCGCTGCTGAAGCTGATGGAAGGTACCACCGCCAGTGTGCCCCCGCAGGGCGGGCGCAAACACCCTCAGCAGGAATTCCTGCAGGTCGACACGACCAACATCCTGTTCATCTGCGGCGGTGCATTCAACGGCTTGGAAAAGATCATCGGCGATCGCCTGCAGGGCAAGTCCATCGGATTCGGTGCGTATGTCGCCGCGCCCGAGGAGCGCCGGACCGGCGAGATGCTCCGTCAAACCGAGCCTGAGGATTTGCTCAAATTCGGCTTGATTCCCGAATTTGTCGGTCGTTTGCCGGTGATCGCGACGCTCGAGGATCTCGATATCGATGCGCTCGTGAAGATTCTCAGCGAGCCAAAGAACGCGCTGGTCAAACAGTATCAGAAGCTGTTCGAGATGGAGGACGTCGATCTCGGCTTTACCGACGACGCGCTCGTTCAGGTCGCGAAGAAGGCGATCGAGCGCAAGACCGGTGCCCGCGGGCTGCGGTCGATCCTCGAGAGCATCTTGCTCGATACGATGTTCGACCTGCCGGGGATGGACGGGGTCGACGAGGTGATGATCGACAAGGACGTGATCGAAGGCCGCAAGGAACCGATCCGCGTCTATGCCGAAAAGAAAAAGGCCGCCGACGACGCCGCCTGATCGCGCCCGTTAAGAGTACGAAAGGGCGCCGGGGGTTCGGCGCCCTTTTTCGTGTCCCCGACGAGCCCGGTGGGGCCACGATCATTTGCGCGAGGGACCCAACGGCACGTCCGACCGTTCTCCTTCGCGCGTATCAGTTAGAGGATCAGAACACATGCGAACATCAGTTATGCTAGCCGTGCTGGCGATGACATTGCCGGTGACCACCGCACCGGCTCAGTCACCCAAACCTTCGGGGACGGCGGCATCCGACGCGCTCGATCGCAATACGCTCCATGTGCAGGTGATTCTGGACCAACTCGGGTTCGGGCCGGGGGTCCTAGACGGGCGGCAGGGTCAATCGTTGGTCGCAGCGCTCAAGGGCTTTCAGGAAGCCAAGGGGCTGCCGATCACGGGCAAGCCCGATATCCGGACGCTTCAGGCGCTGTATCCCTATCGCGCGTTCCGGCCCGAGGCGGAGGTGACGCTCACACAGGAGATGCTCGCAGGTCCCTACACCAATCCGTTCCCAAAAGATCCGCAGGAACAGGCCAAGCTCGAGACATTGGGATACAAAAGCCCGATGGAGAAACTAGGTGAGATGTTCCATACCACCCCGGCGGTGTTGCTGGAGCTAAACAGCCCCACGACACGATTGGCGCCCGGGAGCAAGATCGTGGTGCCGAACGCGCTGCCGAAGGCGCAGAATTATGATGCGTCGCTCGATCCGCAGTGGAAGCAGACGCTGACGACTCTCAACGTCGATTCAAATCAGCCGAAGGCGGACCATATCGTGGTCGACAAATCCGACGGCGTGCTTCGGGTGATGGACGCGAACGACAAGCTGATCGCGCAATTTTCCGCGACGATGGGGTCGAGCCACGATCCGCTGCCGCTGGGCACGTGGAAAATCAACGGCAACGACTATAACCCGAAATTCCGGTACAATCCCGCGCTGTTCTGGGACGCGAGCAAAACCGCCAAGGGCGCAATGCTGCCGCCGGGACCGAACGGTCCGGTCGGGGTGGTGTGGATGGATCTGTCCAAGGAGCATTATGGCATACACGGGACGCCGAGCCCCGAGACGATCGGGCGCGCCGAGAGCCATGGTTGTATCCGGCTGACCAATTGGGATGCCGCGCGGGTCGCGATGATGATCCATCCAGGAATTAAGGCGGTTTTCCAGGCGTGACCCCATGACGCGGTTGGGCTGGGCGATTCTCGGGGTGATCGTGCTGACGGTCGCCGGGTTCCTCTCGATGACGACTTTCGGTGGCAGGCAATCCGGCCAACCGCGCGCGTCAACGTCCAAACCGGCGAGCGTGGCCCAATCGTCGGCACCGGGGTACCTCGCCGTTCCCGTGCAAAACTATCCGCGTGGCGCGATCCGCGACAATTGGGGCGACCCGCGCGGCGACGGGATGCGCTCTCATCACGGGACCGACATCATCGCTCCTGCCGGTACCACGGTGGTCGCGGTTGCGCCGGGGCGAATCGAAAAGCTGTTCGACAGCAAGCTGGGCGGGACGACGGTGTATCTGCGTTCGCGCGACCGACGGTGGATCTATTATTACGCGCATCTGGCGGGCTATGCACCGGGCGTGGTCGAGGGAAGGGCCGTCGTGGCGGGCACCCCGCTAGGCTATGTCGGCGATACCGGCGATGCGGGGGTGGGCAATTATCACCTTCATTTCGGCATGCAACGGATGCAAGCCGGTGAACGCTGGTACCAGGGCGAGGACGTCGATCCCTACCCGATGCTTGCCGCTGGCGGGGCGGGGGGCTAAAGCGCGGCACATCGGGCGCGCTCCGTCGTGCGCCACTCGCTCTTTCCAGCAGGTATCCCATGAAGATCAACGCGGTCGAGATTCGTCCCGGCAACATCCTTGAGTATGAAGGCGGCATCTGGCGCGCGGTGAAAACGCAGCATACCCAGCCGGGCAAGGGCGGTGCGTATATGCAGGTCGAACTGAAGAACCTGATCGACGGGCGCAAGAACAACATCCGGTTTCGCTCTGCCGAGAGCGTGGAGAAGGTGCGGCTCGACACCGTCGATTTCCAGTTCCTGTTCCGCGATGGCGACACGCTGACCTTCATGGACAAGGTCAATTACGAGCAGATTACGCTCGATGCCGACATTCTCGGCGACGCCGCCGCGTTCCTGCAGGACGGCATGGACGTCGTCATGGAATTGTACGATGAAAAACCGATCTCGGTGCAGTTGCCGAGCACGATCGAGGCGATGATTGTCGAGGCGGACGCGGTGGTGAAGGGGCAGACCGCCTCGTCGAGCTACAAGCCGGCGGTGCTCGACAATGGCGTGCGCATCATGGTGCCGCCGCATGTCGGCGCGGGAACGCGGATCGTTGTCGATGTCTATGAGCAGACTTATGTGAAGCGCGCGGATTAAAGCGCCGCGCTGGTCACCACCGTTCGTGTCGAGCGAAGTCGAGACACGTTGACGGTCCGCGCGATTGCGGTTTCTCGACTTCGCTCGAACGAACGGACTTTAACTTTGCCCAGCCATTCCGGCCTCATGACGGTCATCGAACGCGCCGCGCGCAAGGCGGCGCCGCGGCTGCGTCGCGATTTCAACGAGGTTCAGCAACTGCAGGTAAGCCGCAAAGGCCCTGCCGATTTCGTGACGATGGCGGACCAGCGTGCCGAACAAACCATCTACGAGGAGCTTTCCCACGCGCGACCCGACTGGGGCTTCCTGATGGAAGAGCGCGGAGAGGTGGCAGGCGATCCCACTAAGCCGCGCTTTATCGTCGATCCGCTGGATGGGACGTCGAATTTCCTCCACGGCATCCCGCATTTCGCGATCTCGATCGCGGTCGAGGAACCGATGCCATCGGGCAAGCGCGAGATTACGACCGCGCTGGTGTATCAGC
>JALYTW010000043.1 GCA_030854075.1 Pseudomonadota bacterium
CGCGGCGTTGACCTGGAAATGATCCGCCGCGCCCTCGCCCTCGACGCCGGGGAACAGGAACGCGTCGATCCGGTTGCGCGCGGTGCCGTAGAACAGATACGCCGCGACCAGCCCGACCGGCACCATCGCGATGATCGTACCGAGCACCTTGGCGGGGGTCCCCGCGATCATCAACAGCGCCAGCCACACAGCGCAGAAAATCACCGTCTGGCCGAAATCGGGCTGGAGCATCAGCAATCCTGCGATCGCGGCGGTGAGTGCGCCGGTGATCACGACGGTCGGTAACTCGGGATCCTTCGCCTTGAGCGAAAGCAACCACGCGGTCGACACGATGAAGAAAGGTTTGAGGAATTCGGACGGTTGGAATTGCGCAAAGCCATAGCCGATCCACCGTCGCGCGCCGTTGACGCTGACCCCCACGAATGGCGTCGCCGCGAGCAGTATGATCAGGACCGCAGCCCCCGTCAGCGCCATCCGTCGCGCCATCGAGACCGGCATCATCGACACCCCGAACAGCACCGGCAGCGACACGCCGACCCACATCAGCTGGCGCCAGAAATAATAGAGCGGGGTCAACTTGTGATGCTCGCCCGAATAGCGGACCGCGGTCGCCGGACTCGCCGCTGCGACCGCGACCAGCCCGATCGCGATCAGGAACAGCGTCAGCAACAACAGCATCCGGTCGATATCCCAAAACCAGGTGCCGAGCGGCGAGCGATCACCGCGCCCGCCGCGCTGCTTCACTTTGGCCATCAGCCCTTCTGCGCGGACATCGGTCACGATAGCGCCTCCACTGCCCGCCGGAACGCGTCGCCGCGCTCCTCGTAATCGCGGAACTGGTCGAAGCTAGCACAGGCGGGCGACAACAACACCGTCTCCCCGGGTCGGGCGGCGGCGGCGGCGGCACCGACCGCGGCCTCGAGCGTGCCGCATTCATCAACCGGCATGACTGATCGCAGGATCCCCGCGAAGCGCGGTCCCGCCTCGCCGATCGTATAGGCGCGCGCGACCGACCCGAAATACGGCACGCATGCGTCGAGATCGTCGCTCTTGGCACGCCCGCCCAGAATCCAGTGAACCCGGTCGAACGCTGCCAAGGCCGGCGCGGCGCTTTCCGCATTGGTCGCCTTGCTGTCGTCGACATAGCCTACCCCCGCATGACTTCCCACCCGCTCCATCCGGTGGGGCAATCCGCCAAACGTCTCGAGCCCGCGGTCGATCTCAGCCTCGCCGACGCCGAGCGCCGTGCACGTTGCGATCGCGGCAAGCGCGTTCTGCGCATTATGCGGCCCCTGGAGCGACGGCCATTTGCCTTGGAACAAGCATACCCCCGGCGCGATCTTGGTCAGATGCTCGCCGCGGCTCGACAGCGATCGCGCGATCGCCGCGGAGGCCGCGTCGCCGATCCCGATCACCGCCTCGTGGTGGGGCGACTGCATCGCGAACAACCGCGCCTTTGCCGCCGCATAGGCATCGAACCCGTCGTACCGATCGAGGTGATCCGGCGTGATGTTGAGCAGTACCGCAACTTCGCAGTCGAGAGTTTGGGTCAAGTCGATCTGATAGCTCGACAGTTCCAAGACATAGACCCCACCGTCCGGCAACGGGTCCTGCGCCAGAATCGGAAGGCCGATGTTGCCCCCCATCAGCGTCGGCACACCCGCGGTCAGGAGAATATGGTGGATCAGCGCGGTCGTCGTCGACTTGCCGTTGGTCCCGGTGATCCCGACGACCTTGTGCGGCGGCAATTCGCCCCGCACCTGCGCGAACAACTCGATGTCCCCGATGATCGGCACCCCCGCCGCACGCGCCGTCGCGGCGAGCGGGTGGGTGTTGAGCGGCACCCCCGGCGACACGACGAGCGCGTCGAACCCGGTGAGGTCGTCGAGCGGCGCGATATCTAGATCCTCCCCGAGCTCGCTCGGGGAGGGGGACCGTCCGAAGGACGGTGGAGGGGCGGCGGGCGTCAGCCCGCCGGCTTTGCCGTCGGCCCCTCCACCACTCGCTTTGCGAGCGGTCCCCCTCCCCGA
>JALYTW010000100.1 GCA_030854075.1 Pseudomonadota bacterium
GGGCTGTCGAAGCTCGACCTCAGGATGGCACTCGAAACCTCGCAGCTCGACGCGAAGCAGGCGAAGCTGCGTGCAAAACAGCTGTTCCACTGGATTTACCATCGCGGCGTCACCGATTTTTCGCTGATGACCGACATTTCGAAGACGATGCAGCCCTGGCTCGAACAGCGCTTCGTCATCAGCCGCCCCGCGGTGGTCGAGGCGCAGGCGTCGACCGACGGGACCCGCAAATGGCTGCTTCGCACCGACGACGCGCAAGAGTACGAAATGGTATTTATCCCTGATGCCGATCGGGGGACGCTGTGCGTGTCGAGCCAGATCGGCTGCACGCTGAATTGCCGGTTCTGCCACACCGGCACGATGCGGCTCGTCCGCAACCTGACGCCTGCGGAGATCGTCGGCCAGGTCATGCTGGCGCGCGATGCGCTCGGCGAATGGCCGTCCCAGCCCGACGGGCGGATGCTCAGCAACATCGTGATGATGGGGATGGGCGAGCCGCTCTATAATTTCGACAATGTCCGCGATGCGCTGAAGATCGTGATGGACGGCGACGGGATCGGCCTGTCGCGCCGCCGAATCACGCTCAGCACATCGGGCGTCGTGCCGATGATGGCGCGCGCTGGGCAGGAGATCGGGGTCAACCTCGCGGTGTCGCTCCACGCGGTGACCAAGGATGTGCGTGACGAGATCGTGCCGCTCAACCGCAAATACGGGATCGAGGAATTACTCCAGGCATGCGCGGACTATCCCGGGGCGAACAACGCCCGGCGGATCACGTTCGAATATGTCATGCTGCGCGACAAGAACGACAGCGATGCCGAAGCGCGCGAACTCGTCCGTCTGATCAAGCAGTATAAACTGCCTGCGAAGGTGAACCTGATCCCCTTCAACCCCTGGCCCGGCGCACCCTACGACACCTCGACCCCCGAACGCGTGCGCGCGTTTTCGAACATCATCTTCGAAGCGGGGATCTCCGCCCCGATCCGCACCCCGCGCGGGCGCGACATCGACGCGGCATGCGGGCAGCTCAAGACCGCGAGCGCGAAGAAATCCCGTGCCGAGCTGGATCGCCAGGCGGAAGAAAAGCTGGCGGCACTGGGCTGAACCGAGTCCCCGCTAGGGCGTGCCTGGCTGGCCAGGGCTGGTTTGATAGCCGCGCGCTGCGGTGGCCGTAGCTCGTACGGCCCGCCACTCCACCTGGGAACGGAACGACGGGCCGTTGGATCATCTCATCGCGTGAAGCCTTAGCCGACCCGCGTTCCGTTGAGCGGGAAGCTGCCGAACGCGCCTGCGCCGACCGTCCCGGTCATCGTGTCGCCATCGGCGGTAGCCTTGCAATCGAGCGTCATCGGCATCGGTGTGGTCATCTGCTGCTTCCAGCTGATCGTCTCGCCATCGGCATCTCCGCCCAGATCGCTCGATCCCATCGCGCCCGACGCCGTGCCCGCCCATTTGTCGCCCGCAGTCTTCACCGTCAGCGTCATTTTCTGATCGCCCAGCGGGGATTTGACCACGCAGTCCCAAGTGCCGTCGACGTCCGCCATCACATTTTCTCCAGTGGCTGAAAAATCATTTGCCGCCCATCACCGCGGCGGCGGGCAACACCTCGACCGGGAGCCCCAACGTGTCAAGCTGCGGCTTGATCTTGGCGTGATCGCCGATCACGACCCAGGTGATCTTGGCCGGATCGATCGCCGCCTTGGCCGCCGCGTCGAGCTCGCCCGCGGTCAACGCGCGCAACTTGCCGGGCAACTTGACATAGTAATCGTCGGGGCGGTTGTAGACGTCGTTGGTTTCCATTGCCGACAGCACCGCCGCCCCCGATTCGAACCGCCCAGGCAGTTCGTTGATCGATCCCGCGATCGTGCGTTTGAGCTCGGCAGGCGTCACGCCCTTGTCGCCGACAAAGCTCACGATCTGGCTGCGCAGCGCCGCGATCGACGGCCCGGTCTGATCCGCCTGTACGGGGGCGTAGATCATGTACGGCACGGTATGTTCGACGGTATAAAGCAGCCCCTGCACGCCGTATGACCAATGCTTCGTCTCGCGCAGGTCCATGTTCAGCCGCGACAGAAAACTGCCCCCCAAGACGTCGTTCGCCTGATCGAGCGGCACCAGATTGTCGGTTCCCTGCGACGGCGTCAGCACGCCCGCGAAGATCAGCGATTGCGGCGTGTTGGGACGATCGATCACGACGATCCGTCCCTTGGACGGCGGCAGCCCACCCGAGAAATCCTTGGTCGGCGCGGTGCCACTCACCTGCCAGGAGCCGAAGCTTTTCTCGAGCAGCGGCATGATCTCGTCGAGGCTGGTATCGCCGACGACGAAGATCTTGGCCGTGTCGGGGCGCAGCCAGGCATCCTTGAACGCCGCGAGCTCGGCCCCCGTGACGGTGGCGACCGCCGCAGGGTTACCGGTACCGGTAAAGGGCACGCCATAGGGGCTCGTCGTGCCGTACAGGATCGGCGGCAGCACGCGCAGCGCGAGCGGCACCGGCTGTTTGGCCTCGCTGGCGATGCTCGCCAGCGCCTGGCCGCGGACGCGTTCCAGATCGGCGGCGCGGAACGCCGGATTGCGCACGATATCCGCGAGCAGGTCGAGCGACGAGGCGAGATTGGGTTTCAACGCGGACAACCGGACGTTGGTGCGATCCATCGTCGCGTTGGTGCTGATGGTCGCGCCCAGGTTTTCCTGCGCCTGCGCGATCTGTTCGGCGCTGTAGCGGGATGTGCCCTGTTCGAGCATCCGCAACATCACCGATTGGGTCCCCAATTTCGCTTTGGGATCGGCGGCATTGCCCGCGTCGAAATCGATCGCGACGTTGACGACGGGTACCGCCACGCGGCGCGCGAACTCAACCGCGATGCCGTTGGACAGCTTGGCGTGCTCGATCGTCGGGAACTGCAGGTCGGCGGTCTGCGCGGGCGTTGGGATCGCGCCGCGTGTCGCCAGCGCCGGGCCCGCCGCGTTGGCCGCGGCCTTGGCGGGCGGCGTTGCCGGGATCGCCGTGGCAGTGACGCTGGCCGCTTCCTCGTATTTGCCACGCTCGCCGGGCTCGAGCGTATAGGCGAGCACCGGGCGCGACAGCCACTTCGCCGCCGCCGCCTTGACCTGCGCCGGGGTCAGCGCGGCCTCTGCCTCCAACTGCTTCTTCGCGAAGCCGGGGTCGTTGGCATAAACCGCGCCGGTCGCGAGCGCGACCGCCTTGCCGCCGAACCCGCCGACTTCCTCGAGCCCGCGGATGGTCTGCGCGATGTCGCTCGTCTTGGCGCGCCGCAGTTCGGTCTCGGTCGGACCGGTGCGGATGAAATCGGCGACCGCGGCGTCGATCGCATCGCCCACCGCCTTGGGGTCCTGCCCGGGGGTGACCACCGCGCTGATCACGAACCGGCCGACGCGCTCGAACGATTGCGCCCCCGCCGAAACGCTGACCGCCATCTTGCTGCCGCGGACCAGCGTGTTCTCCAGCCGCGAACTGTCGAGCCCGCCGATGATGCTCGCCGCCACGTCGAGCGCGGGGGCGTCCGGGTCGAGCATGCCGGGGATCGCCCACGTCCGCGTCACCGTGGTGTTGGCGACTTGATCCTTGAACGTCAGGTCGATGCGTTGCTTCAGCGTCGGCACTGCCGCCATCGTCGGCTCGTTCTTCGGCCCCATCGGGATATCGCCGAAATATTTCTCGACCAGCGGGCGCGCGGCGGCAACGTCGATGTCGCCCGCCAGCACCAGCACCGCGTTGTTCGGCCCGTAATGCTCGCGGAACCAGCCCTTCACATCGGCCAGGCTCGCCTTGTCGAGGTCGGCCATCGAGCCGATCGTCGAATGCTGGTACGGATGCCCGTCGGGGAACAGCGTTTCGAGGACCTTGTAATTGACCAGGCCGCCGGGCTGATTGTCGTTGCCGCGCTTCTCGTTCTGGACGACGCCGCGCTGGATATCGAGCTTCTCTTGCGTGATCGCACCGAGCAGGTGCCCCATCCGATCGCTTTCGAGGAACAGCGCGGTATCGAGCGCGCCACGCGGCACGGTCTCGAAATAGTTGGTGCGGTCGAAATAGGTCGTCCCGTTCAGTCCGGTCGCGCCGATCGCCTGCATCGGCTGGAACCAGCTTTGGTCGCTATTCTCCGACCCGCCGAACATCAGATGCTCGAACAGATGCGCGAAGCCGGTGCGGCCCTTGGGCTCGTCCTTCGACCCGATATGATACCAGACCGACACCGCGACCACGGGTGCCTTGCGATCGGTGTGGACGACGACCCGCAGGCCGTTCTTCAGCGTGAACTGCTGGTAGGGAATATCGATGTTGCGGACGAGCGCGGCGACCGGCGCGCCTTGCGGCAACGTGGTGGTCGTCGCAGACGTGGCAACCTTGGCGGTGGTCTGCGCCTCAAGCGGGGCGGCGAGCGCCAGCAAAGCAACACTGGCGAGCGCGATCGTCTTCGTCATGAACATCCTCGTTTTTTTCTGCTATTCTCTCAAACTCTAGCAGCGGATTTGGAACCCGCAACCGGGTCAGGGCCGATAAACTTGCTCGACATGTTGTTTCAGATCGGCAGGGTAGAACCATACCGGTTTCAGCTGATGCTTGACGAACAGTCGCGCTTGATCGGCGTAATGCGGCGAATCCGGCCGCGTCGTCGCCGCGCCATAAGGCTGGATCGAGCGCGACGACACCCGTCCCTGTCGATTCCACGCCATGAACATGATGAAGCTGTCGCCGTGTTTCACGACCAGCCGTCCGTCGGGAGCCTCGTCCCACAACGACGCCGCGCGCAACACTTCCGGCCCGCCGTCCATCGGCAGGTCGACAGTTCCGTGGCGCAGCCGCAGCACGGTGCCAAGCGGCGGATCGATCCGCCCGAAATGCTCGGTGAGATACCCCGCCGCCTTGGCCAGCTCGTCATGCGGATCGAGTTCGGGACGCCGCTGGTAATGCCATTGCTGCCCCGCACGCATCAGGATCGCGGCGAGCGCATCGGCGGGGCCGCGCCCGTCGAGGTTCCAGTCCCA
>JALYTW010000102.1 GCA_030854075.1 Pseudomonadota bacterium
CGCGCTACCGCGCGGCCGACCACCGCCTGGTGGCCGAGATGAAACCCGTCGAAATTGCCGAGCGCGACGATCCCCTCGGCAAACTCCGGCGGGATCGGCGAGCCGCCGTCAAGCCGCTGCATGGCGCGGGCCTTACGGGGCCGTTTGCAGCGGGACAATCCCCCGCGCCGATCACGCGAGGGACGTGGCCGCGGCGAGCGTTACGAAGCTGTAGGCAGGCCGCTCCCCCTCCGCCGCATGATCCTCGCGCGCTACCTCCTCCCAGGCAACGAAGGGCGGCACCAAGGCGTCGCCGACGGGAGCGACATGGACCTCGGTCAGTTCGATCCGATCGGCGCGATCCAGGAACAGCGCGAAAATCTCCGCGCCGCCGATGACGGCGACATCGTGCCCCGCCAGCGCCAGCGCTTCGGCCACCGAGTGGACCACCTCCGCCCCCGCCGCTTGCCAGTCGCCATCGCGGGTCAGCACGATGTGCCGCCGTGCGGGTAGCGGCGCAGGAAAGCTCTCGAAGGTCTTGCGCCCCATCACCATCGGCTTGCCCATCGTCAGTGCCTTGAATCGCCTGAGATCGGCGGGCAGTCGCCACGGCAACGCGCCATCGGCACCGATCACGCCGTTGTCGGCGCGCGCGAGGATGAAGGTGATCATCGCGCCGTCTTGCCCGCGCCCGCGCCGAAACGCGAGGGGCGTCAGCTTGACGCATGTTCCTTCATATAACCGCGCGGGTTCGCGAGATACGCGTCGACATCCTTGTCGACGACCTTGACCCCGTCGAGATGCTGCGCCTCGATCGCGGCGAACTTGACGCCCAGGTCATGGCGCTCCTGCAGCGTCGCCTGCTTGCGGAAATCAGTCAGGCCCTGGCGTTCCTCCTCGGCCATGTGATCGCTATTGGCCTTGTTGCACTTGCCGACCGCGTCGAACCATTGCTTCGATCCGACCGCGCACTTGCCGACCGCCTCGCCGGTGTCGCGGATGTCGTTATGGTCGTCGATCGCGTCCTCGGTTTCTTCCTCAGCCGACGGCGCATCGTTGCCACCCTTGCCGATCTCCATCAGCCGCGGATAGAAATACCGCTCTTCGGCCTCGGCATGCGCATCGAGCAGATTTTTCAGCTTGGTCCATATCGCCGACATCGATTTGGTGTCGGACGGGTCGATGTCATCGATCTGCGCGAACAACTGCCGCTGCAGATTGTGCTCATCCATGATGATGCGGGTAATATCCATGATCGCCACTCCGTTGGGTTGGCCCATCAACCGCGCGGCTCCGCCGTGGTTCCTATTGCGATTCGCTCTCGTCTCAGATCGCGACCAGGGCCCTGATGTGCGGCTGCGCCTCATACCCGTGGAGCGTAAAATCGTCGAACTCATACCCGTCGATCGACGGCGGCTGGCGCAGGATTTCGAGCCGTGGCAGGGGCCCCGGATCGCGCGTCATCTGCAACCGCGCCTGCTCGAGATGGTTCGCATAAAGGTGGCAATCGCCCCCGGTCCACACGAAGTCGCCGACCGCGAGCCCGCATTGCTGCGCGAGCAGATGCGTCAGCAGCGCATAGCTCGCGATATTGAACGGCACGCCGAGGAAGATGTCCGCCGAGCGCTGGTAGAGCTGGAGCGACAGCTTGCCGTCGGCGACATGCGTCTGGAACAGGCAATGGCACGGCGCGAGCGCCATCGCATGGAGGTCGCCCGGGTTCCACGCGCTCACGATCTGGCGACGACTGGCGGGGTTCGTCTTGATCTGGTCGATCAACTCGCCGATCTGGTCGATGTGCCGCCCGTCCGCGGTCTCCCAATCACGCCATTGCTTGCCATAGACGGGGCCAAGGTCGCCCGCCTCATCCGCCCATTCGTCCCAGATGCTCACCTTGCGATCCCGCAGCCACGCGACGTTGGTGTCGCCGCGCAGGAACCACAGCAATTCGATGATGATCGAGCGCAGATGCAGCTTCTTGGTAGTGAGGACGGGAAAGCCCTGCTGCAGGTCGAACCGGAGCTGCGCGCCGAACACCGACAGCGTGCCGGTGCCGGTACGGTCCATCTGTTTGGTGCCGCTGGTCAGCACGCGGTCCATCAGGTCGAGATATTGGCGCATCGCGGCGGCGTAGCGCGGGGCTCGCGACGTGCCAAGCCGCCGAAGCGGACGCGGTTGGCGATGCATCGCGCGCGGCGCGGCGGCACAGCGGCCAATGACGCCGCCCGCGCCCTTGGTGAACGCGCCGATTGCCGACCTTGCAAGCGCTCGCGCGCTCGTTGCAGGCCTCGCCGGCGAACCGAACGAGACTGCCGAGGTGCTGTATCTTGATCCGAAATGGAGGCTTTGCGGCAGACGTCGCTTCGTCGGCGCGCCGGGCGCGATCACGATACCGGTCCGGGCACTGATCGCGACCGGCTTGCTGCTCGATGCGCGCTACGTCGTGCTCGCGCACAACCACCCCAGCGGCGATCCCGAACCAAGCGAGCGCGACCTGGCCTTTACGCGGCGCCTCGCCGATGCGCTCAGGCTGATCGAGATGCCGCTCGCCGACCATCTGATCGTGACCCACGATTCGATCACCTCGTTCAGGGAACGCAAGTTGCTGTGACCGTTCGATACCCCCGCGTGGGCGTGGGGGTGAGCGTGATCTAACCGGCGTCTACGCCAATCGACACGGTTTGATCGCAGTCGGTTCGGGCCGCGGCCCCACCGCGCGGAACGTCGCGAGATACCCCCCCGCCGACGGCATGTCGCTGGTCGACACCTGGCGGTACCCCACCGCCGCGAATTCGCATTTCAACAGTGCGGGCGGGGTGCCGTGGTTCTGCGTCGCCCGGTTCGCATCGACGACGATCACCAACCCGTCGGGCTTCAACGACGGCCGCAGCCGCCACAGGAATTCATAGGGCTGTTCGATCTCGTGATACATGTGGACCATGATCACCCGGTCGAAGCTCGCCGCGGGCAGCTTCGGATCGGCGGGCTCACCCAGCCGGACGCTGACATTGTCGAGTCGCTGGCGCGCGACCCGGTCGGCCAGCGCGTCGCGGACGCTGGCGACGATATCCTCGGCGAGCACCCGCCCGGTCTTGCCGACCCGCTGCGCCAGCCGGATCGTGTAATAGCCCTCGCCCGCGCCGATATCCGCGACCGTCATCCCGGGTGCGATGCCCGCCTTGTCCATCACCTCGCCCGCCTCGTTCAGCCGGTCGCGTGCCTCCTCGTTCGACCAGCGCGGCGATACGATCCGCGCGACCGGCCGATCCGCGGCGGGGAACGGCCCCGGCCGTTTGGCCTCGTGCGGGATCAGCGGCTTCGATCCGTCGCACGCCGCCAGCAGCAGCAGCAGGCAGACGCCAACGAACGATGCGCGGGTCAGCCCATGCCTCAATCGACGTCCTCCACCTCGACCGTCTCGCCGGTCACCCGCTGCGACAGCGCCGCCGCCATGAAATCGTCGAGATCGCCATCGAGCACGTCGGACGGCGCGGTCGAGACCACCCCGGTGCGCAGATCCTTCACCATCTGGTACGGCTGGAGGACATAGCTGCGGATCTGGTGCCCCCAGCCGATATCGGTCTTGGTCGCATTTTCCGCGCTTGCCGCCGCCTCGCGAATCTGGAGTTCGCGCTCGTACAGCCGCGCGCGCAACTGGTTGTACGCCTCGGCCTTGTTCTTATGCTGCGATCGCTGGTTCTGGCATTGGACCACGATCCCGGTCGGGATATGCGTGATCCGCACCGCCGAATCGGTCGTATTGATGTGCTGCCCGCCCGCGCCCGATGCGCGATAGGTGTCGATCCTGAGGTCGCTCTCGTTATAGTCGACCTCGATATTGTCGTCGACGACCGGATAGACCCACACGCTCGCGAAGCTCGTGTGTCGCCGCGCCGCGCTGTCGTACGGGCTGATCCGCACGAGCCGATGCACCCCGCTCTCGGTCTTGGCATAGCCGTACGCATTCTCGCCCTTGAGCAGCAGCGTCGCGGACTTGATTCCCGCCTGTTCGCCCGAGTGCTGGTCGATCAGTTCCACCTTCATGCCGCGTCGTTCGGCCCAGCGGGTGTACATCCGGCTGAGCATCCCCGCCCAATCCTGGCTCTCGGTCCCGCCCGCGCCCGCGTTCACCTCGATATAGGTGTCGTTGCCGTCGGCTTCGCCCGCCAGCAATGCCTGGATCTTGTCGCGATCGGCGCGCTTGGCGAGCGCGGCCAGCGCCTCGACGCCGTCGGCCTCCATTTCGGTATCGCCTTCTGCCTCCGCCATCTCGATCAATTCGACGGTATCGCTGACCTCGCTCTGGATCGCGCGCGTCGCGCTGATCGCCTCGTCGAGGCGGCGGCGCTCGCGCATCACCTCCTGCGCGGCCTTCGGATCGTTCCACAGGTCCTGATCCTCGACGCGCGCGTTGAGTTCATCGAGGCGGCGGAGCGCGCGGTCCCAGTCGAGGAACCGGCGGAGCAGCGCCAGCGCCTCGTTGATGGTATCGACATGGGCCTGCGCTTCGGCGCGCATGAATTATCTCCGAACAATCGCGGGGGAACCGGCGGTTCCACCGTAGCGGAATGCGGCTAGTAGATTCCGCCTTCCCTTTGCAAGAAATCGCTGTCGCGCGGGCGCGCGGCCTGAGTCGGCGCGGCGGTCGTCGGCTTGGCGGTCGCGGCCGGTGCGCTGGTGCGTGCGGTGCGGCGTGGTTCGCTCTCGGGCTTGAACGCTTCCCAGATGACGGACGACTTGGGATCGTCGGTCGGCCACGCGCCATAGACGGGGCGGCCCGAGCCGCGATCGATCCGGACCATGCGAATCCCCGACGACGCCCGGAACGGTTCCTTGGGCAATCCTTCATACGCTTTCAGCGCGAATTGCTTGAAGATCGGCGCGCTGATCCGCCCGCCCTGCGCATAGCCGCCGAGGTTGGAGGGCGTATCGTAGCCCAGGTACAGCCCGCCGATGAACTGCGGGGTGCCGCCGATGAACCACACGTCGGTCGGGCCGTTGGTGGTGCCGGTCTTGCCCATCATCGGACGATCGAGGTCGCGCAGCACGACCGCGGTCCCGCGCTGGACGACACCTTCGGTGATGTGGACCATCTGGAACGCAGTCATCGCGTCGAGCACCTGGCGCGCGCGGTTGGCGGGGCGCGGCATCGGCTTGCCGTTCCAGTCGGCGGCGTTGCACCCGTCGCACGCGCGCCAATTCTCGGGCAGGATGACCTTGCCGTGGCGATCCTGAACGAAATCGATCACCGTGGGCTCGTGCGCGCGCCCGTGATTGGCGAGCGTCGCATAGGCGTTGACCATCCGCTCGACCGTCGTCTCCCCCGCGCCGAGCGCGAACGACAGATAGGGCGGATAGGTGCCGACCCCCATCCGCTTCATCAGACCGACGACCTGGGGCATGCCGGTCTGAGCGGCGGCGCGCACCGTCATCAGATTGCGCGACTGTTCGATCCCCCAGCGCATCGTGTGCGGCCCCGATCCCTGTCCGCCGCCGAAATTGACGAAGCATTTCTGCCCCAGCCGCGCACCCTGATAGACGCAAAAGGGCGCGTCCTGGATGATCGTCGCAGGCGTCATGCCGTTTTCCAGCGCGGCGGAATAGACGATCGGCTTGATCGTCGAACCCGGCTGGCGCATCGCCTGCGTCGCGCGATTGAAGGATTGCACCCGCGCATCGAACCCGCCCTGCATCGCCAGGATACGACCCGTCGCAGGCTCTTCGACCAGGAAGCCGCCCGAGATCTTGGGCATTGCGCGGAGCGCGAAATTGGACCCACTCGGCGCCACTGCGATGATATCGCCCGCCTTGATCGCGCTGTACGCGTTGCCGCCCTTGCCGCGCACCGGCATTGCCGCGCCCGACCGCGGCAACGTGCCGGTCGCGCCGTCGGCGAAGCCAATCGACCAGTCGCCACCTTCCGACGCGATCGCGATCGCCGCGCGCCAATCCTTGTAATCGAGCGCGACATTGGTGTTGAGCAACGCCTGTTGCCACTTCACCTCGCCCGCATCGTTCGCCTCCAGATCGACATGGCGCAGCGGGCCGTTCCACCCGCGCCCCGCATCGAACCGGACGAGCCCGTCGCGCAGCGCCTCGGTCGCCAGCCCCTGAAGCCGCGTATCGAGCGAGCTGCGTACCCACAGCCCGCCTTCGTAAACGCTGAACGGCCCGTCACGCGCGGTCTCGCCGAACCGGTCGATCAGCTCGCGACGGACCTCCTCGACGAAATAGCCGCCGACCGCCTCGTATTTGGGGGTCCGCCGCAGCACCGTGCCGAGCGGCGCGGCGACCGCCTCGTCATGCTGCGCCTGGGTGATGAATTCATTCCTGAGCATCTCGCCGAGCACGTAATTACGCCGTGTCATCGCACGATCGGGATGCCGCACCGGGTCATAGTTCGACGGCCCCTTGGGCAGGATCGCCAGATACGCCAGCTGCGGCAGCGTCAGCTCGGTCAGTTCCTTGTCGAAATAGGCGTGGCTCGCCGCCTCGACCCCGAACGCGTTGCGCCCCAGCGCGATCTGGTTGAGGTACAGTTCCAGGATCTGCGGCTTGGTCAGCGCATCCTCGATCCGGTAGGCGAGGATCGCCTCCTTGATCTTGCGGGTCGGCGAATAGGCGTTGCCGATCAGCAGATTCTTGGCGACCTGTTGCGTGATCGTCGATCCGCCCTTGGCGCGCACCCCGGAGCCGAATTTGCGGACATAATCGATCACCGCGCCGGCCAGCCCGGGATAATCGACCCCGTGATGCTCGAAAAACGTCTTGTCCTCTGCCGCCAGATACGCGCGCACCAGCAACGGCGGATATTCGGCGTAGCTCAACTCGACCCGGCGTTCGCGCGCGTACGACTGGATCGGCGTCCCATCGATCCCGCGGACGTTGGTCGGCAGCGGCGGCTCATAGGTCTTGAGCGCATCGACCGAGGGCAGTCCGCGGATGATCGTGATCCACAGCACGATATACGCGATGACAGCGAGCCCCGCGAGCGCGACCAGCGCCTTGACCCACCACCGCCCCCACGCCCGCGACGCGACGCCGCGCAGTCCATCGACATCGCGGGTCAGCCTGAACCGGGTGGTGGTGGAGGGAGGATCGGACGCCATGGACTGGCGCGGTGTTTAGCAGGATTGGCGCGGCTTGCCAGCCGGGATCGCGACGAAGCGTTCGGGGGTGCCGAGCATTCATGCCTTGCCCGCGCAGCGATGGTGTTTTCCGCTCCAGTCGCCTGCGTGTGGATAGTAGTCGAGATAATCGGAGGCACTTCTCGCGCCAAGCTGTCCAATAAGCCCCGACAGCTTTCCCCCTGCCTACCACGGGTTGCGTCCCTCATTTTCGCATGAGCCGCTTCGACAGGCGAATATCAGGTTAGCTATGCGATTTTGCCGCGCCGCAACCTAGCCTTCGAATGCAAATCAGAGGCCGCATGGGAAAAAAAGCGACATCAGTGTCACCTACTTAATAGACCCCATTTCAATTAATCCTTTAACGCTCTAGATGACCGCCATGGTAAGTGCCGCGCCACCCTTCATTTCAACCACCGAGAGTGATGACGACGCGCTCGTGGAAGCGAAGATCACGGTGAAGGAAAAGTGGCAGGGTGCCGTGAACGAGGGTTCAGGTTTCGTTGCTGTTCCCATGTCGCTGCTGCGCCTCCAAGCGCGCTACAAGCTCAACCCGACGGATATGCTGGTTCTTATCAATCTGCTTGGCCACTGGTGGGACCCCAAGAAGCCGGTATTTCCCCGATCAACCACGATTGCAAAGCGCATGGGTGTTGACCTCCGCACGGTGCAGCGCGCCACGCGTAAAATGGAGAAGGCGGGCTTGATCGAGCGGGACAAGCTCAATGACGGCAAACGCGTGTTCTCGTTCGACGTACTAGCTAAGCGTCTCGCCAACGACATGCCGCTTGCTTTTGCTGCTCAAGGCCAAGAAACTTTCGGGTCATGAGTATCTGATGTCCAGCCGACCAACTTTTACTGCTGACACGCCCGTCGCTCTTCCCGTTCGACGATCCCCGCCTGCTAACAAAACGGCCGCAGAACCGCAACAGGCAACCAAGCACGAGCGTTTTACGACAATCCATTGCGATATTGCGGCGGTTGTCCGCTGGTCTCTGTTCGGGTTAGCAGCAGTTCTACTCGCGGCTGCCGTGCTCCTCGTTGCAGCCCGCGGGGACGACAACTACCCTAGTACTTCAGCCATAAAATCGATCACAGGGATTGGCGCTAACGCAGACCGCGAACCAATATTGCAGCGGTAGGTTACTCGCTACCCATTTTCGACTTTGCTTCGTAGAGAGCGGTTCACCACGTAAGCCAAGATTGCTAACTCTGACGCATACCGCGACTTACCTATACGCGTTAATCTCGAACATCTGGGGCATTTGCGACAAACTCCATGATCAGACATTCCGACTTGATGCGCGCGGAATCTCGGCTTCGCGAACAAGGGAATGACGAGTCTGTCTACAGGAGGGCGGACCCTCATACTTGCAGAAGCAATGATCGCCACATCCACACAGACGCACCCCTCACCGCGCCGCGAACCGCCGCGCGAAATGCACCTCGACCGCGCGCGTCACGCTTTGCGCGATCCGGTCGCGGCCGTCGGTCGAATCGAGGAACGCGGCGTCGCTGGGGTTCGAGATATAGCCGGTTTCGAACAGGATCGACGGCGTGTCGGGGGCTTTCAAGACCATCAGCGACGCCATCCGGTGGAACACCGCCTTGGTCGGGATCAGCGGCTTGGCCTCGCGCCCGAGCAGCCGCGCGAACCCCGCCGACGCGTTCATCGTTTCGCGCTGGGTCAGGTCGATCAGGATCGACGACACGTCGGCGTTGGCGTTGTCGAGGTTCACCCCGTTGATCACATCGGCCTTGTTCTCGCGCGCCGCCAGTCGGGCAGCTTCCTTGTCCGACGACACCTCTGACAGCGTGTAGACCGACGCGCCGGTCGCCTCCTGGGTCGTCGTGCTGTCGCAATGGATCGAGATGAACAGATCCGCGTGGAGCCGCCGCGCGATATTATAGCGTTCGCGCAGGACGAGATATTTGTCGTCGTCGCGGGTCAGCGCCACGCGCACCCGCCCGGAGGCAAGCAACTCGTCGCGAATCGTCTTGGCGATGCGCAGCGTCACATCCTTTTCGCGCAACCCGGTGTCGGGGTTGATCGCGCCGGGATCGAACCCGCCATGCCCCGCGTCGATCACAACGAGCGGGCGATCGTCGTCGCCGCTCACCCGCGGCAGCGGCAGCCCCCTGGTGGCGGGGGGCACGGCCTGGACGATCTTGTACTTGGGGGTGGGCTTGAATCTGGGGGTCGAGATCCAGTCGCCAACGTCGAACGGAAAGAATTCCATCGGCCCGGCCAGGCTCGCCGCGGTGAATTGCGCCGCATCGGCGCGCCCCAGCAACAGCGTCAGTCGGCGGCCATCGGCATCGAACTGCCCGTCGCGGATCACGATGGGGCTGGCGAGGTCGAACAACAGTTTCGTCCCGACCGCGCTCCTGACCTGGCGCATGCCGCTGATCGCGCCCCCGATCCGCCCCCCGATCCCTCCGGTACCGACGCGGCCTGCCGCCCCCGGCCCGACTCCGGCGACGTCGACCACGATCTGCTGGGTCGCAGCGAGCATGTACCCGGTGGCGTCGTCGACCCGCGCGTCGAAGCGGATGACGATCGTATCGTCGAGCGCCGCCACGCTCTGGATCGTGGTGGCCGCCAGCGCAGGCCCCCCGGTCAGCCAGCCCAGCATCATGGCGATCAGCGCAAGCACAGGGCGTCCTTGCCGCGCGACACCCGCGCAGGTCCAGTGAAAAGCCATTCGCAACCCCTTTGGTCGGCGTTCGGTCGCCGACGTCTGTTGGTATTTTTACCCGGTCGATCAGTACGATCGCCGTGGTCCGGGGTAGCTGTGGGAAGACAAGGCGCGGTTGCGGGGCGCGGTTAATTTGCCGTTCGGCATTATTTTGCCGGTCGAGCGGCATAATCGTGCCGGTTGCGATACGGGTTGCGCGATGCTACCCCGTTAACCGCACCAGTGCGTCGTTTGCGCTTATCCACGGCGACGCCCCGGTCCCCGGCCCTTTCTGGGCTCGGGTTCGAACCAGGTTGACGCTCGCATGATGCTTTCCTTCACCACCATCCAACCATCGGCTCAGGCCGACGGGCGGTCGGTCGGTCGGTGCGGACATGATGTCCGCGGGGCATCGCGAGCAGACGCATCTTTGCCACCAGACCGCGCGGGCTTTCCCCGCGCCTCATATCGTCGCGCGACCCCTGGATTGGCGCATGCCCTCCGGGTGGGACGCGCGTGGAGACTAACACATGACCACGCGTATGCTGATCGACGCACGCCACCGGGAAGAAACCCGTGTCGCCGTCGTCCAGGGAAATCGAATCGAGGAATTTGATTTCGAGAGTGCCGAGCACAAGCAGCTCAAGGGAAATATCTATCTAGCCAAGGTCACGCGGGTCGAACCGTCGCTCCAGGCGGCGTTCATCGATTACGGCGGCAATCGCCACGGCTTCCTCGCGTTCAGCGAAATCCATCCCGATTACTATCAGATTCCCAAGGAAGACCGCGACGCGCTGCTCGCCGAAGAGGCCGAGCACGCTGCCGAGGAAGCCGAACTGCGCGCCGATCTGGACGACGACGAGGATGCCGATGATGGCGTCGAGGTGGTCGAGCGCGGCGAGGACGAGGGTACCTCGTCTGGCCCCGACGAAGACTTAGCCGATCTCGACGACGACGACGATGACGGGGAGGCGGCGCCATCGCGGTCCCGCGGGGCCAAGGACGATCAGGTCGAAGCGCTGCGTCAGCGCCGCCTGAACCTGCGCCGCCGCTACAAGATCCAGGACGTCATCCACCGGCGTCAGGTGCTGCTGGTCCAGGTCGTCAAGGAAGAGCGCGGCAACAAGGGCGCGGCGTTGACGACGTACCTCAGCCTCGCGGGGCGCTATTGCGTCCTCATGCCCAACACGTCGCATGGCGGCGGGATTTCGCGCAAGATCAGCAACGCGGGCGATCGCAAGCGGCTGAAATCGATCATGGCCGACATGCAGCTACCCGCGTCGATGGGCTGTATCGTCCGCACCGCGGGACTCCAGCGCACCAAGGTCGAGATCAAGCGCGATTTCGATTATCTCGCCCGGCTGTGGGACGGCATCCGCGAAACCACGCTGAAATCCGCCGCGCCCGCGGTGGTCTACGGCGACAGCGACCTGATCAAGCGCGCGATCCGCGACATCTACAACAAGGATATCGAGGAGGTCATCGTCGAGGGCGACGAGGGCTATCGCCAGGCCAAGGACTTCATGAAGCTCCTGATGCCGAGCCACGCCCGCCGCGTGAAGCAATATGCCGACGCGATCCCGCTCTATCAGCGTGCGCATGTCGAGGAACAGCTC
The DNA here is from genome assembly GCA_030854075.1 of Pseudomonadota bacterium. Lineage (GTDB taxonomy): Bacteria > Pseudomonadota > Alphaproteobacteria > Sphingomonadales > Sphingomonadaceae > Sphingomonas. Next base: position 11,401 of record JALYTW010000102.1, read on the forward strand.
GCCGCGATGTACCACCCCGTCGTCCAGCTGAAATCGGGCGGCTATCTGGTCATCAACCCGACCGAGGCGCTCGTCTCGATCGACATTAACTCCGGCCGCTCGACCCGCGAACATTCGATCGAGCAGACCGCGACCCAGACCAACCTCGAGGCCGCGAAGGAAATCGCGCGCCAGCTCCGCCTGCGCGACATGGCGGGCCTCGTCGTCATCGACTTCATCGACATGGACAACGGGTCCAACGTGCGAAAAGTCGAAAAAGCGATGAAGGAAGCGCTGAAGGACGATCGCGCGCGGATCCAGGTTGGCCGCATCTCGTCGTTCGGCCTCATGGAAATGAGCCGTCAGCGGCTGCGCACCGGCGTACTCGAAGCCTCGACCCGCGCCTGCCCGCATTGCGAAGGCACCGGGCTCGTCCGCACCGCCTCGTCGGCGGGCCTATCCGCGCTGCGCCTGATCGAGGACGAGGCCGCGCGCGGTCGCGGGTCGGTCCTGACGCTGCGGGCGAGCCAGGAAGCCGCCTCCTACGTGCTCAACAAGAAGCGCGCGGACATCGCCGAGATCGAGGATCGCTACGGGGTCCACGTCGACATCCTTGCCGATCGCGACGAAGAGGGCGCACGGATGTCGGTCGACGCCAGCGGTCCGCCGCCCGCCCATGCGCCCAAGTTCGAGGCGCTCGTCGAGGAAGAAGAGGACGACGACTATCCCGAGGAGATCGAGGACGAGGTCGAGGAAGACGCCGAGCCCGAGGCCGACGAGCCGCGGCGCGAACGTCAGCGCGACGACCGTCCCGACGCCGATGGCGATGAAGGCCGGGGCAAACGTCGTCGTCGTCGTCGGGGCCGCGGTCGCGGTCGCCGCGAAGAAGGCGAGACCACAGAGAACACCGATGCTGACCTGGGCGCGGACGCGGAAGCTGATGCGAACGCCGACAAGTCTTCGGACGATGCGACCGAGACGGATCGCGACGACACCGATCGCGCCGACGACGCATCGGGCGAACAACCCAATGGTGACGGCCGGCGTCGCCGTGGCCGTCGCGGGCGCCGTGGCGGGCGCCGCGACACGACTGGCGAGCGCAGTGCGGACACCGTTCAGGACACGTCTGGGAACGCTAGCGATGACGCGGCCATACCCATTGCCTCGGCTACCGAGGGTGACGCCGCCCCGGTGACGACTGCGCTCGATGTCGCGGTGGCTGAAGACGAGGCCAAGCCCAAGACCCGCCGTCGTCCGAGCGCGCGTGCCAAGGCAAAGACCCTCGGCACCGATACGCGATCGGTCGCGGAGCGCGCGGTCGATGCCACCGTCGCCGCGCCCGCCGATGCCGCCTCCGATGCGGCGAGCGACCCGGCTGCGGAAGCCGTCGGCGAACCCCCCGCCAAGGCTCCTGCCAAGGCTGGGCGCACCCGCAGGAAGGCCGCGCCCAAGGCCGATGTTGCGCAGCCCGAGGCAAACCAGTCCGAAGCCAGCCCGGCCGACGCGAGCCGGCCGGAGGCAAGCGCGCCCGAACCGGCAGCCGAGGCCCCCAAGCCCCGCCGCCGCTCGCGCAAGCCCGCCACCGAGCAGGTCGCCGAGCAAGTCGCCGAGACCGGATCGGAAACGACCGGATCGACGCCCTCCGGATCGAAGCCGTCCGGATCGGAGAAGACCGCATCGAAGACCGCGCGCGACGCGGGTGCCGGCCAGCCCGCCGCCGCCCCCGCTACCGGCGCAGCGATGAAGGTTGGCCAGGACGGCACGCTGGCGACCGACGAACCCGTCGCCGCGAACGGCGAGGATGCCAATGACGGCTCGGCCCGCCGCGGCTGGTGGCAGCGTACGTTCGGGGCGTAATCCTGCTTGTGTTGGTCCCGCGTAGGCAGGGAGCCCTGGGTCACAGCGATCGCGTGACGAACGGTCCAGGGCTCCTGCTTGCGCAGCCACACCACCTCTTCACCCGCGGTTCACCCGGCACCGGGCATTGCGCGCGCTCCGCAACTGCTCGATAACCGTCCCATGAAGCGCTTCCTCGCCGCCGCAACCGTGTCGATCCTGCTCTGCGCGCAACCTGCCGCGGCGCAGTCGATCCTGCGCGACGCCGAAACCGAAGCGCTGTTCAGGGATATGTCCGCGCCATTGATCACCGCGGCGGGGCTGTCGCCGCGCTCGGTCAGCGTCGTGCTGGTCAACGACGATTCGATCAATGCCTTCGTGATCGGCGGGCAGACCGTCTACATCAACGCGGGGCTGCTCCAGGCGGCGGACAACGCCAACGAGGTGCAGGGCGTCATCGCCCACGAACTCGGCCACATCGCCGATGGTCATGTCGTGCTCGGCGATGCCGGGCTGAAGCCAGCGATGGGGATTACGCTGCTTTCGCTCGTTCTCGGCATCGCCGCGATGGCGGCGGGCAGTGCGGAAGCTGGCGCGGGGATCATGGCCGCGGGGCAGCAGGCCGGGCTCGGCAAGTATCTCGCCTTTTCGCGCACCGTCGAATCGAGCGCCGACGCCGCCGCGGTTCGTTATCTCACCAGCGCCGGGGTCACCGGCAAGGGCATGCTGACCTTCTTCAAAAAGCTTCAGCAGCAGGAATATCGCTACGGAGTCGAGAATATCGACCCGTTCATGCAGACTCACCCGCTCTCGGGTGAGCGCATCGCGCATATGGCGGCCGATCTCGAAGCGTCGCCGGCCTGGAGCAAACCGCGCGATGCCCATCTCGACGAACGGCTCCGCCGGGTTAAGGCGAAACTCGAAGGCTATTCGATGGAGCCCGCGCGGACGCTGCGCGACTATCCAGAGACCGACCGGTCAATCTATGCGAACTACGCCCGCGCCTATGCCTATCACAAGGCGGGATACCCGCAAAAGGCGGACGCGGAGGCGGCGGCGCTGATCAAGGCGGACCCGAACGACCCCTATTTCCAGGAAATCCAGGGCCAGATCCTGCTCGAGGCAGGTAAGCCCAAGGAGGCGCTTGTCCCGTTGCGCGCCGCGACCCAGGGATCGGGCAACAACCCGCTGATCGCCACCACGTTCGGCCATGCCCTGATCGCAACCGAGGACAAGACGAATTACCCCGAGGCGATCAAGGTGCTCCGGGTCGCGGTGGGCCGCGACGACGACAATCCCTTCGCCTGGTACCAACTCGGCACCGCGTACGAACTGACCGGCGACCCCGCGCGCGCTGCGCTGGCCACCGCAGAACGCGCGAGCATGAAAGGTGACCAGCGGACCGCGATGCAAAGCGCGCGCTATGCGCTGGCGAACATCCCCGCCAATACCAGCGACTGGATCCGCGCGCAGGACATCGCGATGGCCGCGCAGAACGAGATGGACGACAACCCCAAGAAATATAAGCGCAAATGAACCGCTGGGCCCTGCCCGCAATCGCGCTCGCGGGGGTCGCGGTCGGCGGCGGCGCGATGATCGGTTATGATCACTTCGCGGCTCCTGATGGAGCCAGCCGCACCCAGATCGAGGGTGTCGTTCACGATTATGTCCTCGCGCATCCCGAAATCATCCCGGAGGCGATGCGCCGCCTTCAGGATCGCGAGAACGGCTCGATCGTCGCCGCCAACCGCGCCGCGATCGTCGAACCGTTCGGCAGCGCATGGGCGGGCAACCCCAAGGGCGACGTTACCGTCGTCGAGTATTTTGACTATAATTGCGGCTATTGCCGCGCCTCGCTCCCCGTCGTCGAACAGCTGCTCAAGGACGATCCGGGCATCCGCCTCGTCTATCGCGATTTCCCGATCCTCGCGCCGTCGAGCCGTGACGCCGCGCGTGCCAGCCTCGCCGCCGCCCGGCAGGGCAAATATCGCGCCTTCCATGACGCGCTGTACGCCGCAGGGCCGGTCAGCAGCGCAACGATCGCCGCAACCGCGGCGCGGACAGGGGTCGACGTGTCGCACGTCGACGATGCCGCGATCGACGCCGAGCTGGCAAAAAACATGGCGACCGCGCAAAAACTCGGCCTCACCGGCACCCCGAGCTGGGTTATCGGCGATCGCGTCCTGTCGGGCGCGATGCCGCTCGACGAACTCAAGCGCGCGATTGCGACCGCTCGCGAAGCATAATTCAGCCCCTTCCCATCACGCTCCTCGCACCTTACCTCCACCCCGCAAAGGGGCATCTATGGCCGAACCGATCCTGACCGTCGCGGGTGTCGCGAAGACCTACGACAGCGGGACCGTCGCGCTCCAGCCGACCGATCTCACCATCAACCGCGGCGAAATCTTCGCACTGCTCGGGCCGAACGGCGCGGGCAAGACCACGCTGATCAACATCATCTGCGGGATCGTGACGCCATCGGCCGGCACGATCACCGTCGCTGGCTTCGATGCGATCCGTGACATGAAGCAGGCGCGTCGCCGGATCGGTCTGGTGCCGCAGGAACTCCATGTCGACATGTTCGAAACGGTGCTCGCCACGGTCACCTTCAGTCGCCGTCTGTTCGGGCGATCGGGCCACAGCGACTATATCGAACAGGTGCTGCGCGACCTGTCGCTGTGGGACAAGCGCAAGGCCAAGATCAGGGAGCTGTCGGGCGGCATGAAGCGCCGCGTGCTGATCGCCAAGGCGCTGGCCCATGAGCCCGAGATTCTGTTTCTCGATGAACCGACCGCGGGCGTCGATGTCGCGCTGCGCCGTGACATGTGGAAACTCGTCCACCGGCTGCGCGCCAACGGCACCACGATTATCCTCACGACGCATTATATCGAGGAGGCCGAGGAAATGGCCGATCGCGTCGGCGTGATCAACCAGGGCAAGCTGCTCCTCGTTGAAGAGAAGGATGCGCTGATGCAAAAGCTCGGCAAGCGGGAAATGGTGATCACCCTGGCCGAACCCATGTCCTCCGTCCCCGCCGACCTTGCCGAATGGGAGCTGTCGCTCGCCGACGATGGCAGGCGGCTCCGCTACGTCTTCGACGCGACCGAGGAACGCACCGGCATTCCCTCGCTGCTCCGCAAGCT
>JALYTW010000105.1 GCA_030854075.1 Pseudomonadota bacterium
GCATATGGCCATCTGGCAGCGGTCGGGGTCGCATTCCTGCTCGGCGCGGCACTAATTCGCGAACTGCGCAAGCGCGGCACCTTTGGCAACTTGCGCGAGCCGAAGCTGCTCGAGCTGCTCGACCTGGTCGCGCTCGGCACCGTCGCCGACGTGGCGCAATTGCGCGGCCTAAACCGGGCCTTCGTCGCGCAGGGGCTGAAGGTGATGAGTCAGCGCCGCAACATCGGCTTGAACGCGCTGATCACCGCATCCCGCCTGACCCGCGCGCCGACCTGCAGCGACCTGGGCTTCGCGCTCGGCCCCCGGATCAACGCGGGCGGGCGCGTCGGCAAGTCCGACCTCGGCGTCCGCCTCCTCACCACCCGCGACCCCGCCGAGGCGCGCGCCATCGCCGCCGAGCTCGACGCGCTCAACGACCAGCGCCGCGGAATCGAGGGCGACGTCCAGCTTCAGGCCGACGCGCTGGCGGACCCCGCACGCCGCGTCGTCGTCGTCGCGGGGTCGGGCTGGCACGCCGGCGTCATCGGCATCGTCGCGGGCCGCCTCAAGGAACGGCTCGCGCGACCCGCGATCGTCATCGCGATCGACGACCACGGGGTCGGCAAGGGCTCGGGCCGCTCGATCGCGGGAGTCGATCTCGGCGCCGCGATCCTCGCCGCCAAGGAGCACGGGCTGATCGAGGCAGGCGGCGGCCACGCGATGGCCGCGGGGCTGACGATCCCCGCCGACCGGATCGCCGCCTTCGCCGATTTCCTCGAGGACCGCCTCGCCGCCACCGTCGATCGCGCGCGCGAAGACCGTGCGCTGCTCGTCGATGCGGTGTTCGCGACCGGTGGGGTCAACCCCGCGCTGGTCGAGTCGCTCGAGGTCGGCGGCCCCTATGGCATGGGCTGGCCCGCGCCCCGGATCGCGGCGGGGCCGGTGCGGATCGTCAAGGCCGATATCGTCGGCAACGGCCATGTCCGCGTTATCGCCAGCGGCGGCGACGGCCCCAGCCTGAAAGCGGTCGCGTTCCGCGCTGCCGAGACCGCGCTCGGCCAGGCGCTGCTCGCCGCTCCCCCGCACCGTCGCCTGTGGCTCGCGGGCCGCGTCAAGATCGATGACTGGGGCAGCCGCCCCGCCGCCGAGATGCACCTCGAGGACGCCGCCTGGGCCGATTGACGAACTTCCGCACGCCAACGCACACGCCATCTTGACCCCCCCGCCCCCTTCGCCTAGTCGACGCCCCGTTGGCCCCTTCGTCTAAGGGTTAGGACGCGGCCCTTTCACGGCTGAAATACGGGTTCGAATCCCGTAGGGGTCACCAGCGTCAGCCGAAATGGCTTAAACTTGAGGAATTTGAGTGAGTAGCAAATTTGGCTACCACGCTCCGCCCCACATTATTGGTGCGGATTGGTGAACTCACGTGGCATCCCGCTGCACAATCCTGCCCCTCTGTAAGTCGTGAAACGGCCGATTGCGGGACGGCCGCTTTCAGGTCAGGTTCGCCAAATAGCGGGCCTTCGGACCGCTTTGGCCGTCGTTGCCAAATGTGCGCATAACGTCAAACCGTTCGCCGTCGCACCCGGTGGGGCGCAGCAGATGCCGATCAGCGAGATCGAACACCGCACAGGTGACGAGGCCGAGATGAGGTTGGGCGCGACCAACACCGTCGGCATCAACATCCGCTGGAGTTCTCGGTCAGGCGGCAAGGTCAGTCCCCGCTGCCGCCGCCGCATTACTCCTCGCTTAAGGGCACACCTTGGATGGTAGGGCGCCTGATCCGGAGTTGTGAACCATAATGTCGCATTGCGTTGTGGGCGGGAGCGGCGGTACCGCATCAGGCCACACAGACGGCCATGGTTCGCTGGTACGGGTGCGCCACAAGCGGCATCCTATACAATGCCATAACGCATTCACAATGGAGGGATGATCCAGTGAAAGATGAACAAACGAAGATGAAGATGGGGTGAGCCCGTTTTGCGGCGATGATCGCGACTTCGACCGTGGTAATGTTCTTCCTGATGTACCAGGCGGTCTACTCGCTCGACCATTCGTTGTTTAGCGAGACGAGGATGTGGTCGTCAGTGGTGATGGGCGCGGTGATGGCGCTCATCATGCTTGGCTTCATGTGGTCGATGTATCGCGGCAACGCCACGAAGATGGCGGTGATTGCGGGCATGATGGTCGTGGGCGCTGCCGCGTTATGGCTGGTCCGCAGTCAGGAAACGATCGACGACGTTGCTTACATGAAGGCCATGATCCCGCTTCATTCGATTGCGATCCTGACGAGCCGCCGTGCCCAAATCCACGACCCGCGCGTGCGCAGGCTTGCCGACGGCATCATCGAAGCTCAGGTCAAGGAAATTGCTGAAATGAAGATGTTGATCGACGACATTGATCGCAACGGGCTTCGAAACTCCACCAAACTTCCCGGTCGTTCGGCGGCGATGACGCCGGCGATGGCGGCGGAGGCTCAAACAGCGGTTCGCTAGGGGTGTGGTTGACACCGTTTATCGAACCGCAGCCCCTTTCTTTTTTGGCGCGCAATAAAAGCTCGGCGGCGATGAACATACATCAGATAAATCAAGCAAGAACCGATCAATGAGCGTCTTGTCGATATTCGGCGTCGCGCTCGTCGGACTCGTTTTCTGTGATGTATTCGCTACGATCCTGCTGGCTCGGGCAGGCGGTGGCGTGATCTCACCCTACCGCAATCATTTGGTCTGGAAAACCTTCCTGGCGACCGATCGCGCTGTGAATGCCGACGGGCGCGTCATGGCATTCGCCGGTCCGATACTGCTGGTCCTAATCGTCGCTTTATGGGTGGCAATTGCGATCTCCGGCTTTGCGCTCATGTACCTTCCGCTGCTTGGAACCGGCATAACGGCTCGCAGCGGGTTCACTGCCACCGACTTCGCGACAGCATGCTATTACAGCGGTTTCACTTTCTCGACCTTGGGGCTGGGCGATATCGCCCCCCAGACGACGACCACAAAGCTCCTGACCGTAGGCGAGGCTTGCACCGGATTTGCGGTTTTTACGATGGCGGTCAGCTATACGCTAAGCATCTACGGTGCGGTCAACGACCGCGATGCCTTGGCGTTGTTACTTCACGCCGATACGGGCAAAACCGACGATCCCTCAGTATCGCTTGCTGGACTATGCCCGGGGGGATCTCCGGCTGCCGATGCTGGGCCGTCAATGCACGCATTGTCGGCGAACCTTTCGTCGCTGTTGCAAACGCATTACTCCTATCCTCTCGCTCATTATTACCGTCGACGCGACGCGACGCGACGCGTCGCTGTCGATTGTTCGCATCGCCGATCACGCACTCATGCTCGTTGCGCTGGCGACGGCCTGTCTGGCCGAGGAGACCAACGCCGCTCTCCTTCGGTCACGGGGATTTATCAGCGCCGATGCGGCGGGTACGCGGCTGATCTGCGAAATAGTGAAGATGATGCACGTTCGGGAACGGAGACAGGCGTTCGACGTAGCGTTGATGCGCCCGTGGTTCGATCGGGCGTATGGCCGCCTCGCCCGGGCAGGCATCGACCTCGCCGACCAAGGAACGGCTTGGCTGGATTTCACCCGGCTCGTCGAATGCTTCAAACCCAAGATTATCGGTTTGGCTCGGCAGCTCGGATACCGGGAGTGCGAGTTCACAAGCGAATGACACGGCGACGATCGCGGCATTCCGCACCCGGACGCAAGCTGGCACTCGTTCGCATCGGTATCTCGCCCCTGCGAAGCCACTGAACTCTGTACAATCGTGGGTTGAGCGAGATGCGACGGTCGTCAGTGGTGACAGGTCTCTATGGAAGTGGATGGGCCGGTGCGGCGTGTCGGCCCATCCGCGCTCAAGCCGCTACTGGGCCGGCTCGTTCTGAGGCATCGGGCTCCACGAGACGGTCGTTCGAAGCGGTGCTGGCGGTTGAAATTCGCCGTGATTTCATTGCTTCGGGCACCTCGTTCCAGCGAAACGCGGAACAGCCCTTCCTCGAAGCTCGCTTCGTCCAGAGGTTTGGAACAACCCGCTATCTCGGCGACTGTTTTGACGCCGACACGCGCATTCGCGAATCACGCGATGCGCAGATCGTCTCCAGCGCCGTCAATGCTCACGGCCCGCTGGTGCTGGGTCGCGACGACCTTCACGATCGTGGCGCTCGCTTCGCGCGCGTTCGCCCTATTAAAGGAACGAAAAATGAACGCGGCGCCACCAGAAATTGTGGCCGCGGCGATAAGCATGCTGGAGCGATACCAAGGGTGATGATCTCCCCGATCAACCCGTTGGCACAATCAAGCGCACACTGGGGCCGACTCGAACTGCTATTATCCAGCAAGATCAAATACTTAGCCCGGAACTGGCTGGGGCGGCAGGGGGCCCAGCTAACGATCCCAGCGGTCGGAGCGCCGCGGAAAGCCGCGGCTGCATCGCCACGGATCGATGGACTTGTTACACCCTGTAGCAACATTGACAAGCGCCATGCGCGCGCATTTTGGTGATGCACTTCCCAGAACAACTTGATCAACCCCGTTCAAGCGACGCTCACTATCCACTCGAGATTCGCCGAACGGCTGAACGCAATCGGGCTTCGGTGCCCGG
>JALYTW010000136.1 GCA_030854075.1 Pseudomonadota bacterium
GTAAAATACCGCACCCCCTCCGCCTCCGCGACACCCAACGCGGTGAAGGCGCGGGCGGCGGCGGCGTACCAGCTCGCAGCGGGTGGCTGCCCCTGCGCGCGAACCCCGAGCGCGCCCGCGATCACCAGCCGTTCCTCGGCGCGCGTCGCCGCGACGTAGAACAGCCGCCAATGCTCCTCCAGTTCGCGCGTCTCGATCGCCGCGATCGCCGCGTCGAGCGGACCGCCGCGTTCGGCGCTGCGCGGGCGGAAGATCGGGATCGGTGCCTCCGCACCTTCGGGCCGCCACTGGACGAGCGTGCGCGGTGCCGCACTGGGATCGACCGTCGCGTCCGCCAGGATGACCACCGGCGCCTGCAGCCCCTTGGCCCCGTGCGCGGTCATCACTCGCACCGCGTCGAGCGGCGCGGCGGCGTCGCGGACGATGTCGACATCGCCGCGGTCGAACCAGTCGAGAAAGCGCTGGAGCGACGGTGTCGACGTCGTCTCGAATGCAAGCGCGGCGTTGAGCAGTTCTTCGATCGGATCGCGCACCTCCGCGCCCAGCCGCCGGATCAGCTTGCGTCGCGCATCGAGCGGACCGGTCAACAATTCTTCGAGGAACTGATACGGCGTCGCGAAATCGGCGCGCGCGAGCATCGTACGCAGCGGCGCGAGCCGATCGTCGGGTTGCGTCCGCCCCAGCTGTCGCCACAGGCTGCCCGACTCTCGCGGGGCGGCGTGCATTAGCTCGTCCTGCGACCAGCCGATCAGCGGCGAGACGAGCAGCGCGGCAAGGCTGAGATCGTCGTCGGGTTGGAGCACGAACCGGATTGCGGCGAGCAAATCCTGCACCGCCAGCGGCGCATTGAGCCGGAGCCGGTCGACACCCGCGACCGGCACCCCCTCGGCGTAAAGCCGCGCCACCAGCAGCGACGCCAGATCGCCGCGGCGCTTGACCAGGATCATGACGTCCTCGGGTCTGATCGCGCGGCCCTTGCTCCCCAGCATCACCCCGTCGTCGATCCACTTCTTCACCGCCTTGGCGACCCGCGATGCCTGTTCGCGGACCGCGTCGTCGATCCAGCCCTCCTCATCCTCGCGGTCGCCGCCGATGATCGCGGGGGGCCATAGTTCGACCGTGCCCGGGCCGGGAACTTCCGACGCATGTATCTCGATCGCGCCGACCGCGCCCAACCCGGGCTCGCCGGCCGCCTCGATCGCAGCGTCGACGAATTCGAGCACAGGGCGCGTCGACCGGAACGACTGGGTCAGCGACAATCGGTCGAATGGCAAGCCGCGCTCGTGGTCGGGCCAGTCGTCCGGCCCTTCGATATCCGCCGCGCGGGTCGAGAAATGCCGTTCGGCCGCCTGGAAATTGATCGGGTCGGTGCCCTGGAAACCAAAGATCGCCTGTTTGTAATCTCCCACCGTGAACAGCGTCCGGGTCGACGGCGCATAAATTCCGCGCCCGACGAAGAATTCATCCGCCAGCGCGCGCACGATCCGCCACTGCGCTGCATTGGTATCCTGCGCCTCATCGATCAGGACGTGCTCGGTCACCGAATCGAGCTTGTAGCGGACCCATTCGCCGATCCCCGGCTGGTCGAGCAGCGCCACCACGGTCTGGATCAAATCGTCGAAATCGACCGCCCCGGTCCGCCGTTTCGCCGCAGCATAGGCCCTGGCATAATCGCGCCCGACGTCGAGTCCGGCGGCAAGAAGATCGGCATAAGCCGCGCGCAGCTCCAGGCTGAGCAGCGCGGTGCACGTCTCCCCGATCTCGACCGCCATCGCTTCATAATCGGCGTCGGCGTCGACCAGCTTCTTCGCCGCCTTTTTGGGTTCGTGCTTGGTCGTGAAGACGATCGATCTCAGATCGCTCAGCGTCAGTGCACGCGCCGCGGGCGTCGCCGCGAGCCAGCCGTCGATCATGGTGGCATGCCCCAGCCCGGTCGCGGTCGCCCATGCCCGGTTCGCCTCCCCGATCCGGCGGATCGCGTCATGATCGATCGCATCGCACCCCGCCGCAACCGCATCGGCAACGTCGCCCTGCGGCAGATCGAGCGCCCGGCGCAGCCACGGCTGAATCCCCGTCGGCAATGCCTCAAGCGCGCTCAGCGACCGCGCGCATGCCAGCAGGAAGCTCTCCGCACCGCCCTCACCCATCCGCAAACTCAGTGCCCCGATCGTCTCGATCGGTCGCTCGCGCCCCTCCGCTTCCGCATCGGCGAGCATTGCCGCCAGCGTCTCGCGCGCCAGCACCGCCTCTTCGCGCGGCTCGAGCGGACGGAACCCCGGCGTCAGCCCCGCCTCGACCGGAAACGCCGCGAGCAGGCTCTGGCAGAACCCGTGGATCGTCTGGATCCGCAGGCCGCCGCCCGGCGCATCGAGCACCTTGGCGAACAGCGTGCGCGCGTCGTCTCGTTGATCGGGATCGCCCTTTTCGCCCAGCGCCTGCAAGTCGTTGAATAGCGCACCGTCGGGCATCCGCACCCAGGCAGCGAGCCGGGTGTTGATCCGCTGCGCCATCTCCGCCGCGCCCGCCTTGGTGAAGGTCAGCGCCAGGATCGCCGACGGATCGACCCCGCGCAGCAACAGCCGAAACACGCGCGCGGCGAGCACCTGCGTCTTGCCCGTCCCCGCCGACGCGGACAGCCAGACATGCGCGGCGGGATCGCTCGCGGCCGCTTGCGCGCCCTTCAGCGGGGGGAGCGGACCGACATCAGTCACGGCCATACCATTCGTCACGGCGCATCAACTGGTCGTATTCGGCGTAGGGTGCGTATGCGGGGACCAGCTTCGCGGTGAAGGGCTCCTCGCCGGTCAGCCACAGCGCGGCAGCCTCGACGAACCGATCGCGCGCGATCCGCGTGAAGTCGGCGGTCACGATCCGGTCGCGCTTTCCCTCCGCGTCGACGGGGGTGGCGACATAGCCGAACCCGTCCTTGCTTCGCCCCAGCGACCAATATTCGAACGCCTCGGCGCTGCCGCGCAGCCCCTCAAACCCGCTCTGCTCCGCGATCCAGCCTAACATGCCGAGCTGGAGGCTGAAGCCTTCGCGTACCGCCTTGGTCGAGGGTGGCTTGCCGGTCTTGTAATCGACGATTGCGAGCGTGCCGTCGGCCATCCGGTCGACCCGATCGTACCGCCCGCTCAACGTCACCCCAGCGATCGGGATCTCGCCCTTCCCTTCGGCGCTGATCACGACGCGCCCCGCCGCCGCGTCCGCCTCCACCCGGGTCGCGATCCATTCGATCGCCTCCATCAGCCGCGGCCGCCACAGCGCGCGCAGCATCGGGTGCGTCGCGGCGTCGCCGAGCATCGCGAGCGCCATCGGACGCAGCGCCTCGATCGCGCAGTCGTGCTCGGTCCACCAGCGTTCGAGGATGGCGTGAACCTGGATGCCCCGCCACGCCGCGCTGGGATCCGCATCGACCGGATCGAGCGGCATCAGCCCCAGGATGCGTCGGGCGTAAAAGGCGTAGGGGTCCGCCTTCAACCGATCGATCTCGGTCACCGAAATCCGCGTCGGGCGGTGATCGGGCATCGGCGCGGGGCGCGAGGCGGGACAATGCTCGCCGGGATCGTCGAGCGCACGCGTCCACGTTTCCAGCGCGGTCGCGCGCTCGAACCGATCGCCCGCCATCGCCTGCAACCGCAACCACAACCGCGACGCCAGCGTCGGCGACCCGGCGTCGCGGCTCGCGCGAGTGATCAGCACCCGCGGCGCGCCCAGCGCCTGACCGAAATCATGCGCGGCGACCCCGATCGCGCGTTCAAGTCCGGGCAATCCCAACTCCGTCCGCACCCGCGGCGCCAGCCACGGGTCGGGCGCGGGCCGCCCCGGCCAGACGCCCTCGTTGAGCCCGCCCAGGATCATTGTATCCGCGCTCTGCAGCCGCGCCTCGATCAACCCATAGATCGCCAACCGCGGGTGGCCGCCTTGCTGCGGCCTTACCGCGATCTCCGACAATAGCGTCTGGAGCAGCGGCGCAACGCCCTTGGCGTCGATCGTGAGCGGACCCTGCCCCGCTTCGGCCTCCAGCTCGGCAAGGAATTCGGCGGCCGCACGGCCCGCTGGCCCCGCCCACAGCGCGTCGCCACACAGCGCCGCCGCGGTCTCGCGCAGCACCGCGACGATCGCCGTTAGCGGTTGTTCGCCACGCGCGAACGCGGCTTCGATCGGGGCGAGGAGATGGCTCGCCTCCTGCCACCACGCCGCGGTCTCGCCCGCTCGGAGATGCTCGGTAACTCCGGCCAGCCCCGCCGCCGGCCGCGGCCCCCGCAGTGCCCGGTCGAGGCGGCGAACTTGACCTAGCCACGCGAGCCGCGCGTCACCGCTCTGGACCAGCGGATGCTTGAGCAGCGCGAGCAGCGCAAGCGGCGAGAACCGCTGCGCCCCCGCCTCGACGAGTGCAAGCAACAATGTCCCCGGCGGCAGGATCGACAGCGGTCGCCCCGCGCTGTCGTCGATCGCGATGCCCCAGCGGGCGCAATGCGCCGACACCCGCCGCGCAAGCCCGCGGTCGGGGGTGACCAGCGCCGCGGTTCGCCCCTCCTCCTCCAATGCCTCGCGCAGCGCGAGCGCGATCCCCTGCGCTTCCTCGGCGGGGCTCGCGAATTCCGCGGCCTCCACCCCCGCCAGCCGTCGATCATCAGCCTTGAGCGCGGTCCATTTGCCCGTGAAGGCGGCAGGCGCGAGCGCGTTGGCGATCGCCCGTCCCCGCGCGCTCCCTGCATCGGGTCCCGATCCGCCACGCCATGCGCGCACCTCGCCGCGCGCGATCCCCATCCGGTCAAGCAACAGCTTCAGGTGGAATTGCGGATGGGTTTCGATCGAGCGCTTGACGAACCCCGTCGCGGAATCCGCCTCATGCGGCCCTAACGCGCACCACTCTTCATCAGGCAGCGCGCGGTCGAGCCCGGCGAACACGGTCGACCCGGTCGGCAGGTCGGCAACGCAGCGCAGCAGCCGCGCAACTGCGGGTGCGCTGTCGGTAATTCCGGCGGCGCAGACGAAACCGGTCGGCGGCGCGGTCCGCCACCGCGCGACGACCCGGTCGAGTACCATGATCCGCCGCGTCGCCGCATCGATCCGTCCCAACTGCGCGAGCTCTCCCGGCCAGCGGTCGAGCACCACCGCAAAGGTCGCGAGCGCCCGCTGCCAATGTTCGGTCAGTTCTGGCGCAAGATCGAGCGTGCGCAGCGCGGCGGGTGCCACCTCCTCCACCAGCAACTGGTCGAGCGTCCGGCACAGGTCGCCCGCCAGCCGCACCGCCTCTGCGGCATCGATCGGCGCACCCGCCGCGCGGCGTTCGTCAGCGACCAGTCGGGCAAGGATCATCCGCCGCCGCATCGGCGCGATCGCGGGGGGCGGCGGATCGTCGGCGTCCGCCGGATCGAGCGCCGCACCGATCGCCTCGCCCAGATCAGGACTGCCCAGCGGCACCAGCCGGGGCAGCAGCAACCCGCCGCCGCTAGCACGCACGAACGCGTCGGTCATCGCGCGCACCGCGCGGTTGTTCGGCAGCAGGATCAGCCCGCGCGCCAGCGCCAGCGGGTCGTCCCCAGCCTGCCGCATCAACCCAGCGACCAGCGTATCGGCGAACGCGCGGTGCGCCGGAATCGTGAAGACGCTCGGCGCTCCCCGTCCGGCGGCGCGCTCAGCCATGGGCGAGTATCGCCTCCGACTTGGCGATCGCACCGGGAGTCCCGATATCGAACCACAATCCCTGATGGACCTGTGCATAGGCGCGCCCCGCCTCGATCGCGCGCTCCCAAAACAGCATCGTTGAAAACGGACCTTCGGGCCAGTCGGCGATGATCCTGGGGTGGATGATCTGGATGCCGGTATAGACGAACGGCGCGACCCGGCCCCGCCCGCGTCGCCCGGTGATCCGGCCATCCGCCGCCACGACGAAATCGCCCTGCCCGGCGTGATTGTGCGCGCGCGCCAGCGGTACGACGAGCAGCAGCGCATCCATCGTGGCGTCGTCCCAGCGCGATGCGAGCAACTTCAGCGTGTCGACCGGCCCGTCGATCCACAGATTGTCGCTGTTGACGACCAGAATCGGGTCATCGCCGAGCAACTCCCGCGCCTGGACCAGCCCGCCCCCGGTTTCCATCAACTGGTTCCGCTCATCCGAAATTGCGATCTCGATCGCCGGAAACCGACCGGCGAGATGCGCCTCCATCGTATCCGCTAGATAATGGACGTTGACCACCGCGCGCTTGATCCCCGCCGCCTCGAGCCGCTCGATCACATGGTCGATCAGCGGTTTGCCCGCGATCTCGACCAGCGGCTTGGGGCGCGTCGCGGTCAGCGGTCGCATCCGTTTGCCGAGCCCTGCCGCCATTACCATCGCGGTCGCGGGTATCCCGCCGCGGGGCTCGAGCCGGATCGCGAGCTGGCGGGTCATGCCGACAAGACCAGCGGATCGCCGCGCCGTTCGGGCGGGATGTTGGCATCGAACCATGCCGCGACGGGGGCCAGCACCGGCGAGGCGAGGTCGCGCTCCAGATACGCCCACACCCGTGGGCACAGCGTCGGATAGCGCGGCTTGCCGTCGCGCTGCCACAGCCGGGTGAAAATGCCGACGATCTTTGCGTTCCGCTGCGCGCCGAGGACATGGTACGCATCGAGGAAATCATCGCCGACCCCGGTCGCCGCACGATACCTTGCCAGCATCGCCGCCTCGATCGACGGTTCGACATCGCGCCGCGCATCCTGGAGCAGCGAGACGAGGTCGTACGCGGGATGCCCGGACAGCGCATCCTGGAAATCGAGCAGTCCCAGCCTGCGATCGTTACCCACGAGCATCAGGTTTTCGGCATGATAGTCGCGCAGCACCGTCACCGGCTCGGCGGCGAGCGCATGGTCGAACACCTCATCCCAGGCGGCGCGATAGCCGTCGAGGTCGGGATCGATCCCGATCGCGGGGCAATACCAATCGACCAGCAGCGCCGCCTCGCGATGGAGCGTAGCGCGGTCATACGCATCGAGCGGCCCCGCCGGATGGCGACGCAGGTCGACCAGCAGGTCGACCGCGCGCTCGTACAGCATCACCGTCTGGTCAGGATGGTCGTCGATCGCCTCGCGCATCCGCGCATCCCCGAAGTCTTCGAGCAGGACGAGACCGCGATCGAGGTCCGCGCCGATGATCGCGGGCGCGGGAAAGCCGTGCCCCGTCAGCCATTCGGCGACCGAGATAAAGGGACGAGGGTCCTCGTGTGGAGGGGGAGCATCCATCAACACCGCGCGACGATCCCCCGCGACGATCCGAAAATATCGCCGGAACGACGCGTCGCCTGCCAGCGGCACGATTTCCCCCGCCCACCCCAGGTCGGCGATGAAGGCGGCGGCGCCGGCGGGCGGGGTCATGTCGGCCATCGGCGCTCCCAAGCCGGGGGCAGGGTCGCTGTCAAGCACCGCCCGCCGTCGGGTTCGATCACCAGCCGCAGCGCCAGCGCCTCGGGCCACCATCCGGGTGCGCGTTCGGGCCACTCAACCACCAGCGCCGAATCGACCAGCGCCTCGCCGAGCCCCAGTTCCTCCAATTCGCCCGGATCGTCGATCCGGTAGAGATCGACATGCAGGACGCGAAGCGACACCTCGGGGGGAGCATAAGGCTGGACGATCGCGAAGCTAGGGCTCGGTGCCTCGCCAAGAAGCCCAAGCGCCGCGAGCAGCCCGCGCGCGATACTCGTCTTGCCCGCGCCGAGATCGCCCTGCAACGTCACCACATCGCCCACGCGCAGCAGCGGCGCGAGCGATGCGCCAAAGGCTTCGGTCGCGGCGGGATCGTCCAACCGCAGCGGCGTTGCTGGAGTGCCCTTCATCAGCGCCGCGGCAACTCTACCGTCACCAGCGTGCCCGCCCCCGGTTCGGAAAGGAGCTCGATCGTCCCGCCATGCGCCTCGACAAACTGTTTCGCGAGCGGCAGCCCCAGCCCCAGCGCACGTTCGCCGGTCGGCTGCATCCCGGGTTCGGCGAAGCGATCGAACGCGGTTGCGACGCTCGTCTCGTCCATTCCGGGTCCATCGTCGCTCACGACGATCCGCGCGATATTCGCGCTCCCATCGGTGTGGAGCAGGATACGCCCGCCCTCGGGGGTCGCCGAGACCGCATGGCGCAGCAAATGCTCGATCGTCTCGCGCAGCCGCTTCGAATCGCCGCTCACCCGTCCGGTCGAGCGGGCGAGTTCGATCGCGAAATCGAGTTTGCGCCGTCGGGCAGCGGGCTGGACATTCTCCGCGGCGGTCCGCGCGACCGCAGCCAGATCGACGTTCTCACGGACCAGTTCGGCATCGGCACCGTCGCCACGCGTTAGATCGAGCACGTCGTCGACCAGCAATCCCAGCCGCTCGACCGATTCCAGAATCGCCTCGACATAGATGTCGGCACCGCTGGGTAGTTTGCCCGCATAGCCGCCGTGAAGCATCTCCGCGAACCCGCTGATCGAGGTCAACGGAGTCCGCAATTCGTAGCTCATGTTGGCGACGAACTGGGTCTTGACCTTGTCCGCCGCCTCCAACGCATCAACGCGGTCGCGCGCGGTCTGCTCCGCACGGCGGCTGTCGGTAATGTCGAGCATCGTGAACAGGGCGTTGCCGTCGGGCAGCGGCACCGCGGCGAATTCGAAATGCCGCCCATCGGCGAACGCGACCCGCCCGCCGCGCTGCTGGCGCTCCTGGGTCGCCGAGCGGACGAGTTCGGGGATCAGCGCGGCGCGGTTCGCGGTCGCCAGCTTGGGCGCGGCGGCGGCGGCGAAGGCATCGACCCGGGGGTGCCCGGCCAGGAATTCCTCTTCGAAACCCCACACCGCGCGCATCCGGTTGTTCCACAGCTGAAGCTTCCCGTCGGCGGCGAACACCGCCAGCGCCTCGAACAGATTGTCGAAGGTCGCGGTCCGCACCCTGAGCAGCGTGTCCCGCGCGCTGGCCAGCTGGACCTCCTCGGTGCGATCCTCGAAGATCAGGAGCAGCCCGCCATCGGGCAACGGTTGCGCGACGACCCGCAGGTGGGTGCCCCCGGTCAGGTGCCAGTCTTCCTCGATCGCCCAATTCTCATCACTGGTACCGTCGCCGGGCAGAAACCAATCGCGCCGCTCCGCCTTCCATCCGGGAAAATCGCGCACCTCGGGCAGTCGGTTCGCCTCGCGCATCCGTTCGAGCACCCGGTCGAATTCGGGACGGTCGGACAGCCATTCGCTGCGCATCGCGAACATCCGCCGGAACGGCTGGTTACAGAATACCAACGAACGGTCCGCGCCGAACTGCGCCACGCCGGCCGACAGCCGATCGAGCATCGCGCGCTGCGCGTCGGCGAAGCGCTGGGCGCCCGCGCGCGACTGTTCGAGATCTTCGACATCGACCGCAAACCCCGCCACCCCACCGGTCGGCAGCGGCACGTCATGGACATCGAGCGATCGGCGTTCGCCGTTGATCGTGGCGGGCATGACTCGGCGCTGCCGTTGCTTGCCGTCGCGGGCCGCGATCGCCCCGGCAAGCGGGCCGCCGCTTCCCGATCCCTCGACCAGCTCGACCCCGCGCGCGACGACCTCCGCCGCATCGCCGCCCTCGACCGCGGCGACATACGCCGAATTGACCATCGCCAGCTTCAGGTCGCTGCCGCGATACCACATCGGCAGCGGTGCGGCCTCGATCAGCGCGGTGAGCGAATCATACGCACTCGCCAGCCGGGTCTTGTCGCGCATCAGTCGCGCGATCTCCGCTTCGCTTTCGGTCGCGTCGAACGCCCACACGAGCACGGCGCCGGTGGCGCCGAGATCCCCCGGCGCGCGGTGACCCCGCAGCGTGATCGCGCGATCCGATCCGATCGGACGCAGCGCGCGCCTGAAGCTGCGCCCCGATCGCTGCGCCGCGATAATCTCCCCGGACAACGCCGTGGCATCCGCCGCGGTTATGCCGCGATCGTCGGCGGACAAATCGGCAAGGAACCGCGGGGGTGCCGTCAGCCCCAGCCAATCCGCCATCCGCGTCGGCATCTCGACCCCGCCATCGGCGCGGACCAGCATCGCCAGCGCGGGGGCCGAGTGGCGAATCTGCTCCGCTTCCGCCGCCGCCTCGATCACGCGCGCCGCATCGCCCCGCGCGCGCAGCCCGACGAAGAGCGCCCACCCGGCGCCCGCCACCAACGCGAACACGATCGCGCCCAGCAGGACCGTCATTCCGGTGCCGAGCACGATCATCGCCATTTCCCGGACATGCTGCCCCTCATGCCCAGCCGTGTAGGGGTGCCGACGGATGCAGGGAAGCGGTCACCCATCAAAAAAGGGGCCCGGCGATGCGCCGAGCCCCCCAATGTCGTACGCCGATGCGCCGATCAGTAGCGATAATGATCCGGCTTGAACGGCCCTTCGACCGGCACGCCGATGTACCCGGCCTGCTTCGCGGTGAGCTGCGACAGCTTCACGCCAAGCTTGTCGAGATGCAGCGCCGCGACCTTCTCGTCGAGATGCTTGGGCAGGACGTACACTTCGTTCTTGTAGTTCTCGCCCTTGGTCCAGAGCTCGATCTGCGCGAGCGTCTGGTTGGTGAACGACGCCGACATCACGAACGACGGGTGTCCAGTCGCGCAGCCGAGGTTCACAAGGCGACCCTTGGCGAGGATGATGATCTGCTTGCCGTCGGGGAATTTCACCAGATCGGTGCCCGGCTTCACTTCGTCCCATTCGTAATTCGACAGCGCCGCGATCTGGATCTCCGAATCGAAATGACCGATGTTGCAGACGATCGACATCGGCTTCATCGCCTTCATGTGATCGGCGGTGATCACGTCGGCGTTGCCGGTTGCGGTGCAGAAGATATCGGCGCGCGTCACCGCCTCTTCCATCGTCACGACCTCGAAGCCCTCCATCGCCGCCTGCAGTGCGCAGATCGGATCGACCTCGGTTACCATCACGCGCGCGCCGCCGTTGCGGAGCGACTGCGCAGAACCCTTGCCGACATCGCCGAAGCCCGCGACGCAGGCGACCTTGCCCGCGAGCATGACGTCGGTGGCGCGACGGATCGCGTCGACCAGCGATTCTTTGCAGCCGTACAGATTGTCGAATTTCGACTTGGTGACGCTGTCGTTGACGTTGATCGCGGGGAACGGCAGTTCACCCTTCTTCGCGATCTCGTACAGCCGGTGGACGCCCGTCGTCGTCTCTTCGCTGACGCCCTTGAGGTTTTTCACGGTCTCGGTGAGGTAGCCCGGCTTCTTGGCGACGAACGCCTTCAGCGCGCGCTGCATCTCGACTTCTTCCTCGTTCTCGGGCTCGGGCATCGTGTGCCCTGCTTCAAGCTTCGCACCCCAGAGCGCGAACGCGGTCGCATCGCCGCCATCGTCGAGGATGATGTTCGACGTCTGGCCGTCAATCTCGCCATCCCAGCTGAAGATGTCGCCGACATATTGCCAGTAATCGGCGAGGCTCTCGCCCTTCACCGCGAACACCGGAACGCCGGTCGCGGCAATCGCGGCAGCGGCGTGGTCCTGCGTCGAGAAGATGTTGCACGTCGCCCAGCGGACATCGGCGCCGAGCGCGGTCAGCGTCTCGATCAGCACCGCGGTCTGGATCGTCATGTGGAGCGACCCGGTGATCCGCGCGCCCTTCAGCGGCTGCGACGCGCCGAATTCCTCGCGCAGGCTCATCAGCCCGGGCATCTCGGTTTCGGCGATCTCGATTTCCTTGCGGCCGAAGGCAGCGAGGGTAATATCCTTGATGACATAGTCATTGTTGGACGTCGGATTTGGGCGGTCAAGCACGGTGGCCACGGCGAATTCTCCAGGTCGATTGGGCCGACCAAGGCGCGTCTGCACCGATCGACATGCGCCGCCACATAGAGCGTCGACGCCGTCAGATCAAATATAAAGATATCTTTATATGTCGGTCAGGCGTTCCCTGCGCCCGCCACCAGCAACTGCGGATCGACTCCCGCGCCGGTCATCGCCGCCGCCCAGCGCGGCGCCGCCGCCGTATCGTACAGCAGGTGCTCGTCCCCAACGACGTTGAGCCACCCCGGGGTTCCAAGTTCCGCGTCGAGCTGCCCCGCGTCCCAGCCGGCGTAGCCCAGCGCCACCACCCAGCGCGTCGGCCCAGCGCCTTCCGCGATCGCGCGCAGCACATCCACCGTTCCCGACAACGCCCACCGTCCGGCGACATCGACCGTATCCTGTCCGCCCCAGTCGGTCGAATGGATCACGAAGCCGCGTCGGGTCTCGACCGGGCCGCCGAAATGGATCGCAGCGTTCGGCGCAGCGCCGTGCGCGATCTCGAACTGATCGAGCAGGTCATGGAGCCCCAGCCCCGCGATGACCGCGCCCAGCCCGATCCCGACCGCGCCGTCCGCGTCGTGCGAACACATCGCAATCACCGCACGATCGAACCGGGGGTCGATCATGCCCGGCATCGCCAGCAGAAACTGGCCGGTCAGATAGTCAGGAGCGTCCATCGGGAGCAGCATAACCGCCGCTCGAGGGCGCGGCCATGCTTGAAATCCGCCGCCGAGCGACCGACCTACCCCATGAACGTCGCACGTCCGCGGCACGGGAGAATTCACGATGACGATCAACGTTGGCGACAAGCTTCCCTCCGCCACCCTTGCCAAGGTGACTGCCGATGGCCCCGACAATGTGAGCACCGACGAATTTTTCGCGGGCCGCACAGTGGCACTGTTCGCGGTACCCGGTGCTTTCACACCCACGTGTTCAGCCAAGCATCTCCCCGGGTATGTCGACCGGAACGACGATCTGAAAGCCAAGGGTGTCGACGAAATCGCCTGTGTGTCGGTCAACGACGCGTTCGTGATGGGTGCTTGGGCCAAATCCGCCGATGCGGGCAACGTTACGATGCTCGCCGACGGCAATGGCGATTTCGCCGAGGCGATTGGGCTGACGATGGATGGCAGCAAGTTCGGTCTTGGCCAGCGTAGCCAGCGCTATTCGATGCTGGTCGAGGACGGCGTCGTGAAGCAACTCAACGTCGAGGCTCCCGGCGAATTCAAGGTGTCGAGCGCGGAACATCTGCTCAGCGAAATGTGAGTGTGGATGGGGAGGATTTCCTATCCTCCCCGCCATCAGCCTGACCGCTCGCGATCGCGCTATCGCGGAGCGGCTCAGAGTACGCGAGCCGGTGTCCCCGTCTTGCCACCGTCACCCCCGCCGCGTAACGATCCCGGATGACAACCGCATCTGTTATCGTCGACGAACTCGATCGCCTCTACAACGCGTCGGTCGACCGTCTTCAGGCCGCGCTGACCGCCTATCTCACCGATGGCACCAGACCCGATCCTACGACCCGCACTGACGGGTCGTTCGCCTATCCCGAAATCCACCTGAGTTACCGGGGTGGCGATGATCGCCCCACCCCGCGCCGCTCGTTCGGCCGGCTGGTAACCCCGGGCAATTACCGGATCAGCGTCACCAAACCCGCGTTGTTCGCAGGGTATCTGACCGAACAACTGACGCTGCTGATAGAGGACTACGACGTCACCGTCGAAGCGCGTCCCGGGCGGCAGGAAATCCCCTTCCCCTACGTTCTCGATCCCGGCCACGCGCTCAGCCTCGATCAGGTATCCGCCTCCGAACTGGCGCGCTGGTTTCCTGCTACGGAACTCGCACACATCGGCGACGAGATCGCCGATGGCCTGTGGATCAGCAACGAAGACGCGCGCCCGCTCGCGCTATTCGACGGCCTGCGAACCGACTTCAGCCTCGCCCGGCTGCGACATTATATGGGGACACCCTCAGAACACACTCAGCGCTTCGTCCTCTTCACCAACTATCACCGCTATGTCGATGAATTCGTTCGCTGGGGTGCCTCTCAATTGGGATCAGACAGCCGCTTCACCGCGCTGTCGGGCGCTGGCAACATCGTCATCGACAATCCCGCTGATATCGACAAGATCGTCAGCGACAGCGCGTGGCGTCGGCATCAGATGCCCGCCTATCACCTGATGGCGGAGGATCGCACCGGGATCACGCTCGTCAACATCGGGGTGGGGCCGTCCAACGCGAAAACGATTTGCGATCACCTCGCGGTACTCCGCCCCGAGGCCTGGCTGATGATCGGCCATTGCGGCGGCTTGCGTCCCAGCCAGCGGATCGGCGATTATGTCCTCGCGCACGCTTATCTGCGCGACGATCACGTGCTCGACGATGTGCTCCCCCCCGAAATTCCGGTGCCCGCGATCGCCGAAATCCAGCAGGCGCTCGCCAAGGCGTCGGAAACTATTTCGGGCCAATCGGGCGAGGAGCTGAAACGTCGGTTGCGGACCGGCACGATCGTGACCACCGACGATCGCAACTGGGAATTGCGCTATTCGAAGTCGGCGCTGCGATTCTCGCTGAGCCGCGCGGTCGGGATCGATATGGAATCGGCGACCATCGCGGCGCAGGGCTATCGGTTCAGGGTACCTTATGGCACGCTGCTCTGCGTCTCCGACAAGCCGCTTCATGGCGAGTTGAAGTTGCCTGGCCAGGCCAATCGTTTCTACGAACGCGCGATCAGCGAGCATATGCGGATCGGAATCGAAACCTGCGAACAGCTGAGACTCGAAGGTGAAAAGCTCCACAGCCGCAAGCTTCGTGCGTTCGACGAACCGCCGTTCCGGTGATCGCGCCCGACGGAAACGATCCTTGCAAGTCGTGCGTTACGTTGACGCGCCGAGATTGGATCGACCATCATTGGGAGGAACTATCCGATGACTGATACCCCCGAAACGCCCCCCTCCCCGCCGGAAAAGCCGGTCGCGCCGCGCCGCCGTGCGCCGCGCAAGACCGCCGTGACCGCTCCAAAGCCCGGCAATCCCACTACCGCGAAGAGCGCAGCGAACGCTCCTGCGACGCGCGCGGACGGAGCCGCGACGACCGCAGCGAGCGTTAAACCCAAGCGCGCCGCGAAGCCGCGCTCTACATCGCGCGGAACGACACGCGCTGCGACCCAAGCGGCGCCCCGACAAAAGCGGTCGCCCAAGCCCGCGGCAACACCGACAAAGTCCGGTACGAGCTGGGGTATGGCCGCGATCGCGGGCGGCGTCGCGGCAGTAGGGGCCGCCGTTGCAGCACTTCTGTCGCTACGGGGTAGCAGCACAGCATCGCGTGACCGCGACCAGCGCAACACCGGATCAGGCGGCGCGCATCAGGCGGACGGAACGGATTCGTCGAAATCCTTTGCAGCCGGAATCGCGGACGAAGGTTCCATTCCCGACCAGAACTGAACGGTCACGGCCCTCGACGGTGGCGGCGCGCACCTTGAATCCCATCTCGCCCGATATTGACGCAGCTACGCCTACCCGCATGTGCCTGCATCACGGCCAGTGAAACGCGATCGTTCGCCGTTGGCGTCTAGCTCGCGTCTGTTTGGGCGTCACGTCACTTTAGCGCCCTGGCTGCAGGGAACGCTTTGGAACCGCGCGCCGCGCGCGCATGAAGGGCGGCCCTACCGGGACCGCCCTTCATGCGCACGTCGCTGTAACGATCAGAAATCGTTGCGATATTGCTCGTTACCGATGAATCCCAGCTTTGTAATGTTGGAGCGCTTTATCACCGCCAAAGTCCGATCGACGACCTCGTACCGGGCCTGCGGGTCAGGCTGGAAATGCAGTTCCGGCTCCGGATTCATCGCGGCGGTCGTATCGAGATACTGCCGCAGCGTCACCTCATCGACCGGTGCGCCGTTCCACGAAACCACGCCCGCCTGATCGATCGACACCTTGTTCTTGTCGGGGTTGACGATCGGTTGCTGCTGGGTGGGGTCGTTGACCGGCAGGTCGACCTTCACCGCGTGGGTCTGGATCGGGATAGTGATGATGAACATGATGAGGAGCACGAGCAGGACGTCGATCAACGGCGTCATGTTCATTTCCATCATCGGCTCACCGTCTTCGGATCCGCCAGTCATTGCCATAACAAATTACTCCTGAATTCTGCGCGTACCGCGTTACATCCGGGCAATGTTTTGCCCGGGGGGCGGTTCGGAAATGAAGCCGACCTTGGCAAAGCCCGCCATCTGCAGCGTGTAGATGGTGGCCCCGACACATTGGTAGGGCACCGCCACGTCGCCGCGGATATGCGCTTCGGGTAGTTCGAAGTCGGGATTGCTCTTGATCGCATCGATTCCGCCCGCACGCGCAACCTCTGCCTTCAGCTTGTCGACCGCACGGGTCAGCAGTTCTTCATGGGTCACGCGGGTCGTGTTCCAGTACACCGCGCAGGTGCCGTCGGGTGCCGTCGTAACGGACAGCGAGACGTTTTCCGGCTTCGTCGTGGTGGGATCAAACCGCACGTCGGGCAGCTTGAGCTTCACCGACTGGATAACGACCGGAACCGCGATCAGAAAGATGATGAGGAGCACCAGCATGACGTCGACCAGCGGCGTCGTGTTGATGTCCGACATCGGTTTATCGGTGGTGTCTCCACCAACGCTCATCGACATGTGCGAGCCATCCTATCTAGTCATTCGCCGCCGCGCCATCTGGCCCGGCAGTCCGGGGCCGCCGTTGCGGCGACCCCCGGTCGATCGTCTTACTTGCGGGTCGGCACGCCACCGGTCTGACCGGCAGTCGTCGTCGCTCCTGGATTGGTCGTCACCGCCGCCTTGGCAGGTGCTGCCTTGGCGGTCATCGCGGCGGGCCGTACTGCACCGCCCGAGGCGAGAAAGCCGAGTACGTCGTTCGAGAACGCCGACAGGTCTTCCGCGATCGACTTGTTGCGGCGCTGCAGCCAGTTGTACGCGAGCACCGCGGGAACCGCGACGACCAGGCCGAGTGCGGTCATGATCAGCGCCTCGCCGACCGGGCCCGCGACCGCGTCGATCGACGCCTGTCCCGCCGAACCGATCTTGATCAGCGCGCGATAAATGCCGATGACCGTCCCGAACAGGCCGATGAACGGCGCGACCGAACCGACCGTTGCGAGGAAGGCGAGCCCGCCACCCAGCTTCGAATTGATCGCGGCTTCCGAGCGCGCGAGACTGCCGTGCAGCCAGTCATGCGCCTCGACCGGATCGGTCAGCTTGGCGTGCTGGTCCTGTGCCGACAGGCCATCGTCGACGATCTGCTTGTACGCCGAATTCTTCTCGAGCTTGGCCGACCCCTCGCGGAGCGAGGTCGACTGCCAGAACGAGGACTTGACCCGCTTCGCCTGGTTCATGATCTTCTGCTGTTCGAAGAGCTTGGTGAACAGGATGTAGAACGACACGATCGACATGATCACGAGGATCGTAAACACGGTCTGCGAGATGAGTCCGCCCTCGCGGAGCGACTGGGTGAGGCCGTACGGGTTTTCGCCCTGGGCAGCGGCCGTGCCGGCCTCGGCGAGAATTGTGGTGAGCATGGTCAGTAAATCCCTCTAGTTCGATTATCCGTAAACCGACATCTGCATCCAGGCGACCGCTCGGATGCCGATGTCGTCATCAATTGCCTTCGAGCTTCCACCGGACGCCCGGCAGCACATAGGTCGATTCGATCGCATTGCCTTCTGGGTCCTTGGCCGCGTTAAACCGGCCGCGCGATCGCGCCAATCGGCAGGTCGCATCGTCCAGATCCGAATTGCCACTCCCCGCGGTGATGCGACAATCGGTCACTCGGCCGTTGGACCCAATCGTCAGCGCGACCGATACCCTCCCTTGCGCCTCGGCGCGGCGCGCTGCGGGCGGATAATCATCGTTCGAGAACCACGACCCGGGATTGCCCTTCGGCGACACCTTCACCGCGACTCGCGGCGGAGCGGGCGGGGCTGGCGGTGGCGCGGGCGGTGCCGGCGGTGCCGCGATCGGCGTCGGGATATAAACCTTCGGCGGGATCGGCACCGTGTTCATGATCACCGGCGGTGGATTCGGGTTACGCACGATCGGCGGCGGCGACACCACGGGCGGCGGCTGCAGCGGCTGGTCTGGCGGCGGCGGCGGCGGCGGGATGTCGGGCGGCGGGGGCGGTGGCTCCTGCACGTCGAACGTATTGAGCTTTTCTTGGGCCTTCTTCACGTACTGGTACGCGAGCCCGGTGACGAAGGCATAGCCCAACACGGCGTGAATCAGCGCGACGATAACAATCGCCACGATCTTGCCACTGGACATTTTCTGGTCAGCATAGGCCATTCAGCAACGACACTCCCTAATCTCGTCGAACCGTCATCCCCACCCTGGAGGGTAGTGGACGCGGCCACCGCCCGGCTAGCGCTAGCCGTTGCGGAGCGCGAGTCCTAAATGGCCTGATCGCCCGGTGCAAACGCTTTGTGGGACGCAATAATCGATCAATGTCGCCGCTACGGAATTGTTTCTGTCGGGTTCAGCTTCGGGTTGCTAACGGTTTCGGCATGTTCAGCCTCTTCCGGTTCGCCCCGTCCGCCGCCCTCCTCGTGCTCCCTGTCGCCGCGCACGCCCTGCAGCCGATGCCCCAGCCGTTACCGATGACGGGCTCGCCCACGCCCCAGTCGGATACGCCAAACGCCATGTCCGGCATGGCCGGCGTCGATAGCGCGATCGGCTATGCCGATCTCGCCGATCTGGTCATCGCCGCGCCGGTGATTGTCGACGCCACGATCCGTTCGACGGTGAAAATCAAACCTGCAGAAGCACCCGGCCTGCGTCCCGGCCTTACTCGATATTATATCGAGGCCGATGTCGGGACACTGATTCGCGGTGCCAACGGCAGCCCCCCCCGGATCGGCTATCTGCTTGATGTCGCCCCCGATTCGGCAGGCAAGCTTCCCAAGTTCAAGAAACAGCGCGTGCTGCTGTTCGCGCGGCCCACGCCGACCGCGCCCGACCAGCTCCAGCTCGTCGCCCCCGATGCCCAGCGCGACTGGACGCCCCCGCTCGATGCCGAGGTCCGCCGGATTGCGCAGGCCTCGCTGGCGCAGGATGCACCGCCGCGGATCATTGGGATCGGCAATGCCTTCCATGTCCCCGGCGCGCTGCCTGGTGAAGGCGAGACCCAGGTATTCCTGACGACCGCGAATGGCGCGCCGGTCTCTCTCTCGGTGCTGCGCCGTCCGGGGGAACGCCCGCACTGGGCGGTTGCGCTGTCGGAAATCGTCGATGAGGCGGCGGCCCCCCCGCCCCCCCGCAGCCTGCTGTGGTATCGGCTCGCGTGCGGCTTACCCCCGGCGTTGCCCGCGATCAGCACGGCGGCGCTCGCGTCCGAAGACGCGGTCAAGGCGCAGGATGACTATGCCTTTGTTCTCGCCCAATTGGGTCCCTGCGGTCGCACCCGGGCCGATCCGATCAGCTGACCGCCAGCAACTGCCCAGTCGTCGATCCCGCCGATTCGAGGAACGCGGCCGCCGCCTCCACCGACGCGGGATCGCTGTCGGCGCCGACGAGGACCGCGTTGATCCGCCGCCCCGGTGCCTGTTCCACCGCCAGCGGGCCGATCGCGGCACAGGTCTGCGCCAGCACCAGCGCTGACCGGCCGGGTCGGATCAGGATGACCAGCGAATCGCCGACCGTGGCGCGCACTAACTCGACGATATCCTCAGCCGTATCGAGGCAGCGGCGCATCAGCGCCGGCGCCGAACCAGCGTGACGCCGATCGATTCGCCCGCCTCCGCGATCGCCAGCTTGACGATCTTCACCTTCACGCGCGTCACCCGCCGGTCGCCGAGAAACAGCGTTTCGCAGATATGATCCGCCACCGCCTCGATCAGCGTGAAGTGGACTCCGGGGGGCAGCGCACTCGTCGCCGCCGCCTTGAGGTCGAGATAGTTCTTGGACGCCGCCAGCGGTGTATCGGGATCGAACCGATCGGGACAAACCATGTCGACCGTCAGCGAAATCCTGAGCGGTTGCGGCAGGTGCGTTTCTTCGGAATAGATCCCGGTCAGCACCGGCACCACGAGATCGTGCACCTCGAGCTGCAGACTGTCGTTACGGTCGTCCATTGCCGCGCTGTAGCAGATGCGCCGCGAACCGAAAGCGTCGCCGCCACGGTCGTTCAGCGTGGGCGCACCAGACCAAGGCGCTGCTTGGCGCTGCGTCGGCTGGACCGCGTGGCGGCATTCAGCTTGCGTTACGCCGCGTCACCGCTACTGCGCGGCGCCCGGGCGTGGACAGGCCCGATCATCGACTGGACCTGCCGTGATCACGTTCGTGCCGCTCGCCACCGTCGCCGCCAATGCCGTCGAGGCATTGCTCGATCGCGCATTCGGGGCCGATCGCCACGCGCGCACTGCCTATAAGGTGCGTGGCGACCTCGATCCGATCGCGGCGCTCAGCCTCGCGGCGATGGAGCACGCCACGCTGGTCGGGACCATCCAGTGCTGGCACGTCGCACTCGCCGCCGACGACCAGTCGATCCACCCGCTGGTGATGATCGGCCCCGTCGCGGTGGAGCCGGTACGCCAGCGCGACGGGATCGGACGCTTGCTGATGACCCGCACGCTGCGGTCGGCGCATGACGAAGGTCTCGATCAGGCGATGATGCTGATCGGCGATCCCGATTATTACAGCCGCTTCTTCGGCTTCGATTCGTCGAGCACCATGCGATGGCGGCTACCAGGGCCGGTCGAACGACACCGCCTGTTGGCCAAGGGGACCGCGGTACCCGACGTCGCGGGCGCACTCGGTCCCCCGGCTGCCCCCGTCCGCGGATGAGCGTGGCCGCGGGATCGAGCGACCACCGATGCTTTACGCTCGCGCGTCGGCGTCCTACCTCGCGTCCATGCCAATCGAGCCGATCACCGATTTCGCGACGCTAAGCCTTGCCGACGTTGCGCGGCTGGTCGCCGAGCGCCAGCTGCCTCCGGTCGAGCAATGGCACCCCACCCATTGTGGCGACAGCGAGATGCGGATTGCGCGCGACGGCACATGGTTCCACCAGGGGTCGCCGATCGGGCGCGCGGCGATGGTCCAGCTGTTCTCGACGATCCTGCGCCGCGAGCCCGATGGCGGCTATGTACTCGTTACCCCCGCCGAGAAGCTCGACATCGAGGTCGAGGACGCACCCTTCGTCGCGGTCGAGATGAAGGCCGCGGGGGAGGGCCGCGACGCTTGCCTCGCGTTTCGCCTCAACACCGGCGATCTCGTCACCGCGGGTCCAGGCCATGCACTGCGCTTTGCGGAAACCGACGACGGCCCGCGCCCCTATCTTCATGTTCGCGGGGGGATGGAGGCGCTGGTCGCGCGCTCGGTCTATTACGATCTCGCCGACCGCGCGATCGCGGGCGAGGAAGCGGCCCCCGGGGTCTGGAGCGACGGCGCGTTCTTTCCGCTGGCGCCTGCCGCATGACGCTGGCCGAACGGATCGCGGACGCGCTGACCAGCGCCGATCCCGCGACCGGCTATCTCACCGGCGACAGCCCCGAGCTGGCCGAGGTCGCCTCGCCCGCGGAGGCCGCGGTACTGGTTGCGGTGACTGACCGCGCGGAGCCTGGCGTCATCCTGACCCAGCGCACCGACACCATGCGCCAGCACCCCGGCCAGGTCGCCTTTCCGGGGGGGCGGGTCGATCCGACTGATTCGGACGCAATCGACGCGGCGTTGCGCGAGGCTGAGGAGGAGATCGCGCTCCCCCGCGCGCGGGTCGCGATCGCAGGAACTGCGGATCGGTATCGGACCGGTACCGGCTTTGCGATCACCCCCGTTGTCGGCATCATCCCCCCCGATCTCGTGCTGATTCCGCACGAGATCGAGGTCGCGAGCGTGTTCGAGGTACCGCTCGCGTTTCTGCTCGATCCCGCCAACCAGCGCCGCGCCAGCGCGATGTGGCAGGGGCGCGA
>JALYTW010000150.1 GCA_030854075.1 Pseudomonadota bacterium
TGGCGGGTAGGAGATCGGCGTCGCTCTTCGCCTTGCGGAATTTCTCCGCGATGACGTCGTCGCTGTCGACCAGCTTGACGACCGATTGCTCAGAGGCGTTTGATTTCGACATCTTCGCGCCCGCATCGCGCAGACTCATGATCCGCGGCGCGGCGGCGCTGACGAGCGGCTCGGGCAGCGTAAAGAGATCGGTCGCGTAATCGTTGTTGAACTTGGTCGCGATGTCGCGGGCGAGTTCGAGATGCTGCTTCTGATCCTCGCCGACCGGGACATGGGTGGCGTTGTAGAGCAGCACGTCGGCGGCCATCAGCACGGGATAGTCGTACAGGCCGACGCTGGCGCCTTCGCGGTTCTTGCCCGCCTTGTCCTTGAACTGCGTCATCCGGTTGAGCCAGCCGACGCGGGCGACCGTGTTGAGCAGCCAGGTCAGCTCGCTGTGCGCGGGGACGCGGGTCTGATTAAACAGGATCGACCGGTCGGGGTCGATCCCCGCGGCGACCAATGTTGCGGTCATCTCGATCGTCTGCGCGCGCAGATCGGCAGGCGCGATCCATTCGGTGGGGGCGTGGAGATCGGCGATGAAATACAGCGTCTCGCCCCCCGCCGCCTGCACGCTGTCCTGCATCGCGACCCATTGTTTCACCGCGCCGAGATAATTGCCCAGGTGGAGGTTGCCCGTCGGCTTTATGCCTGAGACGACCCGCTGACGGGGAAAAGACATGTTATTTGGCCTTAGTGGGACGGCGGATGAGTTGGCGGATATCGCCGACGCGGAACGCGCCGGTGGCGATGCTTGCAACCGCATAGACGACCCCGCCTAACGCCACCAGCGCCAGCATCGCCGCCCAGCGTTCGAGGCTTGGCCCCGTGACATACGGGCGGAAGAGGCCGTCGGCGAACCAGAGCGCAATGCCCATCACGAGCGCAGCGACGCCGAGCCGCCAGATGCGCCGCTTGAGCCGGGCGTCGGCGATAAAATGGCCGCGCGCCTTCAGGGTCCGATACAGCAGTGCGACGTTGACGGTGGAGGCGATCGCGGTCGCGAGTGGCGGACCGACGTGCTTGAGCGGCACGATGAACGCGAGGTTGAGCGCGAGGTTCACCGCCATCGAGATCATCGCGTATCGCACCGGGGTGCGGGTGTCCGACCGTGCATAATAGCCGGGGGTCAGGACCTTGACGAGGATGTAACTCGGCAAACCCAACGAGAAGGCGGCGAGCGCCTGCGCGGTGAACACGGTATCCGCGGGGGTGAAATGCCCGTGCTGGAACAGCGCGGCGATGATCGGAGCACCGCAGACGATCAGCGCGACCGTCGCGGGCAGCGTCAGGAACAGCGCGAGTTCGAGCCCACGGTTCTGGGTTGCCATCGCCTCCGCGTCGTCGCCGCGCCCGAGTTGCATCGAGATCGTCGGGAGCAGCACGGTGCCGAGCCCGATCCCGATCAGCCCGAGCGGGAGCTGGTTGAGCCGATCGGCGAAATAGATGTAGCTGACCGATCCCGACGCGAGGAAGCTGGCGGCGAGCGCGGAGGAGACGACGAGGTTGATCTGGACCGCGCCCGCGCCCGCGGCGGCGGGGAGGATCAGCGACAGCAGCCGCTTCACGTCGGGGCCGAGCCGCGGAAGGCGCAGGTTGAGCGTCACCCCCGCGCGGCGGCACGCCCACCACAGCCAGAGCAGCTGGAGCCCGCCCGACAGCGTGACCGCGATCGCCTGGTTGCGCGCGGTGAACAGCGGTTCGTGGCTATGGAAGACGAGTAGCGCCACGATCAGCGTCAGGTTGAGCAGGATCGGCGCGGCGGCGGCGACCCAAAAGCGGTGGAGCGAATTGAGAATGCCGCCGAGCAGCGAGACCAAGCTGATTAGCAACAGATAGGGAATCGTGATCCGCGACAGCGTGACCGCGAACGCGAAACCCTCGTCGCTGACTCCGTTGAAGCCACCGGTGAGCAACCACGTGATCGGCCACGCCGCGATTTCCATCAGTACGATCATCGCGATCAGCACTGGCAGCAACACCGACAGCGCGTCGGTCGCAAACGCGATGCCATCGGGCAGGCCGCGGCCTTCCTTCGCGGCAACCTTGCGGTTGAACATCGGGATGAACGCCGCGGTAAACGCACCCTCGGCGAACAGCGCGCGAAACATGTTGGGGAGGCGAAACGCGATCAGGAACGCGTCGGACGCGAACCCCGCACCGACATAGCGTGCGAACAGCGAATCGCGGATCAATCCCAGGACCCGGCTGGCGAGCGTCAGCCCGCCGACCGATCCCAGCGCCCGGTTAAGGTTCATGGCTGAGCGTTATCACATCGCCGCCCTCGGCGGTCAGGCCTGGCCCATCTCGCCGGCCGCCATTTCCCCCGCACGCGCTTCGGCCTGCTGCATGTATAATTGCGCGAAATCGATCGGCTCGAGCAGCAACGGCGCGAAGCCGCCGTCACGGACGCAATCGGCCAGCACGCGGCGCGCGAACGGAAACAGCAACCGCGGCGCTTCGCCAAGCAGGAACGGCTGGATATGTTCCTCGGGAATGTTGCGCAGCCCGAACAGCCCGGCATAGGTCAGGTCGACGATAAATGCGGTCTGACCGTCGGCCTCCGCCTTGACGTCGATTTTGAGGACGACCTCATGAACCTCATCGGCCACCTGTGCAGTGCCGATGTTGAACTGGACGTCGATTCCCGGCGGCGTCGCGTTCTGAAAAATCGCGGGTGCGTTCGGGTTCTCGAACGACAGATCTTTGATATACTGCGAAATCAGGCCAGCGGCAGGCATCGTGTCCTCGCCATTGGCGAGCGGCGCCGGGATGTCGATCGTCGTGCCGGTCTTCTCGTCGGCCATCAATTCGGTCCTCAAAAACAAAGGGTGTTGGGGCCGATGCGCGTCACCGCGCGTTTGGTCCCGAATGGTGCTGGCGCGTAGCAGTGCGGCGTTAGGGTTTCAACGGGCAGGGTTTGGACAGCCGTGGTTTCAACGGCTGGCGTCGCAGGATCGGCATCGGCACGGCCCGTCGAGCATTGGTTTGAAACCGCGCGTGGATGTGCCTATGTTGGCGGTGAATTGGAGGCTCATGTTTTACGTAGTTCTTCTTGCGATGGTTGCCGGGTTCTTGGCGCTTCGGCTGTACAGCGTGCTCGGGAAACGGACCGGCCACGAACAGCAACCGCTGCCGCGCACCGCCGATGAACGTTCCGCCGCGGTTCCGACACAGCGGACGATCGATCTGGTTCCGGAACCGCGCGAAATCGCGAACCGCCATATCGAGGCCAAGGCGGAGGCAGGATTGCGCAGCGTCATCGCGGGTGAACCCGGGTTCGACGTCGGCCAGTTCATCGAGGGTGCCAAGGCGGCTTATCGCATGACGCTCGAGGCGTTTTGGCGGGGCGATGAAAAGGAACTGGAGCAGCTTGCCCAGCCCGATGTCGCACATGCCTTCGCGGAGGCGATCGCAGCACGCGCCGAATCGGGCGAAACGCTGGAGAACAGACTGGTCTCGATTGAACAGGCGACGATCGTCGATGCCGTGGTCGCGGGGCGCGAAGCGCAGATTACCGTGCGGTTCGATGCCGACATCGCCGCTGTCACCCGAGACGCCGACGGCAATCTGATTGCAGGCTCGTTGACGGATGCGGACGAGACCCACGACGTGTGGACCTTTGCGCGGACGCTCAAGAGCGGCGATCCCAACTGGCGGCTGTCGGACACCGACGAGGATTAGAATTCCGGGTGGCTTGATCGCGAGCAGGCACATTATCATAGCAATGTCGGTGACGCAGCGCCGCGGCCGTGGCACGGACCGCCGCGTTCGGCTGTCGGGGGATGAGTTCTTGTCCAATTTTCGCGTCTTAGGTGGATTGATCGCAGCGTTGGCGCTGGCGGCGTGCGGCGGGCGGATAGTCCCTCCCTCGACGGGTCCGGTGCCTGTGAAGCCACCGACGCTGCGGTCGTCGCCTACGCCGTCGCGGAACGCCGCCACGTATCGCGCTATCCCGAGCGGGCGCCAGTTCGACGGGCGGATTACGGGTGCGATGCCGATGCTGGCCGCACCCGTCGAAACCGGCGCCGGGGCGACCACCGCAGCGACCGCCGGGCTGGTACCAGGCCCGGCGATTACGGCGCTGGCAGTCCCCGAAGCGCAGGCTGAGGCAGCGCGGGCGGCGTTCTTGTATAGCTGCCCAGGGTTGCTTCGGCGTACCGACGCCTCGGGGCTAACCCGCGGGACTGACTGGCAGCCGGCGTGCGATGCCGCCCGATCGGTGCCCCGTGGCGGCGCTACGCGGTTTTTCGCCGACAATTTCGAGACGCTTCAGGTCGGCGACGGCAAGGCGTTTGCGACGGGCTATTACGAGCCTGAGATCGCCGCCTCACGCGAGCGCCGATCAGGATACGCGGTGCCCATCTACGCTCGTCCCAGCGATCTGGTCGACGTCGACCTCGGACAGTTTTCGACTGACCTCAAGGGCAAGAAGATTCGTGGGCGGGTCGATGGCACCACCTTCGTTCCCTATTACGATCGTGCGGCGATTGTTCGCGGCGCGGTGACGAACACCGCACCCGTGCTCGCCTGGGGTGCCGACGAGGCCGCTGTGTTCTTCCTCCAGATCCAGGGATCCGGGCGGCTGAGGCTGCCCGACGGATCATATATGCAGGTCGGCTACGACACCCAGAACGGCCGCGATTACACCGGCATCGGCAAGTTGATGAAGGATCGCGGACTGCTCGGCCCCGGCCAGACCTCGATGCAGGGCATCGTTGCCTGGCTCCACGCGCATCCCGCCGAAGGCCGCGCGATCATGGATGAAAACCGCAGCTTCGTCTTCTTCCGCGAACTCGACACCCCTCCGGTCGGCGCGATCAGCTATGTCGTCAGCGGCGGGATCAGTGTCGCCGCCGACACCAAGTTCGTTCCGCTCGGCGCGCCGGTGTTTCTGTCGATGGACCGGCAGGACGCGTCCGGGTTGTGGGTGGCGCAGGACACCGGGGGCGCGATCAAGGGCTCCAACCGGTTCGACACCTATTGGGGCGCCGGCCCTGCCGCCGAAGTGACAGCGGGCGGTATGGCGGCGCGCGGCACCGCGTTTCTGCTGGTGCCGCGGGGCACGTTAGCGCGAATTGGCGCGCAGGCAGGATCGAGTGCGCCAGCTCAATTCTGACGAAGCCGCGCTCTGGGCGAAGGTGATGGCCAGCGTGAAGCCGCTGCGCGGAGTGACGGTGGCGGCGCACCTGCCAGATCCGCCACAGGTCGCGCGACCGGTGGCGGCACGCCGAGCGCCCGCGGTGGCCGAGCGGCCCCGCGCGATCCCCGCGCCCACACGGGTTCCAACGAACACGCTGGACGGCGGGTGGGACAAGCGGATCGCGAAGGGGATGATCCTGCCCGACAGCTCGATCGACCTTCATGGCGAAACGCTGGCGTCGGCGCACGCGCTGCTCGACCAGGGGCTCGACCGCGCGATCCAGCGCGGCGACCGCGTGTTGCTGCTCGTCACCGGCAAACCGCCGCGCCCCGAGAGCGAACGCCCGCATGCGCGGGGCGCGATCCGGGCGGCGGTGGCGGACTGGATCGGCAGCTCGCGTCACGCGGACCGGATCGCAGCGATCCGCGGCGCTCATCCGCGGCACGGCGGGCAGGGGGCGCTGTACCTGGTGCTCAGGCGGGGGCGGTAGCGCCGCTGAGGAACGGGATGTCGGCCACGCGCTCGATCACATCGGCGTAGATCGCGGTCAGTGTCTCCAGATCGACCACATCAACGGCCTCGTCGATCTGGTGCATCGTCGCGTTGATCAGGCCGAATTCGATCGTCGGGCATAGCCGCGACAAAAACCGCGCATCGGACGTGCCACCGGTGGTCGACAGTTCGGGGGTGACGCCGGTATGCGCCGCGATCGCCTCGCTCATCAGCGTCGAAAGTGTGCCGGGTTCGGTCAAGAACGCCTCGCCCGACACCTTGGCGGTGACGCTGGCAGCGGGCGCATGGCGCGCGACGATCCCGGCGATGCGCTCGACAAGATCGGCACCATGATGGTCGTCGTTGAAGCGGATACTGAGCCGCGCGGCAGCGCGCGCGGGGATGACATTGTGCGCGGGGTTGCCGACGGTGAGGTCGGTCACCTCGATGTTCGACGCCTGGAACCAACGGTTGCCGCGGTCGAGCACGACCGCCTGGATTTCGCCGAGCGCGGCAACCAGCCGCGGGATCGGATTGTCGGCGAGGTGTGGATAGGCGACATGGCCCTGCCGCCCGGGTATGTCGATCGAGATGTTGACCGATCCGCGCCGCCCGATCTTGATCGTGTCGCCGAGGTGTGCGGACGAGGTCGGTTCGCCGACGACGATATAGTCGGGTGCGATGCCGCGAACTGCCATCCGGTCGATCAGCGCGAGCGTCCCGTGCGTCGCCGGCCCCTCCTCGTCGCCCGTGATGATCAGCGACAGCGGCGTTCGCCGTGGCGCGCGCGGGATCGCGGCGACGAACGCGGCGATCGCGCCCTTCATGTCGACTGCCCCGCGTCCATAGAGCAGCCCGCCGCGGACGTCTCCCGACCAGGGCGATCCAATCCAGCCGTCGCCCGGCGGGACGACATCGAGGTGGCCGGCAAACGCGAGATGCGCGCCTTCGCCCGCGCGAGTTGCAAGCAGATTTTCAACCGGGCCGTCGGGCGCGTCGCCGGCGAAGAATCGATCGATCCCGAACCCCAGTGATGCGAGCGCGGCCGCCAATATGTCGAACACCGCGCCGCTGGCGGGGGTAACGCTGTCGGCACGGATCAGCGCCTTGGCCAGCGCCGCCGCATCGGGCAACATCGAGTCAACGTTCATCGGAGGCGACATTGCCCAAGCTTGACCTCGACACAATCCCGCAAACCAATTTGACTGGCTATCCGCCCCCGTTCGATGCCGCGGTGGAGGGGCGCTGGTATCGGCGGCTGGCATCGGCGGCGGGGCTGTCGTGCTTCGGTGCGAGCCACGTCACGCTCAAGCCGGGGGCCTGGTCGTCGCAGCGGCATTGGCATGCGCGCGAGGACGAATTCGTCGTGATGCTGGCGGGCGAAGCCCTGCTGGTAGACGATGCGGGCAAGACCGTGATCCGCGCGGGCGATTGCGCGGCGTTTCCGAAGGGAGCGGCAAACGGCCATCATCTCCAGAACCGGACCGACGCCGATTGCGTGTTCGTCGCGATCGGTGCGGGCGATCGGGCCGGTGGCGGCGACTATCCCGACATCGACCTGCGCTTCACCGCCGACGGATATGAGCATGACGATCTCACGTCTTATGGCGCGGAACGGGCGCGATGATCAGGTCGTCGCGGGTTGCTCATATTGTTCGATTACCCACTCTTCTTCCTGCGCGGCAGCGATCCAGTCCTGCATGAAGGGATGGTTGAACACCGCATCCATATACGGCGTAGCAAAGCGCGCGATCGGCAACTGGTAAGTTACGATACGCGTGCAGACGGGTGCGAACATGATGTCCGCGGCGCCGAATTCGCCGAACAGGAAATCGCCGCTGCCACCGAACCGCGCGCGCGCCTGCGCCCATAATTCCATGATCCGCTGGAGCTCGGCGAGCACATCGGCATCGGGTTGCTGGCGCGGGAACACCTGGCGGACGTTCATGCTGTGCTTGCGGCGCAGTGCCTGGAAGCTCGAATGCATTTCAGCCGCCATCGATCGTGCCATCGCGCGCGCCACCTCATCCTCCGGCCAGAAGCGCTCCCGCCCCACCTTGTCAGCAAGGTAATCGATGATCGCGAGGCTGTCCCATACCACCGCCTCGCCATCCCACAGGATCGGGACTTTGCCCGACGAGGGCGCGAACTCGTCGCCCTCGCGGCGCTTGTCCCATTCGTCGTCGTACAGCGGCACGACGACTTCCTCGAAGACGAGGCCGGATTGCTTGGCGGCGAGCCAGCCGCGGAGCGACCAGGATGAATAGGCTTTGTTGCCGATGATGAGCTTCATGGCCGCCTTCGGTAGAGCGCGCGCTCGCGCCCCGCAAGTTCAGCGCTTGATCGGGATCAGCACTTCGTTGCGGCGCAGCGGCGGCGCGATCATCGGCGAATTGTAGAACGCGTATTCGGCGGCTCCTGCGGGTATATAGCCGTTGTCGACCAGCCATTCGCGCAACATGCGCTCGCGTGTTCGGAGCGCCTCGTCGCCCGCCACGCCGCCGAAGCGGATCGCGGCGACCCGCCGGGGAGCCAGCGTGTCGCTACCGACACCCGCCGCGGGGGTCGGAAGCGTGCCGCTGGTCACTTTTGCAGGCATGACGAACCGCGTCCGCCAGCGCCCCCCGGAGCGATCCTGCAGCACGGGGGCGGTCATCGCGATCGGTTCGTCGGACGCGCCCTCGCCACGCTTCTTGGCGAAGATAAACGCGGCAAGACGGCGAAACCCTTCACCGAGCGCATGGTCACGCTCGCCCGAGGTCATCGTCTCGACGACGAGCATTGAGGGGTAATCGCGTACCTCGATCGCGCCATCGGTCTCGACGCTGATATAATCGGGCTGCTCGACCGATTTCTCGCGCAGCTTGAGCAGCGCGGTTGCCGCGCCGGTCAACGCGATCAGCCCGCCGCCGATCGCCGCGATCCTGGTCCAGGTCTTCATGCCGTCTCTCCCTCGAATGCAGATACCGCCATATAGGCGGGCGGCAGCGTCATGCCACCGCCACCGCTGGACGATCAGCCGATCGCCTCGATCACTGCGGCACGCAGTTCGGGGATACCCAAGCCGCCCTCACTAGAGGTTGCAAGGATGTCGGGATGCGCGGCCGGACGCTTGCGCGCCTCCTCGGCGGTCGCCGCCATCACCGCATCGAGATCGGTCGCCTTGATCTTGTCCGCCTTGGTCAGCACGAGCCGATAGCTGACCGCAGCGCGATCAAGCATTTCGAGGATGTCGCGATCGACATCCTTGATGCCGTGGCGCGCGTCGATCAACACGAGCGCGCGTTTCAGCGTGTCGCGCCCGCGCAGGAAATCGTTGACCAGAAATCGCCATTTCTTGACGATGTCCTTGGGTGCCTTGGCAAACCCGTAGCCCGGCATATCGACGAGCCGAAACGCGAGCGGGTCGCCGACGTCGAAGAAATTGAGCTCCTGGGTTCTCCCCGGGGTGTTCGACGTTCGCGCGAGCGCATTGCGCCCGGTCAGCGCGTTGAGCAGCGAGGATTTGCCGACGTTGGAGCGCCCGGCGAACGCGACTTCCGGAACGTCGGCACCGGGCAGGAATTCGAGCGCGGGGGCAGATTTGAGGAATGCAATGGGGCCCGCGAAGATCTTGCGCGCCGATTCGAGGCTGTCGGCGTCAAACATCATTTGGCGACCGCGGTCTTGAGGTCCGGATGCCGCGCATACAGGATTCGCTGCTGGAGGATGGCCAGGCAGTTGGACGTGATCCAATACACCTGGAGCCCGACCGCGAACGGTGCCATCACGAACATCAGCACCCACGGCATCAGCGCGAAGATCTGCTTCTGCGTCGCGTCCATCGGTGCGGGGTTCAGCTTGAACTGGAAATACATGCTGATGCCGAGCAGGATCGGTACGACCCCGATCGCGATGAAGTGCGGCGGCACGAAATGCAGCATTCCGAACAAATTGACCGGAGTCAGCGGATCGGGCGCGGACAGATCCTTGATCCACAGCACGAACGGCTGGTGCCGCATTTCGATCGTCAGCATCAGCACCTTGTAGAGCGCGTAGAAGATCGGAATCTGGAGCAGCGTCGGCAGACAGCCCGCGACCGGGTTGACCTTCTCGGTCTTGTAAAGCGCCATCACCTCCTGCTGCATCTTGACCTTGTCGTCCTTGTGACGCTCCTGCAGGATCTTCATTTTGGGTTGCACCGCGCGCATTTTCGCCATCGAGGCGAACTGGCGCTGCGCGATCGGGAACATCAGACCACGGATCGTCACCGTCAACAGGATGATCGCGACGCCGAAATTGCCGACCATCCGGAACAGCCAGTCGAGATAGGTGAAGATCGGCTTCTCGACGATCTCGAACCAGCCCCAGTCAATTGCCTTGTCGAGCTTGGTGACACCCGCGTCGTTCTCGTAATGCTGGAGCAGCTTCACCTCCTTGGCACCCGCAAAGAAACGGCTGGTCTGCGACAGTTGCTGTCCGGGCGTGACCAGTTTGGGCTGGTAGGTGTAATCGGCCTGATAGCTCGATTGCGTCCCGCTGCGGAACTGGCCGTCGAACATTGCGCTCTGGTCGGGCACTAGCGCGGTCAGCCAGTATTTGTCGGTGAAGCCAAGCCAGCCCCCGGTAGTCGAGAACTTCTCGGGCGCGGCATCGACGTCCTTGAACTTGACGCCATAGTCCGCACCCCCGTCATGGACCGACATCGGCCCGGTGTGGATCGTCCAGCTGCCCGGATCCTTTGATACCCCGGCGCGATTGACGAAGCCGTAGGGCGCGACCGGAACGGGGTTCGATCCAGCGTTGAGCACGGTCTGTTTGACGGTGAACATATAGCCGTCGTCGATCCCGATCTCGATCCGGAACCGCTGGCCCGAGGCGTTGGCGGCCTCGAGCGCGACCGGGTGACCCGGCGACAATACGTCCGACGAGGCGGTCCATACCGTATCGGGGGCGGGCGGGTTGAGACCGTCGTTGCGCCAGCCGAACCCCGCGAAATAGGCTTCGGGCGCGCCCGCCGGAGACAGCAATCGGATCGGCGGCGAGTTCTTGGCGATCGTCTCATTGTAGTCGGCGAGCACCAGATCGTCGATCCGCGCGCCCTTCAGATTGATCGAGCCTTTCAGCGTCGGGGTGTCGATTCGAATCCGCGGGGTTTCGGCGAGCACGGTGCGGCGATCGCGCACTGCGGCGGGGCTGTCGGCGGTGGGATCTGCGCTGGGCCTGGCGACGGGCTGCGACTTGCCGTTGATGATCTTGGTCACCGGTGGATTCGCGGTCGGGAAGAACTTGCCCTGGAGCAGCGGCCAGCCGAACAGGATCAGCGCCGCGATCACCGCGAACAGCACGAAATTCTGACGATCGTTCTTCAAATTCTAGCCCCACTCAATCAGGGTACGGGATCGGGTCCGAACCCGCCCCATGGATGACACCGCGCTATCCGCTTTGCCGCCAGCCATCCGCCCCGCAGCGCGCCATAGCGGCGAAGCGCGGTGATTGCATAGGCTGAACAGCTGGGGCTGTACCGGCACGACGGGGGCACGATCAGCGATGGCCCCAATTGCCAACCCCGGGCGACGAGGATCAGCAGGCGCGCGATCACCGCTGGTTCCGTTCGCCCTGAGCCAGTCGAAGAGCATGAGACTCAGGGGCCTGGGCGAGTTCACGAGCGGGAGAGAGCCGCGCTATTTTTGCGAGTGCCTTGCTAAATTCGGTCCGGAGCACCGCGAAGTCGCGCTCGATACCGCCCTGGCGACCGATCAACACATGGTCCGCGCCGCGCATCCCGCCGGTCGGCAGAAACTCGCGAGCCAGCGCGCGCAGCCGCCGCTTCATCCGGTTGCGGACGACCGCGTTGCCGATCTTCTTGGTGACGGTGAAGCCGACGCGGATCGCCGCGTCGCCATCCTGTCGATCGCGCACCAGCAGGACGAAGCCCGGCATCGGTGCGCGTTTTCCCGCATTCGCCGCGAGGAAATCGCGGCGGTTCGCGAGAATCGTTACGCCGACAGCTTCTTGCGGCCGCGGTTGCGGCGCGCGCGGATCACCGAACGGCCGCCGACCGTCGCCATCCGCGAGCGGAAGCCATGACGGCGCGCCCGCACCAGGTTGCTCGGCTGAAAGGTCCGCTTCATGGGTCATTCCTTAGTTCGTCTGAATAGATTGGGGATACGTTTTAATAGAAAATGGCCGCCCCGCGGGACGGCCTTGTTGGGCGAGCGCTTAGCGAGGAGGGGCGGATAAGTCAATTCGAGCTCGAGATGTCGGCAAGGTCGCGCGATCGCTGCTTGGCACGCTCGTGACGGCGCAGCGCGGAGCGCCGCCGCATCGTGTGGTCGAGCAGCTTGCCGATCCTCGGCCAGCGCCGTTTGGCCCGCGCAAACCTCAGTCGCGCCCAACGTGAATTTCTGAGGATCAGGATCAGTCCGCCCGCGAACAGGAAAATCCCGCCCGGTCCCGGCAGCGGACCGATCACCCCCGCCGCGATAATCAACAGTGCCCCGCAGACGAGCTGGGCGATACGGCTGACGGGATGACGGTGCATGGGCCTCACGTGGGTGCGGTGTGGTGGAACGGCAAGACGGTGGCAAGCCCCGTTTCCCCCTTTGTAAAAATGGGTATGAATGGGGCGCAACGGGGGAACGGTGATGGTGGCGATCGTGCAGACGGTGGCGTATCTGGGGCTAGAGGCGCGGAGCGTCGAGGTCCAGGTTCAGCTCATTCCGGGGCTGCCCGCGTTCAACGTCGTCGGGCTCGGCGACAAGGCGGTCGGTGAAAGCCGCGAGCGCGTCCGGGGGGCGATCGCGGCGCTGGGGCTGGCACTGCCACCCAAGCGGATCGCGGTGAACCTCAGCCCCGCCGATCTGCCCAAGGAGGGATCGCATTTCGATCTGCCGATCGCGCTGGCGCTGCTTGGTGCGATGGGGGTCCTCGATGTCGAGGCCCTGGCGGATTATGTCGTCGTCGGTGAACTGGGGCTCGACGCGCGGATTGCGCCGTCACCCGGCGTCTTGCTGGCCGCCCTCCATGCGAGCGCGGACGGCAAGGGATTGGTCTGTCCCGCGGCGCAGGGATCCGAAGCGGCATGGGCGGGATCGGTCGAGGTACTGGCCGCGCCCGACCTGCTAGCGCTGATCAACCACTTCAAGGGGCACGGTCTGCTCAGCCCGCCGCCGCCCGGCGAGGCGGACGATGCGATCCACGGCCCCGACCTCAACCAGGTGAAAGGACAGGAAACTGCCAAGCGCGCACTCGAGATCGCGGCGGCGGGGGGCCATAACCTGTTGATGTGCGGACCGCCGGGGGCGGGCAAATCATTGATGGCGGCCTGTCTGCCGGGTATCCTGCCCCTGCTCGATGCCGCCGAGGCGCTCGAGGTGTCGATGGTGCAGTCAGTCGCAGGGACGCTGACCGGTGGCAAGCTGACCCGCAACCGCCCGTTCCGCAGCCCGCATCATTCGGCATCGATGGCGGCACTCACCGGGGGCGGGCTCAAGGTAAAGCCGGGTGAGGTCAGCCTCGCGCATCTCGGCGTGCTGTTCCTCGACGAACTGCCGGAATTCCAGCGTGCGGTGCTCGATTCGCTGCGTCAGCCGCTGGAGACCGGTACCGTGAGCGTGGCGCGCGCCAACGCGCATGTCACGTTCCCTGCGCGGGTCCAGTTGATCGCGGCGATGAACCCGTGTCGGTGCGGGCATCTCGGCGACGCGAGCCTTGCCTGCGCGCGCGCGCCGCGCTGCGCCGCCGACTATCAGGCCAAGGTTTCGGGGCCGCTGATGGACCGGATCGACCTCCACGTCGACGTCGCCGCGGTAAGCGCCGCCGATCTGGTCCTGCCGCCTCCCGCGGAAGGCTCGCGCGACGTCGCCGCCCGGGTCGCCGCGGCACGCCGCGTCCAGGCAGTGCGTTACCGTGA
Organism: Pseudomonadota bacterium; assembly: GCA_030854075.1. Taxonomy (GTDB): domain Bacteria; phylum Pseudomonadota; class Alphaproteobacteria; order Sphingomonadales; family Sphingomonadaceae; genus Sphingomonas. Next base: position 13,569 of record JALYTW010000150.1, read on the forward strand.
CGAACCGGTCCGGACGAACGCGGAGGCCGACGGCGTGCTGCTCGACACGGTCGCTACCCCGGACGAGCCCGGGCGCCGTCTGCTGGCCCAGGCCGCCGAGGCGACGCGGATGTCGGCCCGCGGCTATTCGCGGGTGCTCCGCGTCGCGCGGACGATCGCCGATCTCGGGGGAAGCGACGCGGTGGGGCGCATCCACATTGCAGAGGCCCTCAGCTACCGCCGCCGCGCGCCGGTGAATTGACGCCGACGCTGGCGGCGACGCGCGCCATGTTCTAGCGCACGGCTCCGCTGCCCCTTTGGCCAATGGGTAGACGCGACCGACTCAAACAAAGTCTGAAGTTATTTCGATAGAGATTCTTATTTCGGAGTAAATACAGGCACTTAACGTCCATCTCACGGGCTTCCCAGAACGGGGCGAAATGCGCTAGGAGCTACCTAAGAGCCAAGCGGCTCGATGCGGGTGTGGTGGAATTGGTAGACGCGCCGGATTCAAAATCCGGTTCCGAAAGGAGTGCCGGTTCGACCCCGGCCACCCGCACCAGCCGCTCTAAAAAGCTATCATGATGATCCGACACGGTCTTCATTCGCTTGCGTTGGACCATTTCGCGGGCGGGAACTCATGAGCCGGGTTGCCGGATCGCAGCGCTTTTTGACTTGCGGTCATTGCCGAATAATAGAGCCAGCTCGCGTCCTCGCGATCGACGCCCGAGGCAGCGAACGAGATAGCGCGCGGTCCGGGGGCATCGGTGGCAAGGAACTTAGCGGGGCTTCGTACCCGGCGGTGACGTACTTCAGATCAGGCGACAGGGCCTTCAGATCAGGCGACAGGGCCACCCCGCCAATGCCGCAATCCGCAGCCCCCAATCCGCACATTTGTAAAACAATACGGGTCGTTCGGGATCACTGCGCAACAACGGGCCACTCGAGAGGTGCCAGCATCGGTCGCGCAAAACGGATGCTCGGATAGAGACCAATCCGCCATCTCTAGACCATGCCCCTAAAGATCGCGGCGGGGCTGAAGCATGATCCGAAGCGCTGGCACAAGACCGACACGATGGCCTGGACGGCAAATAGGGATGCAGGGGAGCAAGTCTGCTACCGGCATGCTACGCAACTTCACGGCGCAGCATGGCAACGTCGTGGTTGCATACGCTACGTCAATTCTGCTTTTCCGAACCAACCAGTGACCGCGCTGGCAGCGACCGCGCTGGCAGGCGATTGGTAGCTCCGAGACAATTCAGTCCTATCGGCTCGAACCCCAAGCTTCGGCCATTCCCGCATGGCACCGCAGCACAACCGCTTCAAGGTCGTCATTGTAGAGCGAATCGTCGACATTGTTGGAGAATATCTCGACCACCCAGGGCTTGTCATATCCGGTGGCGCGGGTTGCTCTGATCAGCGCTGCGAGCGGAATTTCGCCATCGCCCGGAATGGTGCGGTCGGCGAACGAGCGCGGCGTCCGCCAATCACTAGCCTGCACCGTGAAAATCCGGTCCCCCGCGCGCGCGATCGCGGCCTCGACGTCCGCATTTTGCCAGATGTTCCAATAATCGAGGCACAGCCCGACATGGTCGCTGCCGCTCGCCTCGATCACATCGAGCGCCTGGTCGATCGTCCAGATCGCGCTTTCGACGTTGACCGAGGTCGGATTGAGTGGCTCCAGCGCCATCGTCACGCCGTGATCTGCCGCAACCCGGCCTAGCTCCCCGAGCTTGGTGGCGACCACTTTCATGGCGTCGGCCATATTTCCCTTGGGCTGCGCCCCGGTGTTGGTGATGAACGGCACGCCGGGCGCGAACTCGGCGAGTCGCGCGATGGAACCGCGCAGGCAATCGACCCGCTCGTCGAGCGGCTTCGGATCAGGCATCATCCGGCTGCTGAAGAACGTTCGGACCTTGGGCTGGATCCCGCTGATCACGAGTCCGGCATCAGAGATCGAGCGCATTTGGTCGGCAAATCGATCGTCGTCCAGCTTGGCCTCGACGACTTCGATCGAGTCGACCCCGAGCGCGGAGTACCGCGCCACGTCCTCCTCGAACGACCAGGGCATGGTGGTGAACTCGCTCAGACCGAAGGTGAAGGGCAGCGATGTCATCAGATATCTCCTGTATTCGTACTAATGCATGACGGCTGGGAACGGCAGCAAGGCCGATCGGTTTTCTGTACGAGAGGAAGTCGCGACGTGATCGAAACCTTGCTCGCAGCCAACGCAACGATTGGCGAATCCCCGACCTGGGTCGCTGCGGAGGGAGCGCTTTACTGGATCGATGTGAAGGCACCGGCGCTTCATCGTTATCGTCCTGGTGATGGCGCGACCGACAGCTGGCTTTTGACCAGCGATATCGGCGGTTTCGCGCTTACCGAGGATGGGGACGCCGTGGTCGCGCTACGCGAGGGGCTCTTCCGGCTTGAGCTCGATAGCGGCGCTCTGCATCTGCTCGTTCCGCCGCCGTTCGATCCCGCCGTGTTTCGGTTCAACGAGGGTGCGTGTGACGCCAATGGTCGGTTCTGGATTGGCGTGATGTTCGATCCGCTCGAGGGGGACCCGCCCGTACGTCCGGGCAAGCTGCACAGCTTTACGCTGGCGGGCGGTCTGCGCGAAGAACCCGATGCCGCCGAACTGCACAATGGAATGGCGTGGTCGAAAGACGACGCGACGTTCTTCCTTTCGCATAGTAACCAGCGCGAGATTATCGCGTTCGACTACAACCTCGATGATGGCATGTTATCCAATCGCCGTGTGTTCGCAACCGTGCCCAAACAGCTTGGCATTCCCGATGGTGCCGCGATCGACTCGGAAGGGGGCTATTGGTGTGCGCTTCACGGCGGCGGCAAGCTGCGACGGTTCAGCGCAGACGGCACGTTGGATCGCGATATCGATCTGCCCGTCAGTCAGCCGACGATGCCCGCATTCGCGGGCGAAGACCTGGCAACGCTGTATGTCACAAGTGCGTCGGACGGGATGAGCGCCGAGCAACGAAGCAGGGAACCGTCAGCGGGTGCCCTCTTTCGCCTTGATGTGGGCGCGCGTGGTATTGCGAGACCTTTTCTCGTGCGTTGAGAACGATTTGCCCCAGATCTATCGTCCTTGACGACATCTGCTGGTCATAACGTTGTCGGCGTCGGGGTCAGGTAGCCGTGGTATCGAGGCGTCGCGCTGACGATATTGCATTTCTGGAGAGCAGAGCATGAACCACCCGCAGTCGCATGCAGAATGTTGCCCGCTGCTGTTAGCCATAATGACCGGCGGTAGACGCGTGGGTTGATCCAGCGCTATCGGAGGACTCGATGTCGATGTCGTCTGGATCTGCACTCCATCGCGTCGTGATCGTCGGCGCGGGCTTTGGCGGTCTCGAGGCCGTCAGGGACCTCAAGTGTGCGCCCGTGTCGATCACCCTCGTCGACCAGCGCAATCACCATCTATTTCAACCGCTGCTATACCAGGCCGCGACCGCCTCGCTTGCGCCGTCCGAGATCGCATGGCCGATCCGCGCGCTGCTCCGCGGGCGCCGAGACGTGACGACGATCATGGCTCGAGCGATCGGAGTGGATGTTGCGGCGGGGAAGCTCCAGGTCGCGGACGGAAGCCCGCTCGCCTTTGATACGCTGATCCTCGCCACCGGAGCCCGCCATGCGTACTTCGGCCATCGGGAGTGGGAGGCGCATGCGCCGGGCCTCAAGACCATCGAGGATGCGACCCGCATCCGTAGCGATATCCTCCTCGCCTTCGAGCAGGCCGAGCGGGAGCCGGATGCCGCCCGGCGCGCGCAATTGCTGACGTTCGTCGTGATCGGGGCGGGCCCTACGGGAGTGGAGTTGGCGGGGACGATCGCGGACCTCGCCCGCGACACGCTCGGCAGCGACTTTCGTGCGATCGATCCACGTACCGCCCGCGTCCTTTTGATCGAGGCGGGCAGTTGCGTCCTGGCGGGTTATGCACCCGCGCTGTCGACCTATACCGAGGAGGCGCTGAAGGCGCTGGGCGTTGAGGTCGCGCTGAACCACGCCGTGACGAGCATAGGTCCCGACGGCATCGTCTACGGTCGCCACCATGTAGCCGCGGGCACGATCCTGTGGGCCGCGGGCGTACAGGCGTCACCTGCCGCGATGTGGCTCAGGGTCCCTGCCGACCGGGCTGGGCGGCTCCAGGTGCTGCCTGATCTCACCGTGCCGGAGCATCCGCAGATTTTCGCGATCGGCGATACCGTATCGATCAGCACGGCGGACGGTAAGCCGGTGCCGGGCATCGCACCGGCTGCCAAGCAGCAAGGGCGATACGTAGCCGGCGTTATCCGCGCCCGGCGCCGTGGCGCGGCACCTCCGCCGCCATTCCAGTATCGACACCACGGCAGTCTGGCGCAGATCGGCAAAGGCAGGGCGGTCGCCGACTTCGGTTGGATCAAGCTCACGGGTGCCGTCGCCTGGTGGCTGTGGGGGATTGCGCATATCTACTTCCTGATCGGTGCGCGTTCCCGGCTCAGCGTGGCGTTAAGCTGGCTATGGATATATTTGCGCGACCAACGGGCCGCGCGGCTGATCGTCGCGCCGGGTGACGCAGCTGCCTCTTTTTGGTGGCAGCGTACAGCAATGGTGGCGCAGACAGATGCTACGCAACGAGACCGGGCGCTAGCGGTCTCGACCCATGACGGGTCAGCACGACCGGTTCCCGATGCCGACGACCAGTGAGGATAGCGGCCAATCAGCACCGCTCGCCCCGGTGGGTGCTAGATCAGCGCGGCCATCGTAAATGCAGCGCGGAATGCACGCCTAAGCCGGAGGTACAGACCATTGGGCGAGTGACGAGATCGCGGCATGGTCAGCGCGAAACCGGTCGTTCATTCGCCTTGGCCTCGACTCGCACGCCGCGGTAGTGACGTCTTTGTAACGGAACCCTGGCGCGGCCCATGCGCTAACCGGGGATGACAGTAACTCCGATAACCGGGAGGCGGTCGACGATCCCGCGTATCGCGCCCTGCTGGAATCTCACGTCTCGTAGCAGCGGCCGGCACGCCCGATGACGGTGCGGCGCTCGGTGGCGGGGACGGCTGTCATTTGCGGTGGCCCAGAGCGGATGAGGCTCGCCTGATGCCTACCTATGCCGTCGAAAGCATCGACACCGTCACGATCGCCGGTGGTTCGCCGCTGGGCGACATGGATTTGATGAGCCCCTTCGTCTGGCAGGAAGCCGGTCGCTATCGCATCATGGTGCGCGGGGTTCCCGATCCGCTCAAGCATAATGATCCAACCGGCATCATAGCGAGCGGCTGGAGCGACGACGGCCTTGAATTTCGTCTCGATGCCAAGCCCGCGATCGTACCCGGCACCGACCCCGCCGATGTCGATGCTGGCGGTTGCGAAGACCCGACCGTTCTCGTCCTCCCCGATCGCTATGTCGTGTATTACACCGGGGTCGATGCCCAACGCGAACAGGGTGCGATGGTCGCCGCGGTGGGCTCGACGATCGACACGCTGGAAAAACGGCGCGTCGTCCTGAAAGCGCCGGCTGGCGAGGGCAATATCAAGGAGGCGACGTTCGTCCAGACCGCCGCGGGTGACTGGCGCCTCTTCTACGAATATGCCGCACCGTTCGACCACGGCGTCGCGGCGTCCCGGATCGGCGTCGCGACTGCGGAGGCGCTTGGCGATACCTGGCAATCGGTCGACGATCCGTTCGGGATCCGCCCGGACAGTTGGGACAATTGGCATCTGTCGACCGGGCCGATCTGCCAGTTGCCGGGGGCCGATCCGGTGATGTTCTACAACGGCGCGACCGTTGATGCGCGCTGGCGGATCGGTTGGGTCAGCTTCTCGGACGATTACCGCCAGGTGACCGGCAGGGGCATTGAGCCCGTGATCCTGCCGCCACCCCCCGTCAATCGCGCCAAGACCGACATCGCGTTTGCCGCCTCGACGGTGATCGAGGATGGCATGATCTCGCTCTATTATTCGCTTGAGGACAGCATCCTGCGTCGCGCGCGGATCCGCTATTATCCGTAAGACGCTTGCGCCCCCACACCCTCCCGCGACATAGACCGGTGTCATGACCAACCGCTTTGACAAGTCCCGCTTGCCCAGTCGTCACGTGTCGGTCGGCCCCGAGCGCGCGCCGCACCGCAGCTATTATTACGCGATGGGGATCGCCGAGCAGGACATTCAAAAGCCGTTCGTCGCGCTCGCGTCGGCGGGGAACAACTCGGCGCCCTGTAACACCACACTCGACGTCCAGGCCGATGCCGCGCAGGCGGGGGTGATCCGGAATGGGGGAATGCCGCGCCGCTTCAACACAATCACCGTCACCGACGGCATCGCGATGGGGCATCAGGGGATGAAATCCTCGCTCGTCAGCCGTGAGGTCATCGCCGATTCGGTCGAACTCAGCGTCCGCGGCCATTGCTATGACGCACTCGTCGGGTTTGCGGGGTGCGACAAGTCGCTGCCGGGGATGATGATGGCAATGCTCCGGCTCAATATCCCCTCGATTTTCGTCTATGGCGGCTCGATCCTGCCCGGCCGCTATCACAACCAGGATGTCACCGTCGTCGATGTGTTCGAGGCGGTGGGGCAGCACGCCGCGGGCAATTGTCCGCTCGCCGATCTCACCGAACTCGAAAAGGTCGCGTGTCCCGGCCACGGCGCATGTGGCGGCCAGTTCACCGCCAACACCATGGCCTGCGTCGGCGAGGCGATCGGATTGTCGTTACCGAACAGCAATATGGTTCCGGCTCCTTATTCATCGCGCGAACAGATCGCAGTTGCCGCGGGCTATGAGGTGATGAACCTCGTCGAAAAGAATATCCGCCCGCGCGATATCTGCACTCACGCGGCGTTCATCAACGCCGCACGCGTCGTCGCCGCGACCGGGGGATCGACCAACGGCGCGCTTCACCTTCCCGCGATGGCGCACGAGGCCGGGATCGAGTTCGACTTGTTCGACGTCGCCGAGGCATTCAAGTCGACCCCGTATATCGCCGATCTCAAGCCCGGCGGACGGTATGTAGCGAAGGACATGTACGAGGCGGGCGGGGTCTATATGCTGATGAAGACGATGCTCGGCGGCGGGTTCCTCGACGGCAATTGCATGACCGTTACCGGCAGGACGCTGGGCGAGAACATCGACGAGGTGACGTGGAACCCCGATCAAAAGGTGATCTACGACGTCAAGACCCCGATCAGTCCGACCGGCGGCGTCGTCGGCCTGCGCGGCAGCCTCGCTCCCGATGGCGCGATCGTGAAGGTCGCGGGCATGCACCGGCTCCAGTTCACCGGCCCGGCGCGGGTTTTCGACTGCGAAGAAGATTGCTTTGCCGCGGTCGAGGCACGGTCGATCGTCGAGGGCGAGGTGCTCGTCATCCGCTACGAAGGCCCCAAGGGCGGCCCCGGTATGCGCGAGATGCTGTCGACCACCGCTGCGCTCTATGGCCTCGGGTTGGGCGAAAAGGTGGCGCTGATCACTGACGGGCGTTTCTCGGGCGGCACCCGCGGCTTTTGCATCGGCCACGTCGGTCCCGAAGCCGCGGAAGGCGGCCCGATCGCGTTGGTCGAGGATGGCGACACGATCCGGATCGACGCCGAAGCAGGGACGATCGAACTCGACGTTCCCGCCGATACCTTGGCCGCGCGGAAGGCTGCGTGGCAGCCGCGGCTCAACGATTACCAGTCGGGAGCGCTGTGGCGCTACGCACGCACGGTCGGCCCCGCTTATCAGGGCGCGGTGACCCATCCCGGGGCCAGCGCCGAGACCCATGTCTACGCGGATATCTAGCTTCGCTGCGCCGCTCCTGCTCGCGGCTTGCGGCACGGGCGAGGAGACCGCCGACATGGGCGTTCTCGCCAAGGTCGAGGCGCAACAGCGTGCCGTGGTCGAGGACGACGGGCGGATCCTCTGCGCGCATGCCCGCCAGCCGCTGGCACGACGCTGCACCGTCGATCGCACCGACGATGCGCGCGGGCTGATCCTGACGCTGCGCCACCCCGACGGTGCGTTCCATCGCGTGTTGGTGACGCATGACGGGCGCGGGGTCGTCGCCGCGGACGGCGCCAGCTATGCGCTCGTCAGCGTCGTCGGCGCTGAGGGGATCGAGATCGCGCTCGACGGGGATCGCTATCGCCTGCCCGCGACGATCGGACAGCCCGCATCATGACGCCACTCGACGGTCACCCCATCCTCACCGCGGCGCAGATGCGCGATGCCGAGGAGGCGACGGGGGAGAGCACCGCCACGCTGATGCACCGCGCGGGGGCCGCGATTGCCGCGGCGATTGGTCGCCTGGCCGCCGCGCGCGAGGTGCTGATTCTATGCGGTCCCGGCAACAACGGTGGCGACGGCTATGTCGCCGCGACGCTGCTGGCAGCGGCTGGCATCGCCGTCCGCGTCGCCGCGCTGGCCGATTCGACGAGCCCCGCCGCATGCCGTGCGCGCGATGGTTGGACCGGTGCCGTCCAGGATGTTGCCGAGGCCGCGCCCGCTGCGATCCTGGTCGATGCGCTGTTCGGCATCGGCCTGTCGCGCCCGCTCGATCAACGCGTCGCAGATCGGCTCCATGAGCTTCACGCGTCGGCACAACTCAGCATCGCGATCGACCTGCCCAGCGGGGTTGCGACCGACGACGGCGCGGTCTTGACCCGTCCCCCGCGGTTCGACGTGACGCTGGCGCTTGGCGCGGCCAAGCCGTCGCACCTGCTCCAGCCCGCCGCGCGATTCTGCGGCGCGGTTCGCCTGCTCGACATCGGCATCACGGCCGGCGGGCAGGTGAGGGCGCTATCGGCCCCGGCGCGCCGCGACCCCGGCCCCGATGATCACAAATACACCCGCGGCATGGTGACGATCGTCCCCGGTGCGATGGCGGGTGCCGCCGACCTCGCGAGCATCGCGGCGATGCGCAGCGGCGCGGGCTATGTCCTGCTCCTCACCGATGCCCCCGGCGCTCCCCACGCGATCGTCCGCCGCCGCTGGTCGCCCGCCGCGCTCGACGATGCGCGGATCGGCGCGGTCTTGATCGGCCCCGGGCTTGGCCGCGACGACCAAGCGACGCATCGTCTCGACGCCGTGCTAGCGGCGGGCCGACCACTCGTGATCGACGGCGACGCGCTTCATCTCGTTACGATCGACCGCCTCGCAATCAACAAGGAACCCGTCATCCTCACCCCCCATAGCGGCGAATTCGACACGCTGTTCGGCGCGTTCGACGCCGATAATTCTACCAGCAAGATTGCCAGTAAAATCGAACGCACCCGCGACGCTGCGGGGTGCGCCAACGCCATCGTCGTCCACAAGGGTGCCGACACCGTCATCGCCGCCCCCGACGGTCGCGTCGTGATCGCGGGCGATGCCAGCGATTGGCTCTCGACCGCGGGTACCGGTGATGTTCTGGCAGGCACGATCGCGGCGTTGCTGGCGGGCGACGGTGACGCGTTCGAGGCCGCGTGCGCGGGGGTCTGGCTCCACGCCGCTGCCGCGCGCCGTTGCGGCAAGGCGTTCATCGCCGACGACCTCGCCGCCGCGCTTACCCCCGCCAGGGCCGCGCTATGAGCGAGATCGTCCGCGTCGCGGCGCGCGGAGACGGCATGACCGCCGACGGTCGCCACGCCGCCTTTGCCGCGCCCGGCGACACGCTGACCGGCGAGGGCAACATCGTTCCTGGGCCACACCACCAGATCCCACCATGCGGTCATTTCCCAACCTGCGGCGGGTGCCAGCTCCAACATCTAGACGAGGCCAGCTACGCCGACTTCGTCATCGATCGTATCGCATCCGCGCTCGATTCCCAGGGCCTCGCCGCGCCGATCCGCGCGCCGTTGATCTCGCCCCCGCGCACCCGCCGCCGCGCGACCCTCCACGCCGAGGGGAAGGGCAAGATCACGCTGGGCTTCACCGAAGCGTCGAGCCACGCGATCGTCGACATCCAGGAATGCCACGTTCTCGCGCCCGAGCTGTTCGCGCTCGCCGCCCCCTTGCGCAAACTGCTCGCGCAACTCGGGCTCAAGCGCCGCGCCGATGTCCACCTTACGCTCGCCGACCAGGGTCCCGACATCCTCGTCACCCGGCTTGCCGCCGAGGGACTGAAGGCCGCCGATACGATCGTCGAATTCTGCACTCGCCACCGGGTCGCGCGGTTCGCGGTTGACGACGGCCTCGGCCCGGAGACGCGGTGGGAGCCCGAACCCGTCACGATTACCTTGGGCAATCTTCCCGTGCCGCTGCCCCACGCGTCGTTCCTCCAGGCGACGGTCGAAGGCGAAGCCGCGCTCGTCGCCGCCGTCCTGGATGCGGTTGGGACGCCCGCGACCACCGCGGATCTCTTCTCGGGGCTCGGCACCTTCGCGCTCGCGCTGCCCGGCAAGGTCTACGCCGCGGAGGGCGCGCGTGATGCGAGCACTGCGCTGCGCGCCGCCGCACATGGCGCCCAGCGCCCCGTCTTCGTCGAACATCGCGATCTCTATCGCCGCCCGCTCACCGTGACGGAGCTCGACCGGTTCGGCGCGGTCGTCCTCGATCCACCGCGCGCCGGTGCGCGCGAACAGACCGAGGCGCTCGCCGCTTGCCAAGTCCCCGTCATTGCCTATGTCTCCTGCAATCCGAGCAGTTTCGCGCGCGATGCAAAGACTCTGTGCGAAGCCGGCTGGCGAATCGACTGGATCCAGCCGGTCGGGCAGTTCCGCTGGTCGACCCACGTCGAACTCGCCGCGAGGTTGGCGCGTTAAACTTCCGTTCGTGCGCTAACCTCCGTTCGTATATAAAACTCCGTTCGTGCTGAGCTTGTCGAAGCACTTGGGTCTCACCCCGTTATGGCATGCTCAGTCCAAACGGCCTCGCAATCATTCCTCAGGATAATCCGCCGCCACGAAAAACAACCCGTCCGGCGGTGCGTTCAGCCCCAGCCGTGCGCGGTCCCGCGCCGCCAGCGCCTGGGACAGATCATCGCCCGACCAACGCCCCATTCCGACCATCGCCAGACATCCGACCATTGATCGCACCTGATGATGCAGGAACGATCGCGCCGCCGCCGCTACGACCACGCGATCCCCCGCGCGCGCCACGTCGAGTACATCGAGCGTCCGGACCGGGCTGTCCGCCTGGCAATGCGCCGACCGGAACGTCGTGAAGTCATGCCGACCGACGAGCCGCTGCGCTGCCGCATGCATCGCGGCGGCATCGATCGGCTGGGGCACCTGCCATGCCAGCCCCGCTTCCCACGTCAGCGGCGCGCGACGGGTAACGATGCGATATTCGTAACGTCGTCCCAAGCAGGAAAACCGCGCGTGCCAGTCGTCGCGCACGACGTCGCACGCCAGCACCGCGACCGGATTGGGTCGAACCAGCGCGTTGAGCGCCTCCATCAACCGAAACGCCTCGACCGGCTTGGCGATATCGACATGCGCGCGCATCGCCAGCGCGTGGACCCCCGCGTCGGTTCGCCCCGCGGCATGCACCGCGGTCCGCTCGCCGGTCATCGCGAACACCGCGTCCCCCAGCGCCTGTTGAACGCTTGGCCCATGCGACTGGCGTTGCCACCCCATGAAGGGGCGTCCGTCATATTCGACCGTCAGCGCGAAGCGCGTCACGCCAGTTCGGACCCGCTCGGGATCGGGAACCCCCGCAGCATCTCCTCCGCGCTCGTGACGCCGCGTCCTGCCCGCTGCACCAGCGTCGGCCGGATCGCGCCATCGCCGCACGCAATGGTCAGCGCGACATCGACGACATCGCCGGGCACCTGAAAGCTGAACGGCAGCACATCAGCGGCCAGCACCTTGATCCGCTCGCCATGGGTTTCGAACCACGCCCCCGGCGCGGGGTTCATCGCGCGCACCAACCGCTCGACCTCAATCGCAGGCTTCGTGAAATCGATCCGCGCCTCCGCCTTGTCGATCTTCGTAGCATAGGTGACGCCGTCGTCGAGCTGATCGTGCGCCGGATGCGCGTCGAGATCGCCCAGCACCTCGATCATCAACCCCGCGCCCAGCGCCGCCAGCTCACCAGTCAGGTCGCCAGCGGTCTTTCCATCCACCTGCGTCCGTCCTTCCAGCCGCACCGGTCCGGTATCGAGTCCCGCCGCCATCTGCATGATCCCGACCCCGGTCTCGGTATCGCCCGCCAGGATCGCGCGCTGCACCGGTGCCGCCCCCCGCCAGCGCGGTAACAACGACCCGTGGACGTTGAGGCACCCGTGCCGCGGCGCATCGAGCACCGGTTGCGACAGAATTAAGCCGTACGCCGCGACCACCCCGACCTCGGCATCCAATGCCGCAAACGCCGCCTGCTCGTGCGCGCCCTTCAGCGACACCGGGACTCGCACCGCGATGCCAAGTTCCACGGCACGCCGTTGGACGGGGGACGGGACCAGTTCGCGCCCCCGCCGCCCACCCGGGCGCGGTGGCTGGGTATAGGCGGCAACCACATTGTGCCCCGCCGCGACCAGCGCGTCGAGCGTCGGCACCGCAAACGCCGGGGTTCCCATGAAAACGATCCGCATGATGGCGCTTCAACGCGCTGGCGCGGCCCGGCGCAACCCCCTATCTGTTCCCGTCATGGCGTCCCCCGAAATCGAAGCGCTGACGCAGGCGCTCGCGCGGCTTCCCGGCCTCGGCCCGCGATCGGCACGGCGCGCGGTGCTGCATTTGCTCAAGCGGCGCGAAGCCGCGCTCGGTCCGCTCCGCGCCGCGCTCGAGGCGGTCGACGAACGCCTCGACACCTGCGGCATCTGCGGCAACGTCGACACGACCAATCCGTGCGCGATCTGCAACGACCCGCGCCGCGACCAGCGCTCGCTCTGCGTCGTCGAGGAGGTCGCGGATTTGTGGGCGCTCGACCGCTCGCGGCTATTCCCCGGCCGCTATCACGTCCTCGGCGGGCGGCTCTCCGCGCTCGAAGGTATCCGCCCCGAAGACCTCGGCATCGACACCCTCGTCCGCCGGGTCGAGGCAGGGGGGATCGACGAAGTCGTCTTGGCGATGAACGCCACGCTCGAAGGCCAGACCACCGCGCATTATGTCGCGGAGCGCATCGAACGCTTCCCGGTGCGCGTCACCCAACTCGCGCACGGCCTGCCGGTCGGCGGTGAACTCGACTATCTCGACGAAGGCACGCTGGCGCAGGCGTTGCGGGCACGGCGCCCGGTCGCCTGACTTTGCCAGCGGGGCGGACGAGGAACTTGCTGGCGCTTGACGCCAAACCCGCACGAACCTAGCTCACCCGCCATGGCCGTCCTTCCCATCGTCGAGATCCCCGATCCCCGCCTTCGCCTCGTTTCGGCTCCGGTCGACACTGTCGACGACGCCGTGCGCGCGCTCGTCGCCGACATGATCGACACGATGTACGCCGCCAACGGCATCGGCCTGGCCGCGATCCAGGTCGGGGTCGAGCAGCGAGTCCTTGTCATCGATTTGCAGGACCGCGACGATGATAGCGACGAGGGCGATGGCAAGCCGAGCCGCGATCCGCGCGCCTATATCAATCCGCAGATCCTCGAGGTCTCCCACGAAATGGGGAACTATAACGAGGGCTGCCTGTCGATTCCCGAGCAATATGCCGAGGTCGAGCGCCCGGCGACGTGCCGCGTCCGCTGGCTCGACGAGACCGGTGCGACACAGGAAGAGACGCTCGACGGGCTGCTCGCGGTCTGCATGCAGCACGAGATCGACCATCTCAACGGTATTCTCTTCATCGACCATATCAGCCGGTTGAAGCGCCAGATGTTGATCAAGAAGCTCGACAAGCAGCGCAAGGCGGCCTGACCGCAAATTAACGGCTGACGGTCACGATCGTTCGTTCTATGTTCCCGGGCAAAGGGATTATCATGGCCGAACTCGTTATTGTTGCATTCGTCGCGGTCGCCATTGGCGCGCTGGTCGGCTGGGTCGTTGCCAGTCGTCGCACCGGCACGCTCGCGACCGATCTCGCGGTCGCGCAGAGCCGCGCCGCGGACGCCGATCTGGTCCGCACCATGCGCGACGCGGTCGAGGCCGAACGCAACGAGGCGCGCCAGGAACTGTCGGCGCTGCGCGCGCAAGCCGAGGAACGTCAGGCCGCGCACCTCGCGACGCTTGCGCAGTTGAAGGAGGTGAAGGCGGAGATCGCCGTGCAGTTCGACGCTGCTGCGGTGAAAGCGCTCGAAACCGCGCAGGCACGGTTCCTCGAACGCGCCGACGAACGCTTCAAACAGTCCGAGGAGCTGACCGGACGCAACCTCAAATTGATGCTCCAGCCAGTCAGCGATCGCCTCCAGCGTTACGAAGAAGCGGTCGGCAAGGTGGAAATCGAGCGGCAAGGCGCGTTCGACCAGTTGAAGGGCCAGCTCGAAGGCTTGCGCGTCGGCCAGGAAAAAGTGTCGAGCGAGGCCGCCAAACTCGTCAATTCCCTGCGCAACGCGCCCAAGTCGCGCGGTCGCTGGGGCGAGCAGCAATTGAAGAACGTCCTCGAAACCTGCGGCCTGTCCGAACACACCGATTTCCAGACCGAAGTCAGCGTTGCGGGCGAAGACGGCGCGCGGCTCCGCCCCGACGCGATCGTCCGGGTCCCCGGCGGGCGCAGCCTCGTCATCGACGCCAAGGTGTCGCTGAACGCCTATCAGGACGCGTTCGGCGCGGTCGACGAGGACGAACGCACCCGCGGGCTCAACGCTCACGCCGCCTCGATGCGCGCCCACGTCAACGGGCTCGGCAACAAGGCCTATTGGAGCCAGTTCAAGGACGC
>JALYTW010000183.1 GCA_030854075.1 Pseudomonadota bacterium
AGAAGCGCGCCGCGGCGGGCGAGGCGGTGATCCTCGTCCGCACCGAAACCAGTCCCGAGGACATCCACGGGATGCACGCCGCCAAGGGCATCCTTACCGCGCGCGGCGGGATGACCAGCCACGCCGCGGTCGTCGCGCGCGGGATGGGTCGTCCTTGCGTCTCGGGCGCGGGCACCCTCTCGATCGACGCCAAGGCCCGGGTCATGCGCGTCGGAGACCGCGTGGTGAAGGAGGGCGACATGCTCACCATCGACGGCGCGACCGGCGAAGTGATGGCGGGCGAGGTCGCGACCGTGAACCCAGAACTGTCGGGCGATTTCACCACGCTGATGGCATGGGCCGACGGCGTCCGCCGTCTCCGCGTCCGCGCCAACGCCGAAACCCCGCTCGATTGCCGCACCGCGCGCGATTTCGGGGCGGAAGGGGTCGGGCTGTGTCGCACCGAACATATGTTTTTCGACGCCGCGCGGATCACCGCGGTCCGCCAGATGATCCTCGCGACCGACGAGGCGGGCCGCCGCGCCGCGCTCGCGAAACTGCTCCCCGAACAGCGCGCCGATTTCGCCGCGATCTTCGCGATCATGGCGGGGCTGCCGGTCACGATCCGGCTGCTCGATCCGCCGCTTCACGAATTCCTGCCCCACGCGGAGGCCGATTTCGCCGACGTCGCCACCGCGACCGGGGTCGATATCGATACGCTCAAGCGCCGCGCCGCGGAACTCCACGAATTCAACCCGATGCTCGGCCACCGCGGCTGCCGTCTCGGGGTCACCTATCCCGAGATCTACGAGACGCAGGCGCGCGCGATCTTCGAGGCCGCGATCGACGTTGCCGAGCAATCGGGTGCCGCACCGATCCCCGAGGTGATGATCCCGCTCGTCGCCACCAAGCGCGAACTCGATCTGATGAAGGCGGTCGTCGACCAGGCGGCGCAGGCGGTGTTCGCCGAGCGCGGGCGCGAGATCGACTATCTCGTCGGTACGATGATCGAACTCCCCCGCGCCGCGCTTCGGGCCGGCGCGATCGCGGAGACCGCTGAATTCTTTTCGTTCGGCACCAACGACCTGACGCAGACGACACTCGGGGTCAGCCGGGACGATGCCAGTCGCTTCCTTGGCACCTATGTCGATCAAGGGATATACGACCGCGATCCGTTCGTCAGCATCGACGTCGAGGGCGTTGGCGAACTGATCGAGATCGCGGTCGAGCGCGGGCGCAAGACGCGCCCCGACATCAAGCTTGGCATTTGCGGCGAGCATGGCGGTGATCCCGCCAGCATCGCGTTCTGCGAGCGGGTCGGGCTCGATTACGTCAGCGCCTCGCCCTATCGCGTGCCGATCGCGCGGCTCGCCGCCGCCCAGGCAGCGTTGCGAACGGCTAGCTGAAATCGAACCAGTTGCGCTTGCGGTCGCCCGCCGCGACGCGGCGCACTTGAGGTCGCGGCGCGATCGTCTGCGCGGTGACCGGCGCGGCGGTGCGGAGCCGGTCGTTCTCGCGCTCGAGTTCGGCGATCCGGTCACGATGCGTCGCTTCGCGGTCGTCGAGCCCGGTCTTGGCGGTTGCGATGCGCTCGTCGGCCTGCGCGGTCAGCGTCTTGTGCTCGGCGTCCCAGGTCTTGCGGTTGGCAGCATGCGCATCGCGCTCGGCGACGTAGCGCTCCTTCCACTTGCGACCGCCCGGATGGCTCGCAAGCCCGAACAGCCAGCCGGCGAATAGCAGCAAGCCGAGAACCGCGAACTGGGTGGGGGTGGAAAATAGCATCGTTGGAGCCTCCTGTTACGGAAGCTCAACGATCCTGCGCGCCAGTGGTTGCCTCTAGAAGGCGTCGCTGATCGAACAGGCCGCCGGACCCAGGATGACGACGAACAGCGTTGGCAGAATGAACAGGATCAGCGGGATCGTCATGATCGCGGGCAGCCGCGCGGCCTTTTCCTCGGCGCGCATCATCCGCTCGTTGCGAAATTCGCTCGACAGCACGCGCAGCGCGGACGCGAGCGGGGTGCCGTATTTCTCGGTCTGGATCATCGTCGTGACAACCCCCTTCACCGCATCGAGATTGACCCGCATCGCGAGATTCTCGAACGCCTGGCGGCGTTCGGACAGGAAACCCAGTTCGATCGCGGTCAGCGTGAATTCGTCGCCGAGTTCGGGATAGGCGCGACCCAATTCTCGCGCGACGCGCTGGAACGCGGCGTCGACGGTCAGGCCAGCCTCGGCGCAGATTACGAGCAGGTCGAGCGCATCGGGCAGCCCCTTGCGGATCGCCCCGCTGCGTTTGGTGATCTTGTTCTTCAAAAAGATGTCGGGAGCTTTGTACGACAGGATAAAGGTCACCGCGACGATGCCGTATTTCTTGAGCGGGCCGTAGGCCGCGACCATGTCGGTGCCATAGACAAGATACAGCGCCAGACCGCCGAACACGATCGGCAACACCATTCGTCCGAAGATCACCGCGACCGCCCATTCCTTCGACCGGATGCCCGCTTGCATCAGCTTGGTCTGCGCCGTCTTCACCTGGCTGTCCTGCAACACCTTTAGCGTGGACAGCAGAGAGCGCATCTTGTCGGCGGTGTCGTTGCGCTTGACGAGCTTCGCGCGGCGCTTGGTCGAAGCGGTGATGCCCGCCTTCAGTTGTTCGCGACGGTCGGTCAGCGCCTTAACGCGTTTGGCCATCGGGTCCCTGACCGTGGTGACGGCGTAGATGGCTACCATCATCGCAAACGCAGCGACGCCCGATAGCATCGTCGCCACCCACATGACGTCGATGCCCAGAAGGGTCGGTCCAGCCGCTGCATCCATGATCCGTCTCTCGCCCCGCCGCTAAATTTCGAAATTGACCATCTTGGCCATGATGAACGCGCCGAGCCCCATCCAGATGAGTCCCCCGATCCCCGCGACCATCAGTCGCTGATCGACGAAGAAATTCTGCATGTAGGTGGAGTTGATCACCCAGATCATTGCGAACACGATGAACGGCAGCGAACCGACGATATAGGCCGAGGCCTTCGATTCCGACGACATCGCCTTGATCTTGAGCTTCATCTGCGCGCGCTGGCGCAGCACGGTGGCGAGGTTCGCGAGCGTCTCGGCGAGGTTGCCGCCGGTTTCGCGCTGAATCGCGATCGTGATCACGAAGAACTGGAATTCGGGGGTGCCGAGCCGATCTGCGGTATCCTGCAGCGCGGAGTCCATCGACTTGCCGATCTTCATCTTGTCGGTAATCGTCCGAAACTCGTCGCCGACCGGGCCGGCGACTTCGGTACCGATGACCGAAATCGTCTCGGTCACCGGCAGGCCCGATCGGAGCCCGCGGACCAGCAGTTCGATCGCATCGGGAAATTTGTTGGTGAACTTCCCGATCCGCCGCTTGATCAGCATGCCCACGACCTTGTGGGGCAGTCCGACACCGATGAAGAGGCCGACGAACACCGCGAGTAGAATGGGGGCCCCCTTGATCGCCAGCAACAAGGCGATGACGCCGAACAGCCCCGCGGATATCATCGCATAGCGACCGACGGTCCACGTTTTTCCCGTCATGGCGAGCCGCTTGGCTAGTTGTGCGGGATTCGGCAGCAGTCGCCCGAATGCCGCCTCGGTCTTTGAGGTGGTCTTGGTCGACGAAATGCTGCGCAACTGTGCTTCAGCCGTGAACGCGCGAGCGCTGTGTCGCGTCCGTACCGCCGTCAGCCGGCGCGCCTGCGCGCGCTGCGGCGATGGGCCGACAAACGCGAACACCACGATGGCCAGCGCGACCATCGCGCCGGTCGCGATCATGATTACGGGCATCATTTCCATCGCGGTTGCTCTGCTCCCACTTTGATCTGTCCAGCGCAGCCCCGGCGCGAGGCCCGCGGGGTCATTTCTTCGCGCGCTTCGGGATCAGCGATGAAAAGCTGCTCATCAACGACCTGCCCTTGACCTTGCTGTCGTCCTTGCCCTTACCCTTTGCGCCCACTGGCAATGGAGCCGCGTCGGCGTCGTCGGACAGATGTGCGAGCCCGTCCGCCAGCGCGAGCAGGGGAGCGACGGTCTTGGAATTCTTCCCTGCCTCGACGATCGTCTTGCCGAGTTTGGCCGCCTGGGTCAGCAGTTTCTGGTCGAACGGCACGACATGATCGATCTTGCGCTCGATCGATCCTTCGAAGTCCTTGCGGCTGATCTCCAGCTGCCCCGCTGCGTGCATTCGGTTCGCAACGACGGTCACGGTGGTACCGGGCGCGTTGGTCTTCAGCCATGACAGCAACCGGATGGTGTCGCGCGCCGCAGCCAGCGTCAATTCGGTGACGATGATGGCGGCTTGCACCTCTTTCATCAGGTGCGGATACTGGACCAGCATGCTGCGCGGCAGATCGATGATCGTGCACTCGAACGCCGATCGCATTTCCTCCTGAAGCTGGAAGAACGCGGTGCCGTCGGTGATCAGGGGAGCGTTGATCGGAGCCTCTGCGCTCAGCACCGCCAGCTTCTCGGTAGCTCTGACCATGGCACGTTCGATAAACAGACCATCGATGCGGCTGGGATTCTCGATTGCGTCGGTCAGCCCGCGACCCGGCTCGAGGTCCAGCGCCAGTGCGCCGGTGCCGAAATGAATGTCCAGATCGAGCAGCGCCGTCGAGCGATTGACCCGTTCCGCCATCAGCCAGGCGAGCGCCGCCGCAATCGTCGACGCGCCGACGCCGCCGCGGGCGCCGATTACCGCGATCGCGCCATGCGGCCGGTCGATCGCAATGTCGAGGTGCTTGGGCGCGTTGAGCATGGTCTGCGCATGGCCCAGCGCCTCGCGGAGCATGTCCGGATGGAGCGGTTTCAGCAAATAATCCTGGATGCCGCTCGCGACCAGGTCGCGGTACAGGCGGACATCGTTCACCTGCCCCGCCGCGATCACGACGGTGCCGGGTTCGCAGACCTCGGCCAGCGCGTTGATATCGTTGAGCGGATCGCCCGATTCGGCAAGGTCCACGAACAGGATCATCGGGCTCGCCGACACCGACAGCGACTGGATCGCGTTGCGCAGCCCGCCCTTGTAGATTTTGTCGCTCGACCAGCCCAATTCGGTCGCGATCGGGCGGACGGTCTCGACCGTGGTATCGTCGCAGACATAGGCGGCAAACGGGTCACGCGATCCGACGCCGGCTGGTTTCCAGGGTGCGTTCATCTCAATTGCCCTTCGCGCTCTCGGTTTTCACCGTATTGCCATTCCCGGTCGGCGCCGCCTTGCGATAGGCATCGATCGCCTTGGTCGATGTCGCTGGATCGAGCGTGCCGGCGCCGGCCTGGCCGCGGACCAAATCGGC
The DNA here is from genome assembly GCA_030854075.1 of Pseudomonadota bacterium. GTDB lineage: Bacteria > Pseudomonadota > Alphaproteobacteria > Sphingomonadales > Sphingomonadaceae > Sphingomonas. The sequence continues at coordinate 5,295 of JALYTW010000183.1, forward strand.
GGGACGCGCGACCATGGCAGCGATGTTCGAATTCGATGCGCAACCGAAATTGGACGAGCTATTGCCGTTGAATTCGTGGCTCGAATCGCGGCTGTAATCGGGACAGCCCGGGACGCTGGCGACCATGCGGCTGACGACGACGCGGATCGTGCCAGGCGTGATCGGAGCGGCAGCGATCGGGGCTTCCTCGGTCAGCAACAACCCATAACTTGCCACCACGGCTGCGACATCGCCGCGCGCGCCAGGGCCTTCGTAAGCCGGATCGTCGATCGAGATTCGATCGCCGAACCCCAGCCGCATGACGTTCATCCAACCCGCCAGCCGCTGGCGCTCGCCCGCGGCGAGGATGCCGCCGCGAACCGCGAGATCGATCGCATAGTCGGTTCGCGAAACGACCGGTTGGTGCACCGATTCAAGGCCGCGGTTCTGCGTCCCCATGCACCCGCCGATCAACATCGTCGGTGCCAGAGCGGCGAGGAGGAGCTTGTGCTTGATCATGAAGGGCGTCCTCAATTCGAAAAGCCGGGTGCGGGAACCGCGTTCTTCTTGGCGTCGATCGCCTTCGTCGGGGCGCGATTGAGCGGGACGGGCAGCGGCGCTGGTGCGGTGGGCACCGATGCCGCCGCACCGATTGTTGGCGCGACCGGCGGCAGGCCGCCCATCGTTGGAACCGGGCGCTGCGCGCCGCTGGTCCCGCTGCCGATATTGCCCAGGAACACGCGGCCGAGATCGGTCGGTGCCTGATAGCCGTCGGTCGGCAGCTTGATGTCCGCCTGGTTGTTGACCGGCCGGACCAGATAGGGCGTCACGACGATGACGAGTTCGGTCTCGTTGCGCTGCCATGCGTTTGACCGGAACAGCGCGCCGAGCACGGGCACGTCGCCCAGCCCCGGAGTCTTTTCGATTGAATTTTGCGTACTGTTTTGGAGCAGCCCGCCGATCACCATGCTCTGGCCCGAACCAAGTTCGAGCGTCGTTTCCGCGCGCCGCGTCGTCAGCGCCGGGATCGTCGTGCCGGCGATCTGGACTGCGCCAGCCGAGCTCAGCTGCGACACCTCGGGGCGAACGCGGAGCGAGATGCGGCCATCGGACAGCACGGTCGGAGTGTACGACAGGCTAATGCCATATTGTTTGTATTCGACCGACACCGCGCCCAGCCCCTGACTGATCGGGATCGGGATTTCGCCGCCAGCCAGAAATGAGGCGGTTTCGCCCGATAACGCGGTCAGGTTGGGGCTGGCGAGCGTCGAAACCTGGCCCAGCGTTTCACCGAGGTCGAGCGCTCCGAGTAGGTTGAGACCCAGCAGCTTGCCGATCCCGCCAAAAGTCGTGGTCAGAGGCCCCTTTTGGATCGACGTACCCGGTGCCGCAATGATCTTCCCGTCGATCGGATTGATCGTGTAGCCCGACACCGTCCCAGCGCCGACGCTCAGGGGCAGGTTGGGATCGGTCGTGAAGTTCGTGGCAGGCGCACGGCCTGTCGCCACCCCAAACTTGAAGCCGCCGGTGCCATCGATCGTTGACAGGTTGCTGCCGATATTCTTGGCAAAGCTGCGACTAACCTCCGCAATCCGGACCTGCAGGTTGACCTGGAGCGGGGTTGCGGACTTGAGGCGGCTCAGCACCTTGGTCGCGTCGCCGACATAGGCTTGAACTAGGCGCTCGGCTTCGGCGGCGTCCTCGGGCTGCGCGACGGTGCCGGTCAGCAGGACCAGCCCGTTCATCGGGGTCGCGACGATCTGCGCGTCGGGCATGGCTAGCCCCAGCATCGATCCGATCGAATCGAAGTTGTTGCCGACCCGAACGGTGGACGCATACACGACCGCACCGCTGCGCGAGGTCGCAGAGATCGTGGTCTCGCCCGTCTTTTTGCCGAAGATGTAGATCTGCGTCGGCGAACGAACCTGAACGTCGGCGATCGTATCGTCGGCGACGAACACATCGGTCATCGGCGTGGTGAGCGTCACCAGTCGACCGCGGCCGGTGTTGACTTGTACCAGCGCGGGTGCGCTGGCGATCCTGGCCTGGGCACCGAGCGGCGCCGGCACCGCGGTGGCCGAGGCCAGCGCGATTGCCAGCGGCAGGCCGATTGGCGTCATCGAGATACGCATCTTAATTCTTCCCCCCGACCGGAACTACGGTCACGTTGTTGCCGCGCGCCACGCGCACGACCGGTCCGGCCGGTGCAACGGCGGAGGCCGTGCCGGACGGCGGTATGAAGCTGGGCGCGCCCTGCACGGGAACACCCGCGAAACCAGCACCGCTGGATGCCTTCCCCGGCACCGTGCTGCGCTGGTAGCGCGATACGTCGGCGCCGGTGGCGAACGTAGTGTTGCCCGTCTGCGGTTGGCTGGCGAGCTGGATCATCATGTCCGTTTCCGCCTTGGGATCGCCGTCCGGGACCTTGACGGCACCCGATGCGATCGCCTGTTCGAGCTCGGCCGAATTGTCGGCGAGACTGCGCAGCGACAGGGAGAGCGAACCGAGCGTTTGCGCGACGGCGATCTGCTCGGCGATTTTCGGGGTCGCCTCGACCGTGACGTTCGAGAAGGTGTGGACTTGGGTCTTGCCGTCCTCGCCAACCTGGTTGTCGGTGCGCTGGTCGGTCGCGAGCACCCGGAGGTTGCGCATAATCGTTTCGGACACCTTGAGCGGCTGGCCTTCGCCACCGCCCGGCACCGTCTGGGTCAGGACCAGGTCGATCCGGTCGCCCGGGAACACGAACCCTGCGACCGCTGCCTGAGCGGATACGGGAACGGTGACCGCCCGCATTCCCGGCCCCAGCGCCGCAGCCAGAAAGCCGCGATCACCGGGCTTGACCAGCGCGCCCTGCGTGATTGGCTGGCCTGCGGTAATCGCGTTGCGGACGACCGTGCCCTGCAGCGACTGCAGGTTGGTCTGGGCCTTCAGATAATAGGCGCCGTCGACCATTTCCTTGGGCCACGGCTGAAATTTCAGCGCGGTCGCATCGAGAATCGTGCCGATCGGCAACGCGCGCGTCGCGACGAGCACCTCGGGTCCATCGATGACGCTGGGTTGCCCCATCGCCGAAGCCTGGGGTGCAGCGCTGCCCGCGATCAATGATCGCGCGAAGAACGCGGTCATCATCGCGACGACCAGGGCACCGGCCAACAGAGCGAGCTTGCGACTATCCATGTCTCATCGGACCTTTCGGAGTGCGTAGGATTGCACCGGCGTTAATCATCTACGGAAACTGGTTAAAAAGTGGTTCGCGCAACATCAGCAGCGCGGCGATCGCGATCGCGACGCCGTAAGGCACTTCGATCGCGCGGGAATTTTTGCGTAACGCGCGCTCGGCCAGCATGGCCAGCGTCACTGCGCCGCCCGCGAGCGACATGATGATCATCATGTCGACAAACCGGATGAACGGCATCCACAGCGCCAGCGCCGCGATCAGCTTGACATCGCCGCCGCCCATCCAGCCCATCGCGAAGACCCCGCAGAAGATCGCGAAGACGATCCCTGCAAACAACAACTGCAACGCCATGTCGGGCCAGAGCGACAATCCGTTGCTCCACCAGAACAGCGGCGCGGCGAGCGCGATCGCGGCGTTCTTCCAGTTGGCGATCTCGCGCACGCGCGCATCCTCGATCCCCGCGGAAACCAGCATCAGCCCCAGCGCGACGACCAGCGTCAGCGAAAGAAGATTTTCCCACCCCATCGGGCAAACTGGTAGACGCAATGGCTTTCGAAAAAGTAACCGTGGATGCGATGACCACCGATCCCACTCTCGCCGTTCGCCGGGCGCTCGCCGACGACGCGGCGTTTTCGACCTGGATCGCGCGCGACGGCTGGTCGCATCGCCGATTCGACTGGCCCGCGACGACCCCGCGGGGGCGGATCCTCGTGCTGGGCGGGCGCGCCGATATCGTCGAGAAATATCTCGAAGTCCTGGCCTATCTCCATGCCGAAGGCTGGTCGGTGACGAGCTTCGACTGGCGCGGCCAGGGCGGTTCGGGGCGGTTGTCCCCCGATCAGCGGGTCGGGCATGCCGCCGATTTCGCGGCCTACGTCGCCGACCTTGCCGAATTCTGGCGTGACTGGACGCAGGGCACGGATGACCCCGCGATGCTGCTCGCGCATTCGATGGGCGCACATATCGCATTGCGGACGCTGTCGGAACGCGCGATCGACCCGGCCGCGGTCGTCCTCGTCGCACCGATGGTCCGTATCCGCTCGCCGATCGGCGCATGGGCGGGCGAGCGATTCGCGCGTATCATGGCAAAACTGGGTGACCCGGCGCGCGCGGCGTGGCGGGTCAGGCGTGACCAGCGGTCCGCGGGGCACCGCCAGCGGCTGTTGACCCACGATGCCGGGCGCTTCGAAGACGAAGCGTGGTGGTACGCACGAAAGCCCGACCTGCTACTCGGGCCACCCAGCTGGGCGTGGGTCGTCGAAGCGTTTCGCTCAGGCCGCGTGCTGGCCGCCGATCCGCGGGTCGGCGCGATTAAGGAGCCGATCCTGATGCTGATCGCCGACGCCGACGGGCTGGTCGATCCGCGCGCGGCGATCGCTGTTGCCGCGAAGCTGCCCGACGTGACCGTGGTTCGCTTCGGCGGCGAGGCCGCACACGAACTGCTGCGCGAATCGGACGTGGTGCGTCACCGGGTCTATGCCACGATCGGTGCCTTTCTGGGCCGGCACGCGTGACGACCTACGACGTCGCGATCGTTGGCGCGGGGATCGCGGGTGCCAGCCTGGCGGCAGAACTCGCTCCTCATGCCCGGACTGTCGTGCTCGAGGCGGAGGACGTCGCGGGTTACCATGCGACCGGGCGTTCGGCGGCGTTCTGGTCCGAAACCTATGGTGGCCCGGGGATCCAACCGCTCACCAGCGCGTCGGGTCCGCCGCTGCGGGAAGCGGGATTCCTCGAACCGCTCGGCTCGCTCCATATCGGCCGCGCGCAGGATCAGCCGCGCATCGACGCGCTCCTCGCCGCCTTCGCGGGGACCGATGTCCCGCTTGACCGGGTCGACCCCGCGAGCCTCGTTCCCGGACTCGTGCCGGAATGGACGCTGGGGGTGAGCGAACCCAGCTGTGCCTATATCGACGTCGCGGGGCTTCATGCAGCTTGTCTGGCGCGGCTGCGTCAGGGGGGCGGGGACCTCGTTACCAGCGCCGCCGTCGACCGCGCCGAGCGCCGCGACGGGGTCTGGCGGATCGAGACGAGCGCGGGGCCGTATGCCGCGCAGATACTCGTGGACGCCGCGGGTGCCTGGGCGGACCCGGTCGCGATCCGGTGTGGTGTCGTGCCGCTGCGCATCCAGCCCTATCGCCGCACCATGATCCAGCTGCGGACCGATCCGCCGGCCACGCCGGAAATCCCGCACGTCGCCGACATTGCGGGCAAGTTCTATTTCAAACCGGAGGCGGGCGGAAAACTGTGGCTCAGTCCGCACGATGAAACCCCGACCGAGCCATGCGACGCCGCTGCGGAGGAACTCGACGTCGCGATCGCGATCGACCGGTTCGAACGGGTCGTCGACTGGCGGGTCGTCGCGGTGGAGCGGCGCTGGGCGGGCCTCCGGAGTTTCGCCCCCGATCGGCAGCCGGTGTACGGGTTCGACGCAGCGTCCCCCGGCTTCTTCTGGTTCGCCGGACAGGGCGGGTTCGGCATCCAGACCGCACCCGCGGCGGCATCGCTCGCCGCCGCCTTGATACTGGGGACCGATCCGCCCGCCGGGCTCGACCCCAGTCGCTATGCGCCGGGCCGGTTCGCGCGCGCGATTCAATAATCTCGGAGCGGGATGACCTGTTTCACGGGTGAGGGTTCGATCAATCGGGCGTCATCACGTCTGACGAAGGTGTCGCACGCCTCGCTTGACCCGGACGTCATCAAATCTCGGTATGTCAGCCCGCGGCCGCGGCCACCGCGGCGTCGCTCGCCAGCGTGTCGGCGCGTTCGTTGTCGGGGTGGCCGGCATGGCCCTTGACCCAGACCCATTCGATCTCGTGGCGCTCGGTCGCCGCGATCAGCGCGTGCCAGAGCTCGGCATTCTTGACCGGCTTCCTGCTGGCGGTGAGCCAACCGTTGCGCTTCCAACCGTCGACCCATTTGGTCAGGCCATCCATGACATATTTGCTGTCGGTCGACAGCTTGACGGTGCACGGGCGGGTCAGCGTGTTGAGCGCCTCGATCGCCGCGGTCAGTTCCATGCGGTTGTTGGTGGTATGGGGATCGCCCCCCGACAGCTCTTTTTCGCTATCCCCGACGCGCAGGATCGCGCCCCAGCCACCCGGCCCCGGATTGCCCTTGCACGCGCCGTCGGTGGCGATCTCGACCATGGTCATGCGAAGAGATTCCTTTCCTCATAGGCGTCGAGCCGGCGGCGGTAGGCGAGCGGATCTTTGCGCGTGACGTGCGCCCCGGCGGGCGTGTTGACCCAATCATAGGCGCGGGTCAGCAGGAACCGCAGACACGCCCCCCGCGCCAGCACCGGCAATGTGGCGACTTCGGCATCGGAAAGGTCGCCCCGGCTGCGGTATCCGGCAATCACCGCGGCGCCCACGCTGGCGTCATAGGTGCCGCCGGTCGCGTCGAAAGCCCAGGAAGTGTGCATCACCGCGACATCGTAGGCGCGGATATCGGTGCATGCGAAGTAGAAATCGATCAGTCCGGTAACCGAATCGTCCAGCATCAGGACATTGTCGGGAAACAGATCGGCATGGATGATCGACCGCGGCAGGTCCGACGGCCAGCGCGTAACGACATCGGCCAGCGATCGTGACACCCGCGCGCGCAACCCCGGTTCGATCGTGTCGAGCTGGTCCGCGCACGAGGTGAAGAGCGCTTGCCAGTCGGCGGGGCCCAGCTGATTGGGTCGCTCCAACGCTGCTTCCGCGACCGCCGCGTGCATGTCCGCCATCGCCGCGCCGACCGCCCGCGCTTGGTTCGGCGTGGGGTGGCTGGGCGACACGCCCGGCAGAAATTCGATCAGGCAGGCGGGGCGATCGGCCAGCACTTGAATCGTGGTGCCCGTTCGATCGGGTAGCATTCTGGGCACCGGACATCCCCCCGCCCACAACCGTTCCAGCAGCGCCTGAAAAAAGGGCAGATCGGCGCTCGCGACACGCTTTTCGTACAGCGTCAGGAAATAGCGCCCCTTGGTGGTGTCGACCATGTAGTTGGAATTCTCGACTCCCTCGGCAATCCCCTTTGCCGACACCAGATCGCCGACATCGTAGCGCGCCAGGAACGCGCCGAGCGCCTCCGACGATATATGAGTGTAGACCGCCACGCGCCCTTAGGCCGCGGCGTCGAGGCCGCGCGGCAGCTTGAACGCGATTGTCTCGCGCTTGGTTTCGACCTCGCGCTCGATCACCTCGAAGCGGGTCGACAGATGATCGACGAGCTCACGCACCAGCAATTCGGGGGCCGACGCGCCCGCGGTGATGCCAAGCGTGCGCACGCCATCGAGGAAGTTCCAGTCGAGATCGGTCGCTCGCTGGATCAATCGCGCCGCGGTCCCCTCACGCTGGGCGACCTCGACCAGCCTGACGGAATTCGACGAATTGGGTGCGCCGATGACGAGCATCGCGTCGCACGACGCCGCGATCGCCTTTACCGCTTCCTGGCGGTTCGACGTGGCATAGCAAATATCTTCGCCCCGCTGCGCCTGCATCGCGGGAAACCGGCGTTGCAGGGTCGCGACGACCTCCGCGGTGTCGTCGACCGACAGCGTCGTCTGGGTCAGGAACGCCAGCTTGGCCGGATCGGCCGGCTCGAGCTGTTCGGCATCGGCCACCGTCTCGACCAGCGTCATCGAGCCCGCCGGCACCTGGCCGAAGGTGCCGATCACCTCAGGATGCCCGGCATGCCCGATGAAGAAGATGTGCAGCCCCTGCGCGACCAGCCGTTCAGCCTGGCGATGCACCTTGCTGACCAGCGGGCAGGTCGCGTCGAGATAGTCTAGCCCGCGCTCCTGCGCCGCCGCCGGAACCGCTTTGGGCACACCGTGCGCCGAGAATACCACCGGTGCGCCGTCGGGAACCTGGTCTAGTTCCTCGACGAACACCGCACCTTGCGTGCGCAGCGTATCCACGACGAACTTGTTGTGGACGATCTCGTGGCGGACATAGACCGGCGCGCCATGTTTCTCGATCGCGAGTTCGACGATGCGGATCGCGCGGTCGACCCCGGCGCAGAAGCCGCGCGGGGCCGCGATCACCAGGTCGAGGACGGGTTTGTCGGGTGGTGTCATGATGCGCGTGCCATTACGCGATTGCTTGCGCGGGCGAAAGCCGGTTCCTATGGTGCCGCCCGATCCGAGGGGCCCCGAGCGACGCGGCCCTTCCCCGTTCGAAAAGGTACGCGTCTCCGTGAATAAATCCCTTGCTGCCGCCTCGGCCCTGTTCGTTGTGCTCGGCGGCTGCGCAACCCGCGGCGAGATCGCGGACGGAGGCATCACCGCGGTCCGGTCCGCCTGTCCTGCGGTGGCGGTCCCGGCCGGGACCGGAGACATCACGCTCTTCGACCCCGCGACCAGCCGGGATTCGACCGCGATCGACGTGACCGCGACAGTCACCAATGTCCGCTCGACATGCGGCGACGCGGGCGACCAGATCAACACCGCGGTCACGTTCGACGTGCTCGCACGACGGACCCGAACCGATGCGGCCCGTGACGTCGTGCTGCCGTATTTCGTGACGGTCTTGCGTGGGGGCAGTGCGGTCGTCGCGAAGCGCGTCGGCAGCGTCACGGTGCATTTCGACGCGGGTCGCGACCGGGCGCAGGCGTCGGGAACGGGCTCGGCGCAGATCGCGCGTGCCGCGGCGACACTGCCCGATGAGGTTCGCACCGAGCTGACGCGCAAGCGCAAGGCGGGGGATGAAGACGCCGCAGTCGATCCGTTGACCCGCCCCGAAATCCGTCAAGCAGTGCTGCGCGCCACGTTCGAGGCGCTGGTCGGGTTCCAGCTGACCGACGACCAGCTCAAATATAATGCGCAACGGTAACACGTCCGGATTGACTCAATTTAAGCACGCGGCCACAGCTTAGCGCGTCGGTCGCGGGTAACCGAGACAGGCACGCGCGGGAGAGAGCGTTCCACCAAGAACGCCGCCGAAGGAGCAACCACCCCGGAATCTCTCAGGCAACCGGACCGCGCGCGCCAACGACACTCTGGAAAGCGTCCTTGTTTCGGCGAGGGCCACCGAAGGGGTAAGCGCGGCCTGTCCTTCAACTGGCGGCTACGCGAAAGCTCTCAGGTCCCGTGACAGAGGGGGTAACGGTCGGCACGCGGGAACTCTTGCGTGCGCCGCCCTTTGGAGACGGACCATGAATGAGCCAGTCCATGATATCGCGGCCGAGATCGCGGCGCGCGACGATGCGGAGATCGAGGCAGCGGTCATCGACCTGCTCCCGCTCGACGCCTGGCATCGCGCGCATGGCGGGCGGATGGTCGCGTTCGCAGGCTATGAGATGCCCGTCCAATATGATGGGATCATGGCCGAACACCTCTGGACGCGCGAGAATGCCGGGCTGTTCGATGTCAGCCACATGGGCCAGATTTTCCTGTCGGGTGAGGGTCTTGATAAAGCGCTAGAGACGCTGATCCCGGCCGACGTGAAGGGCGTGAAGCCCAACGCGCAGAAATATTCGCTGCTACTCGATGAGGGCGGCGGCATTCTCGACGATCTGATGTTCACGCGCTGGGAAGAGGGCCTGTACATGGTCGTTAACGGCGCGGTGAAATACGAGGATATCGGGCATCTGCGGATGGAATTGCCCGACGACATCACCTTGAACCACATGGACGACCACGCGCTGCTCGCGCTCCAGGGGCCGAAGGCGGTCGACGCGCTCGCCCGCATCGTGCCGGGGGTCGAGGCGCTGGTGTTCATGACCGGCGACCATTTCGACTGGAATGGTACGCAACTGTGGATCAGCCGCTCGGGCTATACCGGCGAGGACGGCTTTGAGATCTCGGTGCCCGGCGAACACGCCGAAGCGCTCGCGGATGCGCTCGTCGCCGAGCCCGAGGTCAAGCCGATCGGCCTCGGCGCGCGCGATTCGTTGAGGCTCGAGGCGGATTTGCCGCTCTACGGCCATGACCTCGATCCCGAGACGACTCCGATCATGGCCGCGCTCAATTTCGCGGTCGGCAGCAAGCGTCGCCGCGAGGAAGCCAATTTTCCGGGCGCTAAGCGTATCCTGATGGAGCGCGAGAATGGCGCAATCGTCCGCCGCGTCGGCCTGGTCATCGATGGTCGCCAGCCGGTGCGCGAGGGTGCCGCGGTAATCGACGCCGACGAAAGCACGGTCGGCAAGGTCACCAGCGGCGGCTTCGCGCCGACGCTCGGCGCGCCGATCGCGATGGCGTATGTTCCCACCGCGATGGCGGCGGTCGGCACCCGGGTGCAGATCGTCCAGCGCGGCAAAATCCACACCGGCACCGTGACCGCGATGCCGTTCGTTCCCCACCGCTATGTCCGCGCAGGAGGCAAGTGATGAGCCGTTACTTTACCGAAGATCATGAATGGGTCGATGTCGATGGCGAGATCGGCACCGTCGGCATTTCCGACTATGCGCAGGCTCAGCTTGGTGACATCGTGTTCGTAGACGTGCCCGCGGAGGGCAAGTCGCTCACCAAGGGCGACGAGGCCGCGGTGGTCGAATCGGTCAAGGCCGCGTCCGACGTTTATTCCCCGGTGTCGGGCACCGTCATTGAGGGCAACCCCGCGCTCGCCGACGAACCTGCGCTGGTGAACACCGACGCCGAGGGCGACGGCTGGTTCTTCAGGATCGGCATCAGCGATGCAAGCGAGCTCGACGAGCTGATGGACGAGGGCGCGTACGAGGCGTTCGTCGCGAAGCTGTAAATCCGCTCGCGCTTGCGGGAGGGGCTAGGGGTGGGGCTTAACTCACCCGTGCTTCTCGTGCGGCGTTCCCACCCCCGACCCCTCCCGCGAGCGGAAGGGGAGGAGTGTACCGAATGCGCTACCTGCCCCTGACTCACCCCGATCGCGACGCGATGCTCTCGGTCATCGGCGTCGGCTCGATCGACGACCTGTTCGTCGACGTTCCCGAAGCTGCCCGCCTCGACGGCCCGATCCACGATTTGCCGATGCATGCGTCGGAAATGGCGGTCGAACGCCACATGGCGGCGCTGGCGCGAAAAAACCTTACCGCGGGGGACGCACCGTTTTTCCTCGGCTGCGGCGCATACAAGCATCACGTTCCCGCCAGCGTCGATCACCTGATCCAGCGCGGCGAATTCCTGACCGCCTATACGCCCTACCAGCCCGAGATCGCGCAGGGCACGCTGCAGATGCTCTTCGAATTCCAGACCCAGGTCGCGCGGCTGCTCGGCACCGATGTCGCCAATGCCTCGATGTACGATGGCTCGACCGCATGCTGGGAAGCGATCGGGATGGCCCGCCGGATCACGCGGCGCGGCAAGGCGATCCTGTCCGCCGGGCTTCACCCGCATTACGTTTCGGTTGCCAAGACGATGGCAAAATACACCGGCGACGTGCTCGACACCGCTGCGCCCTCGCTTACCGCCGACACCGATTTCGAAGCGCGGCTGATCGCGAAGATCGACGATGATACCAGCTGCGTCGTCGTCCAATATCCCGACATCCTCGGCCGCATCGCCGACCTGAAGCCGCTCGCCGACGCGTGCCACGCGAAGAAGGCGTTGCTGATCGCGGTCGTCACCGAGCCCGTGGCGCTCGGCGCGATCACATCGCCCGGCGAGATGGACGCCGACATCGTGGTCGGCGAAGGCCAGTCGATCGGCGTCGGGCTTCAGTTCGGCGGGCCGTATGTCGGCCTGTTCGGCTGCAAGGAAAAATACGTCCGTCAGACGCCCGGGCGGCTGTGCGGCGAGACCGTCGACGCCGATGGTCGCCGCGGGTTCGTGCTGACGCTCTCGACCCGCGAACAGCATATCCGCCGCGAAAAGGCGACGAGCAACATCTGCACCAACAGCGGCCTGTGCGCGCTGGCGTTCTCGGTCCACATGACGTTGCTCGGCGAGGCGGGATTGCGGCGGCTGGCAGCTGTCAATCACGCGGGCGCGTGCCGCGCCGCGGATCGGCTCGCGAAAATCCCAGGCGTCCGGCTCGTAAACGATAGCTTCTTCAACGAATTTACGCTCGATCTCGGCCAGGAAGCGCGCCCGATCGTCCGCACGCTCGCCGATCGCGGGATCCTGGCGGGCGTATCGCTCGGGCGGCTCTATCCGACCGAGGACGCGCTGGCGAACGGGCTGGTCGTCGCGGTCACCGAAACCACGAGCGAGGCGGATGTCGAAACCCTCGCCGTCGCGCTCGAGGAGGCACTGGCATGAGCTTCATCCATTCTACCACCGTTCGTGCTGAGCTTGTCGAAGCACGCTTGGTGCCAACGCCCTTCGACAAGCTCAGGGCGAACGGTAGCTTTTCGGGAGCCCTTCGATGACCATCAACCAGTCCGGCTGGCGCCCCACCGTCCCCGCGAGCGGCGGCGCCGCCGCGCCTACCTTTACGGGTAACAAGGCGCTCATGCTCGAAGAGCCGCTGATTTTCGAGATCGGCGATGCCCACACCACCGGTGTCGATTTCGCCGAGGGCGATGTCGCGGGTTCTCGGCTCGGCACCCTGACGCGCAAGGCGCCGATCGGTCTCCCCGGCCTGTCGGAGCCCGAGACAGTGCGCCATTACACCCGCCTCAGCCGTCAGAACTACGCGATCGACCTCGGCCTCTTTCCGCTCGGATCGTGCACGATGAAGCATAATCCGCGGCTCAACGAAAAGATCGCGCGGCTGCCCGGCTTTGCCGACGTCCACCCGCTCCAGCCGACCGACACGGTCCAGGGCGCGCTCGAGGTGATCCATCAACTCGCGCATTGGCTGGTCACGCTGACCGGCATGACCTCGGTCGCGATGAGCCCGAAGGCGGGCGCGCATGGCGAACTCTGCGGCATGCTCGCGATCAAGGCGGCGCTCGAACAGCGCGGCGAGGGCGCGCGCAAGATTGTTCTCGTCCCCGAATCGGCGCACGGCACCAACCCCGCGACCGCCGCCTTCGCGGGGTTCAGCGTCGAAGACATCCCCGCGACCGCCGAGGGCCGTGTCGATACGGCGGCGCTGAAAGCCAGGCTGGGGCCCGATGTCGCCGCGGTAATGATCACCAACCCCAACACCTGCGGGTTGTTCGAACGTGATCTCTTCGACATCAGCGCTGCGGTTCACGCCGCGGGCGGCTACGTCTATTGCGACGGCGCGAACTTCAACGCGATCGTCGGGCGGGTGCGCCCGGGCGACCTCGGTATCGATGCGATGCACATCAATCTTCACAAGACCTTCTCGACCCCCCACGGCGGCGGCGGGCCGGGGTCGGGGCCGGTGGTGTTCTCCGCCGCACTCGCCCCCTACGCACCGCTGCCCTTCGTCGACAAAGAGGGCGACCAGTTCGTCCTCGTCGAGGAAGAAACCGCTGGTGAC
>JALYTW010000185.1 GCA_030854075.1 Pseudomonadota bacterium
GAGGCGGCGGCCGATCCGTTCACATGCATCGACCAGCCCGATTAACTGCTCGTGGCGAGCCTCGGCGCGGATATCGGCGATCAGCGTCGCGAACGCGCCGCCGTTTTCGAGCGCGAGCTTGCGCCCGACCAGATCGGCGGCCTGGATGCCGTTGGTGCCTTCGTAGATCGGGGTGATCCGCACATCGCGGAAATATTGCGCGGCCCCGGTTTCCTCGATGAACCCCATCCCGCCGTGGACCTGAACGCCGAGGCTGGCGACCTCGTTGCCGAGATCGGTGCCGTGCGCCTTGGCAAGCGGGGTCACGACCTCGAGCCGACCCTTCGCGCCCGGCTGGCTCAAGGTCGCGCGATCGACCTGCCCCGCGGCGTAATAGACCAGCGCGCGCGCCGCCTGGGTCTGCGCCTTCATCCGCATCAGCATCCGGCGGACGTCGGGATGGTCGATGATCGCCACCGACGTCAGATCGGGCGATCCGGCGCGCGCGCTCTGGATGCGCTCGCGCGCATAGGCGACCGCGGCCTGGGTCGCGCCCTCCGCGATCTGGACACCCTGCAGCCCCACGTTCAACCGCGCATTGTTCATCATCGTGAACATGGCGCGCATGCCGCCATGCTCCGCGCCGATCAGCTCGCCGATGCAATCGTCGTGATCCCCGAAGCTCAGCACGCAGGTGGGCGAGGCATGGAGCCCCATCTTGTGTTCGATCGACACGACCCGGACGTCGTTGAAATCGCCGGGCTTGGCCTCGGCATCGAGCCGGTATTTGGGGACCAGAAACAGCGAGATGCCGCGCGTGCCAGCAGGGGCGTTCGGGGTGCGCGCAAGGACGAGGTGGACGATGTTGTCCGCCATGTCGTGGTCGCCGAACGAGATATAGATCTTGGTGCCCTTGAGGTTCCACGTGCCGTCCCCGCGCGGCGTCGCCTGCGTCCGGAGCGCGCCGACGTCGCTCCCTGCCTGCGGCTCGGTCAGGTTCATCGTCCCGGTCCATTTGCCGGTCGCGAGATGGGGGAGGTACAGCGCCTGTTGTTCGGGGCTGCCATGATGCACCAGCGCCTCGATCGCGCCGACCGTCAGCGTCGGGCACAGCGCGAACCCCATATTTGCCGAGCCCAGCGTATCGAGCACCGCGGTCTGGAGCACGAAGGGCAGGCCTTGGCCGCCGAACTCCTCGGGCACCCCGATCGTCCCCCAGCCGCCCTCGACGTAGTCTTTGTACGCCGCGACGAAACCGTCGGGCATCACGACCCCATCGGGGGTCCATGTCGCGCCGATGGTATCGCCGATCCGGTTGAGCGGCGCCCATTCGCCCGCCGCGAGCGCACCCGCGCCTTCGAGCACCGCATCGACGACATCGTCGCTCGCGGCGGCGAACCGGTCGGTCGCGGCCAGCTCGCCAATCCGCGCGATCTGATCGAGGACGAAACGCTGCTCGGTGACGGCGGGGGTGAAGGGCATCGTTTCTCTCCTGGTGTGCGGGCGCTATAGCGCCGCGTGATGACTCCACAAATCCGCAGCTTCGGTGAGGATACGATCGCCGCCGCCGCCGCACTCATCGCAGACGGTGGGATCGTCGCGGTACCGACCGAAACGGTCTATGGCCTTGCCGCCGATGCGACCAACGCGGTCGCGGTCGCGCGCATTTATGCCGCGAAGGGGAGACCGAGCTTCAATCCGCTGATCGTCCACGTCGCCGATCTGGCGGCGGCGGAGCGGATCGCGGCCTTCGATGACGATGCGCGGATGCTGGCGGCGGCGTTCTGGCCGGGGCCGCTAACGCTGGTGCTGCCGGCGCTGTCAGATGCGGGAGTCGCAGCCCTGGTTACTGCGGGACTGGCGACCGTCGCGGTCAGGGTTCCCCGGCATCGCGCGATACAGGCGTTGCTCGGGGCGTGCGGCGTGCCGCTGGCTGCGCCGTCGGCGAATGCGAGCGGCGGGATCAGCCCGACACGCGCGGCGCATGTCGCGGCGAGCCTTGGGGACCGGGTGCACTTGATCATCGACGATGGTGCGACCGACGCCGGACTCGAATCGACCATCGTGATGGGTCGTACCGTCCTGCGACCGGGACCGATAACCGCAGCCGAGGTCGCAAACGCGTTCCCCGGTAGCGGGAAAATAACCGGCCCGTTGCCTACGCAGGGGAACGGCCCCGAGCACATCAGCGCGCCGGGCCAGCTTGCCAGCCATTACGCGCCCACCAAGCCGCTTCGTCTCGATGCGACCACCACAGAACCCGGCGAATATCTTATCGGTTTCGGCGCGGTCACCGGCGATATTAACCTGTCCCGCGCCGGCGATCTGATCGAAGCCGCGGCGAACCTGTTCGATGCGCTCTACCGCGCCGATGCGAGTGATCGCCCCCGAATCGCAACCGCCCCGATTCCCACGCAGGGAATCGGGGCGGCGATCAACGATCGGTTGATGCGCGCCGCCGTGCGTTAGCGGACCGCTGCTGCGTCGTTGGCAATGATCTCAGCCTTCTGCTCGTTGCTCATCGCGTGAGCATTCAGATCGGCGGCATCGATCGCGTCGGCACGCTGTTCGCCGACCTTCCGCGTCCGGTCCGCGCGGTCTTCCAGATTGGCAGCCATCGCGTCCATCTGGTCGGCGCGGTTGTCCGCGGCATCCTCGACGCGGCCCGCGAGCTTATCGTCGCCATTGCCGCCACACGCTGCCAGCGGTGCGGCCAGCATGGCCAACCCAGCGAGTGCAAAAATCGGTTTCATCTCGTGCCCCTGTTCAGTGTTGTGCTTGCGCACCGACGAGCTGAACCGGCGATACGTGGGGATTGTTCCGATCAAGCCGATACCGCTGCTTTCGACCGCGCCGCGAAACTCTTACGCAGTTTCTGTAGTTTGGGCGGAATCATCGCCATGCAATAGGGGCTCGAGTGGCCCTCGGTCTCCCAATAGTCCTGGTGGTAGCCTTCCGCCGGATACCAGGTCGCCTCGATCCCGTTGTCGGGCGTCTCGATCGTGGTCACGATCCGCTTGTCGCTACCGGCCTTGGCACGCTCGATCGCGGCGTTCATCGCGGTTTTCTGGTCGTCATCGGCGGGGAACATCGCGGAGCGGTATTGCGTGCCGACGTCGTTTCCTTGCCGGTTGAGCTGGGTCGGATCATGGGTCGCGAAGAAGATGTCGAGCAAGTCGCCCAGATCGAGCTGTTCGGGGTCATAGCCGATCCGGATTGCCTCGGCATGGCCCGTCGCGCCGCTGCACACCTGCTTGTAGGTCGGGGCGTCGACGTGACCGCCGATATAACCGCTCTCGACGCTCTCGACGCCGATCACATCCTTGAACACCGCCTCGGTGCACCAGAAACAGCCGCCGGCCAGCGTCACATAATCGGTCATCGTGAAGTCTCCTTTCACACTCATGTAGGTAGAGGCTATCGGGTTCGAAAGGAGTGCGTATGGCGGATGTGGCAGGCAAGGTGATGGTGACGGGCGGCGCGGGCTATATTGGTAGCCATGCGGTGCTGGCGCTGCTCGATGCGGGCTGCGACGTGGTCGTCATCGATAACCTGGTCACCGGGTTCGACTGGGCGGTCGACCCGCGCGCGACGCTGGTCGTGGCGGACGTGGCGGATGACGATCCGGTCCGGGGGGCGATCCGCGACCATGGAGTGCGGGCAATCATGCATTTCGCCGGATCGGTGGTGGTGCCCGAATCGGTCGTCGACCCGCTGAAATATTATTGCAACAACACCGCCGCGACCCGGTCGCTGCTCGCAAGTGCGGTGACGGAGGGAGTGCCGCACTTCATCTTCTCCTCGACCGCCGCGACCTATGGGACGCCCGCGCGCGTGCCGGTGCGGGAGGGCGACCCGACGATCCCGATCAACCCCTATGGCATGTCGAAGCTGATGAGCGAGGCGATGTTGAAGGATGTCGCCGCGGCGCATCCGATGAACTACGCGGCGCTGCGCTATTTCAACGTTGCGGGGGCGGACCCGGCGGCGCGCGCCGGACAGTCGACCGTCGGCGCGACCCATCTGATCAAGATCGCGGTGGAGGCGGCGACCGGGAAGCGCGAGTCGGTGGGCATCTTCGGCACCGATTTCGACACCGTCGACGGGACGGGGGTGCGCGATTACATCCATGTCAGCGACCTGGCCGGCGCGCACGTCGCCGCGCTCGACCTGCTCATCCAACAGCCTGCGGATTCGCATATCCTCAACGCGGGCTATGGCCGGGGCTTTTCGGTCAATCAGGTGCTCGACGCGGTCGACCGGGTTACCAACCGGACGATCGAGCGCCGTTACGAGGGGCGCCGCGCGGGCGACCCCGCCGAACTGATCGCGGATAATAGTGCGATTCTCGCCGCGCTGGCCTGGCAACCGAGGCGCGACGATCTCGACACGATCGTCACCGACGCGCTCGCCTGGGAACGCAAGCTCGCGGAGCGGGGCCGCTAGCGTTCGCCGCCGATCGCGGCGCGCGCCTTGGCGGTAGCGATCCACCAGCCAAGCGCCCACAGTGTTCCGAAGCTCCATCCGGCGAGCACGTCGCTCGGCCAGTGGACCCCCAGATAGACGCGACTGATTCCGACCGCGCCCGACAGCAGGATCGCGATCGCGAACAGGTACATCCGCGTCGCGCGGGTCCGCGTCACCTGGCTCGCGAGCGCCGCCAGCGTCAGATAGACGATCGCGCTGTTCGCCGAATGCCCGCTCGGGAAGGAATAGCCCGATGCCGCGACGAGGTGCGGGATCAGGTCGGGCCGCGCGCGGACGATCACGTGCTTGATCAGATCGACCGCCCAACCGCCGGTCAGCGTCGCCAGCGCCAGCGCCAATGCAGTCAGCCAGAGTCGCTGGACGAGCAGGAAGCCCACGACCGCCACGACGATGGTCGTTAGCGCAACGCCGCCGCCCAGCGCGGTCACGTCGCGCGCGGCATAGGCGAGCCATGCGGGCGGGTTGGTCCCGCGGATCCCCGCCATGATGCGCTGGTCGAAGGCGAAGGGATAGCGATCGACGATCAGCCCGATCCCAAGGAACGCCGCGATTCCGAGCGCACCGAGTACCGCGCCGATCAGTTCGCGTGGCAATCTGCGTCCCCCGATGCGGGGGGCGCTAATGGGTCCGCCGCCTACCACCATCTGACGACAAAGCCTTGATCATAAAGAGGAAAAGGGAACGCCATTGTCAGGTCTGCTCATCCATGCGGTGCCGCTTTACACCTACGAATATACCGCGCAAGCGCGGCGCGTGGCCATGCGGTGAACGATCTGCCTGTTGATGCATTCTTTGGGCGAGGCTCCCGCTGTACTTGGCGCCGGCTACATCGTCAGTGGTCGATCATAGCCCGTCAGTTCGAGGTAGCCGCGGCCGCCGCGGGTGCGGACCGCGCCTTCCCAATAGACCGGCAGGCCGCTCCGCCGCGCGTCGAGTTCCTGCGCGGCGAACAGCGGTTGCAGCCGCCATCGCGCGATCCTGCCGTCGACGCGGATCCTGATCTCCTGCGCGACTGGATAGACCGCGCCGGTCGCGGGGCTGCGCCACGTCGCGAGCGCGCGGAAGGAAACGTCGCGGGGACCGAGCACGATCGTGGTGCCGTCGCGCCGACGGAGCGAGCCGCCCGCCCATAGCGTGCCGCCCCCCCGCCGCCGGATCCGGAACGCCATCAGCGCCGTACCATCGTCGAAATTGAGGCCCGTCCAGTCCCAGCCCTGCGCCTCGGGGGCCAGATAGTTGGATGACCATTCGCGGTCGAGCCACGCCTCGCCAGTCACCGCGGTGGTCCGGTCGCCGCGACGGACACGCCCGCTGACTTTCAGGTGCGGGATCGAATAATAATAGCTGGCTGCGTCGGGGCGCGGTCCCTTGCGGCTGTAGCCGCCGTCGCCTTGTGGCAGCGGCGGCTGCGTCGGCCGAAACCCGAGCGCCAGCGCGAAGCCATCGGCGCTGATGCGGGTCGTCCAGCGACCGTCGCGCGATCGGCGCAGCGTCCAGTCGCGAATCGCGACATCGGCATCGCCGGTCTTGGCGCTGGCAAGACCGAATCCTTGCCGCGCGGCGCGTTCGCCGTGCAGCAGCCGACCGGTCGCCGGGTCGGACAGCGCCGCGTGCGCGAACAGGACCTGGCGCGCGGCGAAGCGGCTGGGGTTCTGTTCGTCGATCGGCGGGCGGGTGCGGAAGAAGGTAACCTGGAAGCCGAGGTCGTTGCCGTCTTCGGTGCGCAGCCAGCCGGTGACGTACCACCACTCGGTGCGAAACAGCGGATGCGCGCCGTGATCGGACGGGAAGCGCAGCGTAATCCCGGGGCGTACGACCGGGTAGGGCGTGGCGGCGGGCGCGGCGACGCCGATCGCGGCGACCCAGCCGACGAGAGTCCACAGCCGGTTCATCACCAATCCTCCCGCACCGATTGGACCGCACCCTGCGCGGTGGCGCGACGTCCCGCGAGCACGGCGGTTATCGCCGCCGCCCCCGTCAACGCGGCCGCGACGCCCAGCAGCGTGCCGATCGGAATCCGCGTCGTCATCGTCCAGTTGAACGATTGCGGATTGATGACGTGGATGAGGACCTGCGCCAGGATCAGCCCGAGGCCGATCCCCGCGAGCGCGCCGGTCAGGCCGACGATCGCACCCTCGGTCGCCAGCATCGTCGTCAACTGCCCGCGGGTCAGGCCGAGATGGCGGAGCATCCCGAACTCGCGTTCACGTGCGATCGTCTGCGCCGCCATCGTTGCGGCAACCCCCGCCAGCCCGACGAGGATCGCTACCGCCTCGAGCAGATAGGTCACCGCGAAGCTGCGGTCGAACAGCGTGAGCGCGAGTTTTCGCAGCGTCGCCGGACGAGTGACCTCGACCTGGTCGCTCAAATCCTTGGGCAGGCGTGCCGTCAGCGCGTTGGCGACCCGCTGCGCGTCCTGGCCCGCGGCGATCATCACCGACGCCTCGTCGCGACCGGTATCGCCGGTCAGCCGCTGATAATCCGCGTCGTCCACGAGCACCGCGCCGGTCTGGCGGCCATAATCGCGCCACACGCCGACGACCGTAAACCGGTGGCGACCCGCGATCGGCAGGACGATGGTCTTCCCCGGATCCCAGCCGTAGAGCCGCTGCGCTGGTTCCGAGACCCAGACCGGCAGCGCGTTCTTGGGCAACGACCGCTCCCGTGCCAACAGCACCAGCGACGAATCGCGGTTCCCGCGTTCGGGCCGAGCGATCAGGCTGATCGGCGGGCGATCGGCGACGATGGTGAGCGGCAACTGGCGGCTGAACGCGATACCGGCGACTCCTGGCGTGGCGGCGAGGATCGCCCGCGTCGCGGGATCGAAGCTCGCGCCCGCATTGCTCCGCATATACAGGTCCGCGCCGAGCACCTGGCCCAGCCAGTCGTCGACTGCGCCGCGGAAGCTGGTCACCATCGTTGCCATCGCGATCATCAGCGCGGTCGACGCGACGATCCCGCACAGCGCGGTTGCGGCTTCGCCCGGCGCGCCGTGTAGATGGCGGATCGCGAGCAGGCCGGGGATCCGCGTACCGCTTCGTCGCGCGATTGGCGTCAAGAGAGTCCGCGCGAACCATGGCACTCCTGCGACCCCGCCCGCGAGCAGCAATGCCATCCCCGCGAACCCGAACAGCGGCAACCCGGCGACCGCGGGGAGTAGCGCGGCGGCCCCGCCCGCGATCATCAGCGCCACCGCGGGCCACCATGCAACCGGCTGGCGAGGATCGAGCACGTCGCCCGCATTCTTGAGCGCCGCCGCGGGGGCGG
>JALYTW010000190.1 GCA_030854075.1 Pseudomonadota bacterium
ACCGGCAGCGCCTCCCCAGGCACCGCGCCGTCATGGATGTGATGGACCGGGTTGCCCAGCTTCTGCTTCCAATCCTGCGCAGCGTAATTCCCGCGAAACTGCCAGTAATCGTCGATCGCGCGGGGGATCACCCCCATGTGAAGTTGCTTGGCCTTGCGCGGTTCGCGATAGGCATAAAAGGCGAGGCTCTCGTCGGGACCATAGGTCAGCCATTGATCGAGGCTGAGCCCGTTGCCCTTGGACTTGGAGATCTTCTCCCCTGCCTCGTCGAGGAACATTTCATAGACGAACCCCTCGGGCGGCCGCCCCCCCAGGATACGCGCGATCTTCGAACTCTGGATTCCTGAATCGATCAGGTCCTTGCCGTACATTTCGAAGTCGACGCCGAGCGCGACCCAGCGCATCGCCCAATCGACCTTCCACTGCAGCTTGGCCTGACCGCCGAGCACGGAGTGTTCGATCCGCTGCCCCGCGTCCTCGAACGCGATGATTCCCGCCTCGGCATCGACCACCTCGACCGGAACCTGGAGCACGACGCCGCTCGTCGGGCTGATCGGCAGCACCGGCGAATAGGTCGCGCGGCGTTCGGCGCGGAGCGTCGGCAGCATGACATCCAGAATCGCTTGATAATGTCGCAGCACGTCCTTCAGCGCGGCGTCGAACCGGCCGTTCTGGTAATAATCGGTCGACGAGGCGAATTCGTAATCGAAGCCGAAGCGATCGAGAAATTCGCGCAGCACCGCGTTGTTGTGCGCGGCGAAACTATCGAATTTGTCGAACGGATCGGGAATGCGCGACAACGGCTTGCCGAGGTGTTCGGTCAGCATCGCCTTGTTGGGGACGTTGTCGGGCACCTTGCGCAGCCCGTCGAGGTCATCGCTGAACGCGATCAACGTGGTGGGTTGTTCACTCAGCGTATGAAACGCGTTGCGGACCATCGTCGTGCGCAGCACTTCATTGAAGGTGCCGATATGGGGCAAGCCCGACGGGCCATAGCCGGTTTCGAACAAGATCGGTGCGGGCTGTCCATGCTGACGCGGCTTGCCGTCCGGATAGCGTTTCAGGAGCTTGCGCGCCTCCTCGTAAGGCCAGGCCTTGGACCCGAGGGCGGCGGAGCGGAGGTCGTCGGTCATGGTGCAGTGCGGTAGCGCGAAGCCGCGCGCGCGTCACCCCATGCCGACGACCCCCTGTACCGTTAGCGGCAGCGCTTCTTGGCGGTGATCGTGCGATCGATCGCACGTCCCGCGAACGCCCCGCCGACTGCGCCCGCTGCAGTACCCAGCAGCCCATGTCCGACGATCGACCGCCCGACCAGCGCGCCGCCGACGCCGCCAGCGACAAGACCGGTAGTGCCGCTCGAATACCGGCAGCGTTTGGTGTGGTGATAACTGCGGCTACTATAATGGCGGTGGCGCGCTTCCGCCTTGCTCGTGGGCACCGCCATTGTGGCGGGGATAGCTAGCGATACTGCGCTCAGCATCAGAACCAAGTTACGCATGGGTCGATCCTTTAGCACCGGGAATCGGTGTCGGAAGCGTAACGGTTGCCGAACGAGTCGGTTGCGTCAAGCGCAACCGCGGGTTCACACAACCCGCTGTATAGACTGCTGTCATGTACGGTGAACAACGCCTCAGCCGCGAGCGCGCAGGATCGATCGTCGCAGTCGTCGCGATCCATCTTGCGCTGGGCTATGCGTTGCTGACCGGTCTCGCGACGACTTTCCCTCGTCAGGTCGCGGAATCGCTGGCGACGTTCACAGTCCTGCCCCCGTTGGTGACCCCACAACCCAAGCCCCGACCCAAACGTCAACGGAATCGCGCGCCTCGCAAGGAAGGCGCCGCCTCGCCTGCCAATCTCACAGCGAAGGCGACCGAGATCGTCGCGCCATCCGTCGTCATCCCGCCGCCACAGCCGCCGCCGGACGTCACCGCGACCAAGGCGTCGACCGGCGCGAGCAATCACAGCGGCGCTGCACCGGTACCCGGACCGGGTACGGGGAGCGGCGGGATCGGCGAGGGTACCGGGAGCGGCCGCGAGGGTGATGGACCGGGCGGTGGTGGCGACGGCCGGGGGTTCGAACTCCTCAGTCGGGGGATCCGCGATTCCGATTTTCCGCGCGGCATGCCGGACGACGGTCGCCGGTATCGGGTCATGACCAGAATTATCGTCGGTGTCGCGGGGCGCGTCACCGGGTGCACCGTGGTCGAGCCGAGCGACAGCGCGACGCTTAACCAGTCGATCTGTGGCGTGTTGCAGAAACGTCTCCGCTTCAGGCCCGCGACCGACGCCAGCGGTCGCGCAGTCGCGGATTACGCGATGTGGGAGCACTCGTGGAGCAGCGGCTCTTACGAGGCAAACGAGGAATAGGGGCACGCCGCGATCGCGATTGCAGTCGTTGCCCTTTCGTTCCCATTTCGCCATGGTGTCGCCGATGCCTCCGCTTCGCCACCCTGCGCTTCACGCGAGCCACGCCGGCATCTGGATCGCCACCGGGGAGGGCACACGCTCGGTCAGTCGCGGTGAAGCGATCCGGATCGCGGCGGACACCCCGGTCATCTTGCTCAACGCTCCACTCGTGGGGCAACGGCTTGGCTATGCCGACCTTTCGGGGCTCGATCTGCTCGAACTTTACGCCTTCCTCCACCCCGCGCGGTTCGCGGTGCCGACCCCCAAGGGGCTCGCACGCGCGGTCGATCTGTTGCCGCCCGAGCGGGACGCCGATGTCGCCGCCTTCCTCTTGGCGGCGACCAGGGCGTTGCTCGCGGTTCCAACCGGGGACTGGCCGGAGCGCGAGGGAGCATGGACCGCAGCGCAGTCGCTGATGCGGTTGCGCTGGTCATGGGCACCCGCGCTGACCGACCGGCTGGCCAAGCCAGAGATCAACGAACGCTGGCTCTTCACCCGGCTCCCCGAATGGGAGGAGCAACCACCGCGCCCCGCGCCGCGCACTGTCACGATCGCACCGAGCGATGCCGAGGCGCGGCTCGTCGACCTGACCGGGCATGGCGCGGAGGAGCGCGTTGGTCAGCGCGCCTATGCAGCCGCCGCGACCGCCGCGTTTGCGCCGCGCGCCGCGCGCGATGCACCCAACCTCGTGCTTGCCGAGGCGGGGACGGGGATCGGCAAGACGCTGGGCTATCTTGCCCCTGCCTCGCTGTGGGCGGAGCACGCTGGCGGCGCGGTGTGGATTTCGACGTATACCAAGGCGCTCCAGCGTCAGCTCGCGCATGAAACCGCGCGGTTGTTCCCCGATGCCGCGACCCGCAAGCACAAGGTCGTCACCCGTAAGGGGCGCGAGAATTACCTGTGCCTGCTCAACCTCGAGGACGCGCTGCAGGGCGGCTTCGCTGGTCGCGCTGCGGTACTCGCGCACCTCGTTGCGCGCTGGGCCGCTTACAGCGCCGATGGCGACATGGTCGGCGGCGACCTGCCCGGCTGGCTGCCGACCCTGTTTCGCCGCAACGGTCCTACCGCGCTCACCGACCGCCGAGGCGAATGCGTCTATGCGGGCTGCCCGCACTACCGCAAATGCTTCATCGAGCGCGCGGCTCGCGCGTCGGCAGAGGCAGATGTCGTGATCGCGAATCACGCGCTGGTCATGGTCAACGCCGCGCGCGGGCGCGAACTCGCAACCCGTCCGACGCGTTACGTCTTTGATGAAGGGCATCACTTGTTCGACGCCGCCGATTCGATGTTCGCGACCGCGCTGACCGGGCAAGAGACGATCGAGCTTAGACGCTGGATTCTCGGTCCCGAGGCAGGCGGGCGCGGCCGCCGCCGGGGCCTTGCCGCGCGGCTGCTCGATGTCGCGAGCTATGACGAGGCGGGCGCGCGCGCGATCCAGGACGCGGTCGATGCCGCGCGGGCGCTGGCGAGCGACGGCTGGCTTCAACGGTTGAACGAGGGTCAACCGTTCGGCCCGATCGAGACACTGCTCGCGGCGATCAGGAGCCTGACCTTCGCCCGCGCCGAGCAGCCGGGCGATGCGGGCTATGGTCTCGAGACCGAGCTTGCCGAACCGACCCCCGAATTGATCGACGCCGCCGCCCCCGCCGCCGCCGCGCTCGATGCACTCGTCCGCCCGCTCGTGACGCTTGGGCGGCGACTGGAGGCGGTGCTCGCCGAAGCGCCCGACTGGCTCGACGGCGCCGCGCGGGCGCGCGTTGAAGGCGCAATTGCATCGGTCGGCTGGCGGGCGGAGACCGTCGCGGCGTGGCTGTCACTGCTCGCGCGAGTTGGTGGCCCGATCAGCGCCGATTTCGTCGACTGGCTCGCGGTCGACCGGATCGAAGGCCGCGAATACGACATTGGCCTCCATCGTCACTGGCTCGATCCGACCCGCCCCTTCGCCGAGATCGTCCTCAAGCCCGCCCACGGCGCGCTCGTCACCTCCGCGACGCTGACGGGGGGGGGCGCCGACCGCGACGAGGGGTGGAACACCGCCGAAGCGCGCATCGGCGCGCCGCACCTCGCCCGCCCGCCCGCGCGATTCGAGGCGGCTAGCCCGTTCGACTATGCGACCAATGCTGAGGTGCTGGTCGTTACCGACGTCAAGCGCGGTGACATCGCGGCGCTCGCCAACGCCTATGCGCGGCTAATCGTCGCGGCGGGGGGCGGCACGCTCGGTCTGTTCACCGCGATCCGGCGGTTGCGCGGAGTTCATGGCCGGATCGCCGATCGGTTGGCGCGCGAAGGACTTCCGCTCCACGCGCAGCATGTCGATCCGATCGACACCGGCACGCTCGTTGATATCTTCCGCGACGATCCCGCCGCCTCGCTGCTCGGCACCGATGCGCTCCGCGATGGGGTTGACGTGCCCGGCTGGTCGCTGCGGCTGGTGGTGATGGAGGGGGTGCCGTGGCCCAAGCCAAGCGTCCTCCACGCCGCGCGGCGACTCGCAGCCAAGGAATCGGGGGGGGGCAGCGCGTACGACGACCGGATCGTCCGTGCCCGGCTCGCCCAAGCGTTCGGGCGATTGATCCGGCGCGCCGACGACCAGGGCGCGTTCGTGATGCTATCGGCGGCGATGCCGTCGCGGCTGCTCAGGGCCTTTCCGCCGGGCGTCGTCGTGTCGCGCGTCACGCTCGACGATGCGGTGGCGAGGGTCGCCTCACGGCTTTCATTGCGCGGCGGCATCGGGCAAGAGGCGCGCCTCGATGCTCGACCTCCGGGCCTGATCTCGGAGCCTGACGGAGACGGCCAAACGTGAAGACGCTGACGCTGTTGCGGCATGCCAAATCCGGCTGGGACGATCCGGTCTCGCGCGATTTCGATCGCCCGCTTAATCCCAAGGGCAGGCGCGCCGCGGCGCTGATCGGGCGGCATATGCGCAGCCTGGGGATCGCGTTCGATCATGTCGTGGCCTCGCCCGCGGTGCGGGTGGGGGAGACGATCGACGCGATCGTTTCGGCCTATGGCCGCACGCTCGCGCCGATCGTCGATCGCCGCATCTATCTGGCATCCTCGGCGACCTTGCTCGACGTCGTGCGCGAACTCCCGGCGAGCGCGACGCGAGCGCTGATGGTCGGCCACAATCCAGGGCTCGAAGACCTCGTGCTGATGCTTGTACCCGAGGGGCAGAGCGGCCTCCGCGATACCGCCGAGGAAAAATATCCGACCGCGACGATCGCGGAGCTCGAACTCGATGTGGACGACTGGGCGGCCGCCGCGCCTAACGGCGCGCGTCTGACTCGGTTCGTCCGTCCGCGCGATCTCGACCCGAGCCTGGGCCCCGACGCGGACTAGCGCCCCGCCAGTCTGTCCTTGAGCCCCGCGAACGGCCCCGCAGGCTTAGCCTCCTCTTCGGTCAGCACGCCCGCCTCCTTGAGCGCCGCCGCCGCTTGCGGTCCGCGCGGGAAGGGGTCGAGCGCCAGCGCCATCGTCTCCGCCGCCACCTCGCCGAGATCGATCGCCGACCCCTCGATCTCGAGCGTGTCTAGTGTCCCCTCCGCCAGTTCGATCTCCTCGCTCATACCGCCGGGCTCGACAAACGTCAGCGCGACGGGCTCGTCTATCGTGACCGTGATCGGATCGTCGGTAATCGAACAGGCCTGGACGATCGCGGCTGTGATCCGCCCGGCGACGCGGATTCCCGCGGCGTCGCGATGAACGTCGAGTACCGCCTCCAGCGAATCGATCGATACCAGCCCGAATCGTGTCGCCAGCGCCGCGCGCTCGCGCGCATCGGCGCTGATCGCGATCCGACGATCGCCCTCACCGATCATGTCGATGCGCTCGGGACGATGGAATTCGCTCATGGTAGATCGCCCGCTTCGATCGTGGCGAGGGCGGTTGCCCCCAGCGCCTCGTGGAACCGCTTCAGTGCGGCGGCGACGTGACGCTGTGGTGCCTCGCCCGGAAGACCCGCTCGATAGAGGTTCCGCCGGAGCGCGGGCTCGAGGTCGCCCGCCTCTAGTCCCGCGCGATACGCGCCGATCCGCCCGCCGAGCATGCTTATCATCTTGCCGATATGCTTGCCCACGACGATGTCGCCGATCCCCATCTGGCGCAGCTGGCCATCCATATCGTCGACGAACCGCTCGGTCAGCCGCGCAGTCAGCGGCGCGGCGGGCGCCCCGTCGCGCTCCAGCCGGATCAACACCATCGCCAAGACCGCCGCGATCATGTCGAAGCGCCCATCGACCGTATCGGGTACTGCACCTTCAACATACCAGTGTTCGGCGCGCCCGTGGCGCACGATCGCGGAGTATAGCGGCAACGCCTCCTCGCTCGGTTTGCCCAACAACTTCGCGAACCACCCCACTGATACACTCCTTGTCGCGCCGATCCCCGGCTTGCCCGCTGCGGCATCCTCGCATATCGAGACGAACGGCGGGCGATGCAATCGATCGATTGGCGCGCCCGCGTGGAGAATGTGATGAGCGTAACTGTCCGCCCCACCGCGCGTGTCGCAATGGTGGGACTCGCTGCCCTCGGCATCGCGCTCGGCGGCTGCGCGCCGCTGCGATCGCATCAGGGCTATATCATCGATGCCGACCTGGTGAACGCGATCCAGCCGGGCGTCGACAATCGCACGTCGGTGCAGCAGACGCTGGGCAAGCCGACCATCGTCAGCGAGTTTGGGCAGAAAGATTGGTATTACGTCGCGCGCGACAGCCGGAACCTGAATTTCCAGAAGCCCAAGGTGCGCGATCAGATTACGCTGAAAATCAGCTTCGACGCAGCGGGGAACGTCGCGTCGATCAGCCGCGGTGGGGTCCAGCAGGTTGCGCGGATCGACCCTTATGGCAAGACGACACCGACGCTGGGCAAGAAACGCGGGCTCTTCGAGGATCTGTTCGGTAATATCGGCACGGTCGGAGCAGCAGGGACCGGCGGTGCCGCGGGCAGCGATCGGACGCAACCCTAGGCGGGATGACCCCGGGTCGGCGGAGTTCGCAACAGTACAGTTCACATAACGCTTGATTTGCCCTTCAAAGCATCTGATCCTATTTCGGCCATGATGGGGGGATCATTGCTTGTTGATCGATTCGCTCTGGTTCGTCGATGGCGTTGCGCGAGAGACCATGTTGTTCGCTGCGACCGGTCTGTTGATCGGGGGATTCGACGATATATTGGTCGATCTATTTTACCTGTTTTACCGAGTACGACGCCAGAGAACATCGCGGCTTCGCCTCCTAGAATTAGCGCCACCGGAGTCTACCGGACGGCTGGCGATCTTCGTTCCGGCTTGGGATGAGGCGGCGGTCATCGGGGGGATGATCAGATCGACACTCGCGCGCTTCGACCACGACGACTATCGACTCTATGTCGGTCTCTATCCGAACGATCCGGCCACGATCGGTGTGCTGATCCCGATCGCCGAGTGTGATTCTCGCGTCCGCCTGGTGATCGGCGATGCCGATGGCCCGACCACGAAGGCCGACAATTTGAACCGGATGTGGGCCGCTGCGATCGCCGACGAAGCCCGCGACGGCAGGAAGCTCAAGGCGGTGGTGCTCCACGATGCGGA
Organism: Pseudomonadota bacterium; assembly: GCA_030854075.1. GTDB lineage: Bacteria > Pseudomonadota > Alphaproteobacteria > Sphingomonadales > Sphingomonadaceae > Sphingomonas. Next base: position 7,973 of record JALYTW010000190.1, read on the forward strand.
AGATGTCGTTCATCCCGCCGAACTGCGCGTGTTCGATTCGCTGATCGACAGCCATGACGTCGTCCAGTTGCCGGTCTTGCCGCTGGTCATGCGCGGGTCACGGCTGATCTCGGGACATTATGCGGACGAATTTGCGGAGCACCACACCGCGCAGATGCCGATCCGCACCGCGCTGGGGGCGGGGATGCCGCTGGCCGGTACGGGCTGTTCGATCGCCCGCGCCGCGCTCGCGGGGATCGCGGCGGAGCGCGGCGGGCTACCCTTCGATGCGACCAGTCTGACTGAAGACTACGAGCTCGGGCTGAGGATCGGCGAGCGCGGCGGGCGATGCATCTTCGCTCGGGTCGAGGATGAGGCGCGGGGCGGGCTGGTCGCTGTGCGCGCGTATTTTCCCGCAACGATTCCCGCCGCGACCCGGCAAAAGGCGCGCTGGATGATCGGCATCGCGCTGGCGGGCTGGGACCGTACCGGGTGGAGCGCGGCGCAGCATTGGACAGATCACTGGATGCGGATGCGCGATCGGCGCGCGCCGCTGGCGGTGCTGGTGCTGGCCGTAGCCTATGTGGCTGCGATCGCCTGGGGGTTTCGGCTCGGACTGCACTGGCTTGCGCGGGTGCCGCCGCCCGCCGATGCGCTCGCGGGATGGCTGCTGGCGATCACGACCGGGCTCCTGTTCTGGCGGCTGGCGATGCGCTTCGCGTGCACCGCGCGCTGCTATGGCTGGCGGGAGGCGCTGTGGTCGGTGCCCCGTTTTTTCGTCGGTAATTTGATCGCGCTGGTCGCCGCGCCGCGCGCGATCATTCGCTACATCGCGATGCTCCGCGGCGCGACGCCGGTCTGGGACAAGACCTTTCATGATTTTCCCGATACCGGACTTGAGGCTGAGCTGGGGGCCGGACTCGGGACGGGGTTCAGCGACCAGGCCCTGCCAGCATGACGGCGGGCAAGCCACTGCGGTTTATGGCTGCGATGGTGGGTGGTTGGATCGCGTTGCGGGCGTTCGCGCTATGGCCGAACGGCGAGCAGATCCAGCGCGCGGTCGACCTGCTGGGCGTCGCCCCCGTCGCGGCCGCGGTGCGCCCTGCTCCGGCGCAACGCGCGATGCTGCCCCGCGCGGTCGCGGTCTCGCAGCGCGGCGCCCCGACGCTGGTTGGCGTGGTCAAGACACCCGCATCGATATCGTCCGCTACCAGGATTCTTGCCCCCTTCGCGGAGATCGCACCGTTCCATTCCTCACCAGCGCAGGTCCCGATGATCCCGCCGCCGCTGGTGCGACCGCCGATCTTGAGTGATGTGCGCGCCCGGTCGCGCTGGCAGGCGAGCGCCTGGTTGATCGCGCGGGGCGGCGCGCGGCTGGCCCCCCTTGGCGGCCAGCTCGGCGCGTCCCAGGCGGGCGCGCGCGTCACTTATGCGGTCCTTCCCGCAGCACGCCTCGCGCTCGCGGGGCGCGTCGCCACTCCGCTTGCGGGTCGGGGGCGGGAGGTCGCGTTCGGCCTTGACTGGCAGCCGACGCGTGCGCCGATCCACGTGATCCTCGAGCAGCGCATCGCGATCGGCGGCGGTCGCGGTGGGCCGACGGTGGAAATCGTCGGCGGGTTCGGCCCGCAGGCGATCCTGCCTGGCGTCAATGTCGAAGCGTATGCCCAGGCAGGCGGTATTCTGCGCGATTCGCTCGAAGGGTTCGTCGACGGTGCGGCGCGAGCGACACACCGTATCGCGCAGTCCGGCCGACTCGGAGTTGATGTCGGCGTGGGCGCGTGGGGAGGCGCGCAGCGTGGGGCATCGCGGCTCGACATCGGGCCGTCGGCAGGCATGGTCATACCGGTCGGTGGCACTGCAGTGCGCGT